>JBGAWX010000007.1:0-29346 GCA_044227375.1 Saprospiraceae bacterium
TTCTTCTTCAATTTCCGTTAAGGCCACTTGGATCATTGGATCTGAAATAGACCTGGCTTTCAAATGCGCTATAATTTTATTTTTACCCCAATGGTGTATTTTGAATTTACCACGCGCTACAGATCTTGCAAATCGCTCTTCATTTAAAAATCCGTCTTCTAAAAGTTCTGAAAAAATTTCTGCAGCGGTTTCTTTGTCTGCACCGAGCTGAGTTAATTTTTGTTCGACTTCAAAGTGACAGCGATCCTGGTATGCGCAGTAGTGTTGTAATTTTTTTAATAGTGTTAGTTTTATAGATTGCATTCAGGATGTTATGCTTTTTTGTTACAAACTCACACCCACACTTCATACTGATACTGGATTGTGGTCCCACCTGGGCTCGAACCAGGGACCCTCTGATTATGAGTCAGATGCTCTAACCAACTGAGCTATGGGACCAATCCGGAGTGAGATTGGGTGTGTGTTTGCGTGTAATGATTTTAAATTGCATTAGCAATTTGGAATTTCTTCATTAAGAGTCGGCAAAATTACATATTTGTGCTCTCGTAAGCGCAATAAATGATCAAAAATATCATCTTCGATTTTGGAAATGTGTTACTAAATCTTGACGAATCAGCTACTTATAAGGCTTTAGGAAATATACTGGATCCATTAAAATGTGGTGATCTCAATGAAATGGTGCTATTCCCTTTCGAAAAAGGTGAAATTTCCGAAGAGGCTTTTTTCAACAGGCTTCAAAGAAGGTCGAAAATGGTTCTTCAGCCTGAGTTTTATTATAAAGCCTGGACGGCAATGCTGTTGGACTTTCCAATTGCAAGGGAGAATTTCCTGAACCAGCTCAAATCAAATTACCGCTTGTTTTTACTGAGCAATACCAACATTACTCATTTAAGATTCGTGAGAAAAAAACTTGCACAAGAAAATAACATTCATGATTTCGAATCCCGGTTTTTTGAAAAAGCATATTATTCATTTGAAATTGGAATGCGAAAACCGGATTTGGAAATTTTTCAATTTGTTTTACAAGATTCCAATTTGAAAGCCAGCGAATCTTTATTTATTGATGATAAAATTGAAAATGTCAATGGAGCAAAACAAATTGGCATGAATGCTTATCATCATAATCCGGCAGAGGATATTTCGGATGTAATTTTTGGTTTACTTGATCAGAACCAATTTTGAACTTATAATTCCAGACTTCATAAACAGCAGAACAAAATACATCCCTTTATTAAAATGCTTTGTACTGAAATTATTTTGCATTGATGTTTGATTGGTTTCAAAAGCAATTTTTCCGGAGTTGTCTATAATTACTATTTTTTCCGGAGTTTCTTTCGAAGTATTAATTGTAATTTCATCAATGGCAGGATTCGGATAAATTTCAAATTCATTTTTGGGTGCAATAGTTTCTGACGAAACCGTAAAGCAACAATACTCATAGGGTCCTATATCCCATGAGCTACCGTTTATTCCATCACCATCCAGGGGACGCGCCATCCCTTCAATATCCATAGGCACAATACCCGTTGCATCTACGCCTTTATCAATGGCAAGTGTGCTCGCAGAAGTCAGATGAAAATCTAAGGGAGCCCCTGAAAAATTTGGATTGCCCTGCTGTCCATTGATTTCATAATTTGGAAAAGCAGATCGGAAAGAATTCAGTGTTGTATAATTGTTGTTGCCGACTCTGAGTATGTTTCCACCGGATTGAAAGTAATAGAGATTGTGATCCAAGCGAACTCCTGTCAATCCTGATGTTGACAAAATACTTACCAATGAATGATTTGCATTCGAAGTAGTTTTATAGAATATGTTGTTTTTGATTTGAACGTTGACGGGATTCACCGCATTCATGTACAATAGGGCATTTTGATTGTTGCTGCTGTAAATTAGATTGTTGTAGATGAATATGTCTTTTACCGGGCTGGTATTGGAAACAATGACTTGTGCAGGAAGGATATTGTTTCTAATGATGATGTTCTCGCTCAAGAGTGTTTGTACGCCGGATTCTGATTTTATTTCAATGCCTTGAGGGACATTGTACAAGAGGTTTCCTTCGATGACTACATTTTTTGTTCCGGAGCCTGAATCTCCGCCAACATGTATCGTATGAGTATACATGTCATGGATGATGTTATTTCTTATGACAAGATCGTTGGAAGAGCGTAGTTTAAGTCCATCATCTGCATTTTTAATTTCATTTCCTTCAAACAATACATCGGTGCATTGACTGATATACATCGTATGGACAAAAAAATTACCACAGCCGTTACTATCGAGAACATTATTTCTGAACACAACATGATTGGCTGATGAAAATATTCCATGACCTGTTCCTTCATTTCCATTTTTTTCCAACAGGCAATTTTCTACCACAATGTTTTCCTGATATAGAATCATGCCGCTGATACAATTGCTGATGTGAAGACTGTCCAGAATGATATGATGGGGCCGCAACGTGTAAAAAGCTTCATTAATATAAGCTCCAACGGGTCTGTTGCCAATTGAAGACGAAGAGGTCAATGCAAGATTTTGAAATTTCAGATAGGAAGCAGCAGCATTTGCAGAAGCTCTGCAAAGCAGAACCTCACCAGCACCCGTTTTATCAATCACTGGTTTGTTTCCTGTACCATAGGCCCCTATGAAGATATAGTTTGATGGAGTGCCTTGCGCTGCACCTATTGTAATTCCAGTAGATCCGGTCCAGCGATCCCCTCTTCTCAGAAAAATGCTATCTCCTGGTTTCGCAACATTATTCATTAGGGAGTTCAATGCGGTCAAACTCCGCTTCGGTCCATCTGTCCTATTATTATTAGGGATTGCAAGAGTACCGCTCCAGGAATCATTACCGAGGCTTTCAGAAAAATAGTAATTCGTACTAAAAGCAGAGGTGGTAAAAAATATGCAGAGGATTATCAGAAATTTTTCAAAATTCATAGTGGTTTGATAATTGTAAATCAGATGGATCAAAAAATCAACTAAAAATAACTTATTTAATAAGAGTCACATCCCCTTTCAAAATCAATTCCTCTCCATTTTCAAATTGGACAATGCCATAATACACATACACACCTGGCATACACGCCTGATCATTAAATCGGCCGGTCCATCCAGGATCCAATCCGTTTGGTAAAAAATCCTGTTTGGAAAATACTTTGCTTCCCCAGCGATCAAAAATTTCCAGGGTGCGAATCAGATGCGCACTGCCATAAAATGTAAAGACGTCATTGATATTGTCTCCATTAGGTGAAAATGCATTGGGTGCAAAAACTTTATTTTCAAAAACATTAATGGTAATGGAGTCTATAGCAGTACATCCATCTTGATTTGTGATCAGGCATAAGATGGTAAGAGTTTCCTTTGGTATAAGACTCGGTGTGGTGCACGAGTAACAACTGAGATTTTCAACAGAAGTCCAGTCAATAATTTTATAGGATCCAGAGATTAATGCGGATAAATTGACTCTTGTTCCTTTTACTACTTTGAGATCAGGTCCAAGTTCAAGGCCTGGAATTTCAGGCTCTAAAAGATCATATGCAGTGTCGCCGATGCAGCCGAGTACGTCTTTTGCAAACAAGTGATAATATCCACCGGGAAGATTTTGAAACTCGGGATTGGATTGAAAAATGATTCCATCCAGAGAATATAAAATTGGAGGCAGCGTACTGCGTACCTGGTTAAATCGTATTGAACCTTTTCTGTTTAAAGGATCACACGGAATTTTTTGAACATCGAAACTCAATATCTTAGGCGATGGATGAATAATTAAATTCAATGTATCATCATATGTGCATCCAAAATCATTTCCGTGAATGATGTATTGATAGGTTCCCGATTTTAATTTTCCGGTATTTATTGAATTGTTTTGAATAGAATCTCCACTCCAATTGAATAGTTTGACCGGATCCCTAATGAATTGATTCAATTGAACTGTTTTGTGATTTGTAAAACAATAATTCAAAACCGTATCTACTAAAAGATTTCTTGGCGGGCAATCCGGTGATTTGCAATCCATGACATCACTCAAGACCTCACTGCAAGGCCCTTCATCTTCTAGGCTAAGCTGAATGCTTGAACTGTCATTGAAGAATCGTTTTTGAATGACAAAAGTAGTATCATCGATGAACTGGCCAGAGTTCCCTTTCAGAATTGCAATTTTATATTTCTTCACCCTCTTGATTGAATTCCATTTGAATATGATCATGCTATCGGTGGATTCACAATTAATGATAGGTTTTGGAAGGGGTTCAAGCACTTCTATTTCTTTGAATGACTCGTTAAAACATTTGTAGTGATTTAATTTTAATTTTAAAAATTTCTTACCTGGTTGATTCCATTTTATTTCCAGATCGCGATTTGCATTGATGAATTTAAAAATACCTCCATCGAGATTCCAATTAAATGTAGCTGAATCTGCTTTATAACCTTTGAACGTAATATTGATAGTAGAATCCTGACAAACCACACTATCCAAACTAAAATCAGAAATTGGATTTTCACGTACCACAATCGTAGTATTGGCAAAATACTTGCATCCATTCTGATCCAGCACACTGAATATCCTGTGATTCCCCGGACCGGCGAGTTGGGGATCAAATAATGCTGTTAAACTATCGACAATACCGGGACCACGCCAACGCCAAATACCATTGGTTTGATTGGGATTTGTTGTTGCATTCAAAAAAAATGGTTTCATTATGGCATCCAGGCAAATCGTATCGACAGGGACAATATCAAGTTGAACCGGAGGACAGGTTTTAGATTGACATTCTAGTTCATTGGTTCTTTCAGGGCAATATGGATTGGACGTACGTACTTTTATTTTCACGGTTTCACCCCTATTCAAATTTGCAAAGAATGCACTGGTGTCTGACAATCTGGTGTAATTACCGCCTTGCAGTACATCGATCCTGTAGGTTTCATCGGAATGAAACTTCCAGTTGAATAAAATGCTGCTATCCGTGGCTATGCAATCAATTATTGGAATTTCCGGAGGTGGAAAGACTTCAAAATGTTGACACAAACTGTCTGTACAACTGAGCCGTTCACTACGCAAACAAATCATATGCACTCCGGTGTCTTTAAGAGCAAACCGTATGACATTTGACGTATTGCCAATCAGGGATTCGATATTATCAAATTTTAAAAACATATTGGTCACGGAATCATGGGATGCAAGATCCAATTGCAAGGTATCATCCAGACAATATTCCAGCTTGTTCAATCTGAAGGATGAAGAGGGTATCGGGTTGACCACGATTTTAAAATAGCTGAAATCGGGGCAACTTGCTGAAGATGGATAGGCAAAGATGGTAGTGTCTCTTTGTAATTTCAGGAGCGGAGATTTGATTGCGCAGTTGGTATCCGGTGAAGTGCAGTAATAAAAATCGGGAATGCCACTGAAAGATCCGACGCTGGTGAAGGGCAATGCAGCGAGATCGATTTCTTCGTCGAAACAAATTTGTGTGTCCTGGAAAATGGCCCGATCTCTTTGTGAAATTTTAAATGCTAGCGGAATGGCATCTTCACAATGGGCATTTGAAGCATTGAGATAAATGACACTATCGCGATCGAGAACCAGGAAGCTTGAATCCATTCTGTTGAGTGCATTGCATGGAAAGGCGTAATGAAAACTAATACTCGCGTTGGTATTGTTGACATCCTGAAATTTGATTTTTGTGAAATCAATGGTATCCCCTGCACAATATCGCAATGAATCCAATAAGACCAATTTAGGAACGCTACGACTTCCTTTCAATTGAATCGATTGGGTGGTAATGCAACTACGAATCGAGTCCGATTCGTGAACAAGAGTGAGAAAATATTCTCCTGCTTGTTTTACCAGAATCTTGTTACCCTGTCCAAGGGTATCTTTGTTTTTGTCGGTCCACAGATATTTAAATTTTCCATTTTTGGGAATCAAAGAAGAATCTGCAAAAAGTATTGAGAAGGAATCCTGGCAACTTAGATCATTGGTTTTATTCGGTATGGAAACTAAAGTAGTGTAATTGAGATTGACAAATACTGTTGAATCACAAAAGGGGGCAAGTTTGGATTTAAATACCAATTTGTAGATGCCGGTGCTGTCAAAAGTTTTGTTTCCAATTTTTAATGAATCCGGAAAACAAAGTGAAGTATCTATCCGGGTTTCAATGAGGTCCAATTGCTCAACCACTACAGTGATATTGCTATCACAACCATATTTATTTTTATAATAATACTCCCAGGTTCCTGCAGTAAGGGTAATATTGTTGAAGCGGTAGGTGCCGCCGTTGCAAACATAATATGGACCGAAATATACCGGAGGAGAATCGTCACCGATTTCCACATCAAGGCAAACTTCATTTCCTGCATGACAATCATTCAATCCTTTCACACAAATTTTTCCAAAGCCGGGTTGATCCCAGGTCACTTGTGCTTTGTTGTCGAGTGAAGAATTGATACTTCCATTTTCAACCCGCCATTCATAAGAACAGGCTCCGTTGATAGGCGCAATGGAATAATCTACTGTGGCACCTTTGCAGACTAGCGTCTTGCCAATTATTTTATTTATGGTATTCGGTATTGGAGCTGCTGCACTTCCTGAAGTCACACTAAAGGAAATATCACAAGCATTGGGACCATTACCATCAAATACCAGGTAGTAAATGCATCCGACTTTTAGAGGTTCAGTAGTTGTGAAGGGCCAGGTTTGATTTGCATACATGTTGGTATTGCAATTGCTGACCAGCCGGAAAGTTTGGCAATCATCTGAAGCATAAACTCCCATTTCAACGCCATTGGCTTGGGTGCAATTGGAAACAGAAACATTAAAGCTCAAACTTGTGGAGCCGGCAATGAATGCAAGCCATTGCATGCTGTGTTGAACCAT
Organism: Saprospiraceae bacterium; assembly: GCA_044227375.1. Taxonomy (GTDB): domain Bacteria; phylum Bacteroidota; class Bacteroidia; order Chitinophagales; family Saprospiraceae; genus Vicinibacter. Next base: position 6,872 of record JBGAWX010000007.1, read on the forward strand.
GGTACAAAATCCGGGTGGTGCTTGTCCGACAATAGTATTGGTAGTTTTTGCAGTCACGCCATTGAGATCGCATACCAGACAAGCATCGGTACAGAAGTTGGAAAGGGGAACCGGATTTGATCCGCAAGGGGAATGTCTTTGAGTAAAACCAGATACAGATATACTGAGAAACAGATATAAACAAAAGCAGTATGACCAGGCCGGTTTGTGCATTTGACAAAATTAAGGAAATCAGGATCAAATAGTAATCCAATTTAATTTAGTGAGATGTAATTAAATTCAATTGATTCATTTGAATTATCTGTAAAGCTGTATTTAAGAATGTATTAAAGCGCTTTTACAAGTTTATCTGGATTTGGATTTTGTTTTTGTAATTTTAATTTGACTTTTAAGCCATTCTATGACGAAATCATTTTCATTTCGGGTTCAAAACTCCTTTATTATTTTACTTTGTTTGCTCGAAGCAATTGGTGTTACTGCACAAGGACGATGGGAAGCTTTGGGAAGTCCTGCCACGTCAAATATTCTAAAAATGATCAGTACTTCTGACAGGAAATTATTTATTTATATGCCATACTCAGGAGTTCAATACTCAGAAGATTTAGGAGAACATTGGATTCCAAAGAGTGAAGGCTTACCAAATATTCTATCATTTACCTCAATGATTGCAGGTCCGAATGGAAGTGTTTTCATGCTAATCGATAATACAATCTATAAATTGAAGGATGTGAATTCCGAATGGGAATTATTAAATACTCCAATTGGAAAAATTGATGTTTTGTATTTAGGAGATAACAAAAGGCTATTCTGTATACTTGGTCCGGAGGTATATGTTTCTGATGACGAAGGTTCGAGTTTCCAATTCTTTTTAAAATCAAAGGGTAAATACGGTCAAATTAAGGAGCTTGCATACACTGGTAAAGATGAAAATTATTTTATTGATTATGAATCCTCTGTGTATAAGCTGTTTAGATTTGACAATCAAGCCTCACACATTGACAGTATTACTAAGTTTAATAATCAAGTATCTAATCTAGTTCTGCATCCGAATGGCAATTTATTTATGTATTCAACTATCAGTTATCGCTTCAATAAAATTTCTAAAAAATTGGAGTCTATTAAGCTAAATCAAAATTCGAATAAAGTAATTAAATATTTTGTTACTGATGCCTACTATAATTTCATCACATTTGACACGCTTACATATATATCCAGTGATGGTGGAATGAACTGGGTAAAATTGCAAACAAATCCTATTCTTGGGAACGGACTATATAAATCCTGTTTTCTCGATTCATTATTATTTTTTTCTTATAATAATAGTTGTAATGAATCGAAATTACTTCGGGTAAATTACTTTGATACTACTTATTCAGATTTGCAAAATACATTTGCGAATCCAACTGTCTATTCAATTTCTTCTGATTCCATAAATGGTTTATTTATAACGACGTGTTTTAATTGGAATCCTTATCATTACTCATATTTTAAAAACACCTTGGACCAGGGTAAAACATGGACTAATTTTCAAATAAGAGGCAAAGATGTTTTAAATCTTAAGAAAAATAGTGACAATAAATATTATACGGTTTGCAGTGATACTGCTTATACTTCGACAGATTTGGGTATAACCTGGACTCCATTTGTTTATAAAATTTCTCCATTTGAGAATTTTTTTATTGCACCAGATCATTCAATATATAATACGGGGCTCGGCGGCCCTTATTTAATAAGATTGAATGAAGATGGTACTGGTTATAAATTCATTGAGACCGGTATTTGCTGTGATGGCGATATATATAGCTTGTTATTTCATCCAAGCGGAAGAATTTATATTAATTGGAGTAACAATTTATATTATTCAGATGAAAAAGGTGAAAATGCAAATCGCAAAATTTCCATCCAATGTAATAGTTGCGAACTGAGTAGCCTGGGTGATCTTTACAATATTGATAATGGATTGTATTTCATTGAGCCCGATTTGTCCAATATGACTTTAATTGAACCACTAGGCTATACTTCAAAGATTGTTGGACATGACAATTCTAATAATGTATTTGTATATGATTTTGATAAAGGACTTTTACTCTGCAATAGAAATGGTTGTAAGAACTTTGAAATGAATGGTCTTCCGTTTCCGTATATGTTTATTAAAACTGTATATCAAGATGAACATAATTATCTGTACGCCGGATTGCGAAATGATAAGATCTATAAATTCAATGAGCCGGTAGTTTCTACTAAAAATCCAATTGCGACTAAAACTGAGACTATCAAGGTTCTTCCGAATCCGTTTTCTTCCAATTTGAATGTTGAAGTTTTAAAATCTAAAACGGGAAGTAATCATGTGCTTGTGCAGGATGTTTACGGAAGAACAATTCATGAATCATTTGAGAAAAATTCCGTTTTTAAAATTGAAACTGAATCGATGCCATCAGGAGTTTATTTGATTCGGGTTGGTGATTCGGGGTTTAGGAAAATTATTAAGATTTAGGTCACTATCAAACTGCTACTTATAGCTTGAAGCGGGGACGCTCCTCACCAGAATACGTTCAAACGGGACGATCTTCACCCGAATTGGTTCAAGCGAGACGCCTGCCTGCAGCAGGCAGGCATGAACCAACAACATTTCGAAAAGAGTTTATTTTTTTTATAAGAGAAGATATGTTGCTTGAAGCGTCCCTGCTTCAAACTCAACTGGGTAAAATGAAGTTGTTCATGGGTCAGCAAAAAAGACTTAAATCACTCCCGCATCTTCCTTATAAATCAACTTCACTATCAACTTTCCAACCATCTGTAGTGTGTAAGGATCGATCACATTCATGTTGTCTTTTTGTGTGTGATGCCAATGTGGAAAAGAAGTAGCAGTCGGTTTGTTGATAATATCAATCATCGGAATTTTAGCTATGGTGTTTACAAAGTAATGATCGTCGGTAACACCTCCTCCTGATTTTTTTGGGAACGATGCACCATAGCCTTCAGATTCTGCAAGATTCCAAACTTTATCGACAACGTCCTTTGCATATTTCAAAGAGTAATCCTCCATATAAAATCCTGGATATGATCCTCCAACCATGTCCAGCAATACACCATACATTGCACGGTATCCGGGTACATGGGGATTCCTGGACCAGTATTGCGAACCCAAGCCCCAGGTATTTGTATTGTCCTGTGTTGGGGTGCTCTCTACTCCATAATCTTCGAGATCGAATAAGACAATATCCACACCAATGTTTTTGAGTGGTTGATTTTGCAAAGCTCGTGAGAGTTCGATCAGTACACCAACACCGCTGGGTCCGTCATCAGCACTGTCGAATGATTTTTTCCGCATTGCAGGATCCGGATCTGAATCAGACCAGGGCCGTGTATCCCAATGGGCGGCAAACACAATTCTTCTTTTTGCGGAAGGATTGATTTGTGCAACGAGGTTAATTCCGTTGAGCATTGTACCATCAAATGCTTTGGACTGGAATTTTTGTTCGATTACTTCTGCACCATAAGATCTCAATTTTTCGGCCATCCATTCTGCACATTTTTTGTGCGCTTCTGTATTTGGTATTCTTGGTCCAAACAGAACTTGTTTTCTTACATTGGCATATGCACTGTCTTTGTTGAAAGAAGGATATGTCATTTCAGGTTTTATTGAAGTACTTTTCTTTTCCTTCTTATCACTATTACACGCAATCAAGAAACACAGAGAAAATACGTAAAGAATTTGTAGTTTCATTTTGTAAACTAATTGTTGATAAAGATAATCATTTGTAATCTCTGCGACTCTGTGTCTTTGTGGCAAATGATATTCAGCCACAGAGGCACGGTGGCACAAAGATTAGTTGCATAAATATTTATTATACCCGCATCCATTCCGTTCCGTCTTTACCGTCCTTCAGCAGGATGCCTGCTTCTTTAAGCATGTCCCGTATTTTATCTGAACTTGCCCAGTCTTTATTTTCACGTGCAGTCTTGCGTAATTCAATGATCAGTTTCATCAATCCATCTATTGTTGATGTATCTTCATTCAGGTTTTCATCTTTCAATCCAAAGATGTCATAAACAAAAGCATTCAATTGTTTCACCATATCATTCCAGCTGGATTCAGAAATAGATGATGCGTCAACGTGTCCGTCTTTCACTGAATAAATTATGCTACACAACTCAAATATGGAAGCCAATGCTTTCGGTACATTGAAATCATCGTTCATGTCCGCATAGCATTGATTGAGTAAGGATTTAATTTCTTCATCTTTGCTTCCAGCAGATGATGAAAAAGTTCCTTTGTACGAATTGAGAATTTTCATGCTTTCCATCAATCTCTTATGCGCTTTCTCCGCAGCTTTTAATGCATCATCTGTGATATCGAGTGTACTACGATAATGTGCTTGCAATGTAAAAAAGCGGGTAACCATCGGAGAATATGCCTTGGTAGTATGAACACTATTGCCGGTAATCAATTCTTCCGGTGATATGGTATTGCCATCGCTTTTAGACATTTTTTTACCATTGAGCAATAACATGTTTGTATGCAGCCAGTAATTTGCAGGGGCATGTCCGCAGGCTCCCATATTTTGTGCAATTTCATTTTCGTGATGAGGAAATTTCAAATCGTTTCCGCCACCATGGATGTCAAAGGTTTCTCCGAGATATTTGGTACTCATTGCTGAACATTCCAGATGCCATCCCGGAAAACCAACGGACCAAGGTGAATTCCAGCGCATGATGTGTTCATCACCCGCTTTGATCCACAATGCAAAATCAGAAGGATGATTTTTTTCATCCTGGTTCTTTAGATCGTCTCTTGATTCTGCTAAAAGATCTTCGACCACTCTTCCAGAAAGTTTTCCATAAGGATTTTTATCCTTGATAAATTTCAAGGTATCAAAATATACCGAACCATTTTTTTGATAAGCATATCCGCGTTTCAAAATATCTTCTACCATTTCAATTTGCTCGATAATGTGTCCGGTTGCACGGGGCTCGATAGTTGGCGATAAGGTATTAAAGACCCGCATCATGTCGTGAAATCCATTGGTATATTTTTGTGCAATTTCCATGGGTTCCAGTTGCTCCAACCGAGCGCCTTTCAACATGCGGTCTTCACCGTCATCCAACAAATGACCAACATCCGTAATGTTTCGGACATATCTCACTTTATAGCCAAGGTGCATCAAATACCGGTAAATGATATCAAAAGAAATGAAGGTTCTGCAATTGCCCAGATGCGCATCATAGTATACCGTCGGACCGCAGACATACATCCCGATTCTTTTTTCATGAATAGGCTTGAAAACTTCCTTTTCTCCACTGAGGCTGTTGAATACGCTTAATTCCATAATAAACTCTATCTATATCGCAAAAATAATCCTGAGATAGAGATTATACAGATTTTTATTATTCATTTGATTTTGAATAACATATAATCTAGGAACTAACCTCAATAGTTTTGTTTACTTCTGAAATCGGCGTTCGTTAATCCTTATTCGATATTCATATAGTCGCGGCTATCATTTCATAGCAGAAAAGAATAATGAACACTGATTAACGAATGATGAATTAAGAAGTTTTCAATTCGCGATTCTTCCACTTCTGAAATTGGCAATTGTTAATCATTATTCCCTGCCCGCAGCAGGCGGGGATATTCATATAATTGGGGCAACGATATCCTTTGAATTAAAAGAATAATGAACACCGATTAGCGAATGATGAATTAAGAAGTTTTTTTATGCTAGTCTAGTATTTTTTTGGGGTATTCTTTTGGGCTGTCTCAACACTTTTTACAAAAATTGAAATTAATTCATTATTCTCAACCAAAGCTTGTATAATTTTATCTTCTAATTTATCAAATTTTGTCCGATAAATAATTTTCAAACAGATATTCGTTTCTCGCAATTCTTTCAATATAATTTTCATTTTATGAATAAAATCTTTGGGTGATTCGGCACTTTGTGCTTCTCCATAATTTAATGCAGTTGATGTTCCTGAACGCAAGAGTTGGCTTGCCAGATGATTTGCAGATTTTGTGTCTGCAACGGTTTCTACAATTTCTATAATCATTACAGAAAAATTCAGTAATCGTTCTTCAAGGTCATATTTTCTCATAAAAGTGTTTTTTCGAAAGTTATTTTATGCTTTTCTTGTACTTCAAAATTCTACATTCGTTAATCATTATTCGATATTCACATTACTATGGAAAATAAATTCTTCGATTGTAATGAATAATGAACACCCCCACCTGCATCGGGCAGGGATCAACGAATGATGAATTTCGAAGAATTATTATCCGGCCCATCCCTCTCTATCCAAACTCCTGAAATGTATCGCTTCCGCCAAATGCTCAATTTTAATATCATCACTATCTCCAAGATCTGCAATGGTTCGAGATACTTTCAAGATGCGATCATAAGCACGTGCAGATAATTGTAATTTGGCCATTGCAGTTTTCAGCAATGTTGCACCGGATGAATTGATGACACAAATATCTCTGGCCATGCTCGATGGAATTTGTGCATTACAATACAATGAACTTAATTCTTTATATCGGTGTACTTGCCGCTCTCTGGCGGTCATGACCCGATCTCTGATTTGATTTGACATTTCTGATCCGCGGGTATTTTCCATGAGTTCGTCAGAACTTACCGGAGTAACTTCTACATGTAAATCGATGCGATCCAATAAAGGGCCGCTGATTCGGCTCAGGTATTTTTTCACCACTCCTGGCCCGCATACACATTCTTTTTCAGGATGATTGTAGTACCCACAGGGACATGGATTCATACTGGCGATCAGCATAAAACTCGAAGGATAATCAATTGAAATTTTTGCGCGTGAGATCGTCACCTTCCGCTCTTCCATAGGTTGACGCAACACCTCGAGTACAGCTCTTTTGAACTCCGGCAATTCATCCAGAAACAAGACTCCGTTATGTGCCAATGAAATTTCACCGGGCATGGGGTTTGATCCTCCGCCAACCAAAGCAACATCACTGATGGTATGGTGAGGAGAACGGAATGGACGAGTGCTTACAAGGCCTGTATTTTCGGGCAAGATACCTGCTACAGAATGAATCTTTGTAGTCTCGAGAGCCTCTTCCAGACTCAGCGGTGGCAGTATCGTCGGCAATCGTTGTGCAAGCATGGTTTTACCAGCTCCTGGTGGTCCGATTAGAATTACATTATGACCTCCGGCTGCTGCGATTTCCAGTGCACGTTTAATGTTCTCCTGACCTTTGACATCAGAAAAGTCCTTAGAGTACTGACATTGATTCTGTTGAAATTCATCCTGAACATCAATCTTTAATGGTTCGATGTCGCGGCGGTGGTCCATAAATTCTGCGGCTTCCAACAAGTTTTCCACCGGAATGATATCGAGTTCATCCACGATAGCCGCTTCCCTTGCATTGACTTTGGGAACGATAATGCCTTTGTACTTTTCTTTTTTTGCCAGGATGGCTATGGGCAATACACCTTTTACCGGCCACACGCTACCATCCAATCCCAATTCACCCATTACAAGATACTGATCAAATTTTTCTGAAGAAATTTGATGCGTACCAGCCAGGATTCCCAATGCAATCGGAAGATCAAAAGCAGAACCTTCTTTGCGGATGTCTGCAGGTGCGAAGTTGATGACCATTCTTACCCTTGGAAAAGAGTAACCAATGTTCTTCACAGCAGATTGAATGCGCTGATAGCCTTCTTTAATTGCATTATCAGGCAAGCCAACCATCCAGTAATTGATTTTTCCTGTAACTGCGGTACCTCCGCAATTCACTTCAACAGTAATTGTAGAAGCATCCACGCCGTGCCCGGCCGCGGAAAATAATTTAACCAACATGTGTTTTAATTTAGGTGTTCAGAAAATAGTTTTTGCTATTTAGCATTACTCATTAGCGATATAAATAGCGGTATTCTTTTACAAAGAAATAAATTTTTTTATTAATTACGATATTTAACTCAAAAAATGATTGAATCCAGACCATAAGGAATTTGATTCCATTGATTTTTTTCCTCTTTATATCATTTCTTTCAATAAATTTATGTAAAAATTCGAAAGCCGGAATATGATGAAAAAAGGTATGAAACGAAAGAGGTCAACACAGAACTGCAGAACACTGTAATGATTAGGCTAAACCATTAAAACAAAGATAAAATGAAACTTCGCACAATGACATTTCTACTGTTCGTGGTGTACATCCTAACGAACGGCTTTACCTGCAAAAAGGAAAATTCCGTATGTGATCAATTTAAAGTGGAAATTTTCTATGATGATGCGACAGAATATATAAACTCTCAAACAACTCATGGTACAGCACCATTTCGGTATACCTGGTCGAATGGGCTCGGAAGCGCGGCATCAGTTAAAGCTCCCGGCCCCGGTACATACAGTCTGACAATTACCGATTTTAATAATTGTGTAGGTGTCAGTAGTGTCAATGTACCTTAAACAGAATGCTATGAATATTAGTCTTTAAAGAAAAAAGTCCCGGCTTTTATAGGATTTGCAGTTTTGCCTCATACAGTGAATTATGTCTCACTAATTATTTTCTTCTGACCAAATATTCATCATCTTTTGCCTTCTATTTAGTTTCTATAAAAAAACAGACCTCGCAATGTTATACAATTGAATCTCAAAACAAGGTGTAGTCAAAATATGGATTGAAAAACCTGAATTAATACTGAATTAAAAATCGGATTACGCCAATTTAATATTTATCCGAACACTTCCCCTTTCACCAGTGCTATCCTAGATTATCTTTGCTCCTTAATAAGATTTTATGTATCGTACACACAACTGCGGGGAATTGAGAATGACTCATGTGGGTCAACAAGTAAGTCTGGCCGGATGGGTGCAAATTGCCCGGAATCTGGGTGGATTGACCTTTATTGATTTGAGGGATCGCTATGGTATCACTCAACTGGCATTCAACATGGATGAGAATAGTGATTTATGCACACAAGCGAGAAAATGTGGAAGAGAGTTTGTGATCCAGGCTTCCGGTGTGGTGAAGGAACGCAGCAGTAAAAATGCAAACCGTCCAACGGGGGATATTGAAATTCAGGTCAAGGAATTAAAAGTATTAAATGAGTGTATTGTTCCTCCGTTTACAATTGAAGACGAAAGCGATGGTGGAGAAGAATTGCGGTTGAAATATCGATATCTCGACATACGCAGGAATCCTGTGAAAGAAAAATTGATCTTCCGGCATCAGGTCGCACTTGAAACAAGAAAATATTTGAGTCAACAGGGATTTCTTGAAATTGAAACACCTTACTTGATAAAATCTACTCCTGAAGGTGCACGCGACTTTGTTGTACCAAGCCGTATGAATCCCGGACAATTTTATGCATTGCCGCAATCCCCTCAAACCTTCAAACAGATATTGATGGTGGCCGGAATGGATCGCTATTTTCAAATTGTTCGATGTTTTCGTGATGAAGATCTGCGTGCAGACCGGCAGCCCGAATTTACACAGATAGATTGCGAAATGGCTTTTGTTGAACGGGAAGATATTTTACAAACATTTGAGGGACTTGTAAAAACGATTTACAAAAACTGTCTTGATACAAAACTTGATGAGTTTCCAAGAATGAATTACGATGACGCCATGGAATGGTATGGTTCCGATAAACCTGATTTACGGTTTGATCTGAAGTTTGTAGAATTATCAAAAATGAAAGGAAACGGATTTGCATTAATCGATGGTGCTCCTTCAATTTATGGATTTGTTGTAAAAGGAAAAGAGTCTTCATTCAGCAACAAAGATTTTAATGATTTGACCGAATGGGTAAAAAGACCACAGATCGGAGCAAAAGGTTTGATTTATATAAAATACGGAAATGATGGAATCAAATCTACTATTGGAAAATTTTACAGCGATGAACAATTGATTGAAGTTGGCCAATCCATAGGCGCTGAAAAAGGAGATGTCGTTTTCATTCTGCTTGGTGAAAAAGAAAAAACATTGAAGCAATTGGGCGAACTGCGACTGGAGCTTGGCAGAAGATTAAATCTCATCCAGTCCGGTGATGTGAAACCATTGTGGGTTTTAAATTTTCCTTTACTGGAATGGGATGAAGAAGCGAATCGATTTTTTGCAATGCATCATCCATTCACCAGTCCATTGCCCGATGATTTGGAAAAAATGGCGAGCAAAGACAAGAATACCCTTGCATCAATCCGTGCGGATGCATATGATCTTGTAATCAATGGATCCGAAATCGGCGGCGGTTCTATACGAATACACGATCGCCAAATACAGGCGAGAAACTTTGAAATTTTGGGATTTAGCAAAGAGGAAGCTGAAGCGCAGTTTGGCTTTTTGCTTGGCGCATTTGAATACGGCGCGCCGCCTCATGGTGGAATTGCTTTTGGTTTTGATCGTTTAGTCACCATCATGAACGGCGACACTTCAATCCGCGATTACATTGCATTTCCAAAAAACAACATGGGACGCGATATGATGATTGATGCTCCTTCGGCTATTGATGAAAAACAATTGAAGGAGTTGAATATTAAACTTGGGTAAAGTTTTTCAACGCAAAGTCGCTAAGGAAGAACGCTAAGAATAGCTTTAAAGAGCAATTAAATATCCTTTGCGTTCTTTGCGTTTACTTTGTGCCTTCACGGTTAGCATTCAAACTGAATATTGGTACAATTGCAAGTTATCTTCAACGCAAAGTCGCTAAGGAAGAACGCTAAGAATAGCTTTAAAGAACAATTAAATATCCTTTGCGTTCTTTGCGTGAACTTTGCGCCTTCGCGGTTAGCATTCAAACTGAATATTGGTACAATTGTAAGTTATCTTCAACGCAAAGTCGCTAAGGAATCCTGATAGTAATCGGGACGCAAGAGCGCTAAGAAGAAATCAATTTATATTCTTTGACTCCTTAGCTTAAGCTTTGCGCTTTCGCGGTTATAACTCATCAAAGGCAATCGTTCGATTATAATTTATTTACAACTCTCTTTATACCGTTTTTAATTAAATCAACATTAAAGTTCACAAGGATTCCTAATTTACATCCGGATAATTTAAGATAAGTCAATACCTGAGCCATATGAACTCCATTTAAAGTTTCGACAGCTTTCAATTCAACAATGACTTGTTCATTCACGAGAAAATCCAAGCGATAACCAATTTCTAATTGAACTTCTTCATAAATCAGAGGCTGCGGTTTTTGTTTTTGAATCTTCAATCCGGTTTTCTTTAATTCATAAAATAAACATTCTTCATAAGCACTTTCAAGTAATCCAGGTCCAAGGTTGTTATGTACTTTAAAAATACAATTAACCACAATTGCGGAAATTTCATTTTCATTCATGATTTAGGTGTTTTAATGTTAAAAAAGTGTTTTACAAATCAAAAATAATAAAACTTAGATTGAATTTTATTTTCAACGCAAAGACGCTAAGGAGGAACGCCAAGAGCGCTAAGAAGAATTTAATTTACATTCTTTGTGTCCTTTGCGTGAACTTTGCGCCTTTGCGGTTAAGATTCATCTGACGAATCTTTTGCACCTTGAATTGAAGTACAGTGATAATTCTACAAAGCGAATTGTTAATTTATTTTATTTAATGATTAACTTCTTAACACCCTTCTTCCCATTTGAAATAATCTGAATGAAATAAATACCACTGACTAATGGTTTCAAATTTAATTTAATATGGTTAGTATGAATATCATTTTCTTGGAGAATCGTTTTACCATGTAGATCTAAGACATTTAATTGTAAATTTTTAATTGCTTGTGAAACATGAATTTCAATATAATCATGGGCCGGATTGGGAAGAATTTCAAATGAATTGGAAAGATCTGTGTCGCTGTTGGATGTAATCAATGGATTTGCCTGGATCAACCAGATATCGGGATCGAGAATTAAGGAATCTATTTTGAAGGGAATATTCAAATTAAAACTCTGACCCGAAAAAGTATTGTCCAATCTAACCAAAGTATCACGATTCTGACCTTTTAATAAAATAGGTAATGGCAATTCGAAAAACGAAACGGATGGATGCGATTGCGTTTGCGAAATGGTAAGAACCAAATCGTTGGCAGTTTGAGTCCAATGAATTTCATACATTGGGAATCCCTGGCCTGTATACCAGTCATTAAAATACCAGTCCAGTTTGCGGCCGGCTTCTGTTTCAAAATGTGTAATGAGATCTGATGTTTTAGTAAATCCGTAAGCGAGTTTAGGATCATTCACGTAATTATACATGGCTTTGAGAAATGCTTCATCTCCGATAATCCATCGCAATTGATGAAGGATCATGCAGCCTTTTGAGTAACTAAGACGTCCATCAAAAATTCGGTTCACAGTGGTAGTATCATCACAGAACACTGAACCACCGGGTTCGCTGGTAATATGTTCTATTCGAACCGATTTAAATTGTCTCCACCAATCAGGAAGGATATGTTCGTAGCACAAGCCGGATAAGTAAGTTGCAAATCCTTCATTGAGCCAAACATCTTGCCAGGAGCTGCAGGTAAGTTTATCACCAAACCAATGATGAGCAAGTTCATGTGCAATCAATTCAAAATAAAATGCACCAACGAAAGTAAATGTTTGGTGTTCCATTCCTCCACCCCAACCAAATTGACAATGTCCGTATTTTTCATGTGCAAACGGATAGACTCCGAATAATGTATCGTAAAGCTGCATCACGGGAACTATTAGTGGTGTTTGAGAAGCTGCAACCGCAGAATCTTCAGGATAAATATAATTGAGAACTTCCGTAGTCGAATTTTCAAAAGGAACATGATGCGAATACTGCGCATAATTTGTAACTGCCATACAAATTAAATAGGTAGCAATCGGATATCGGTGTTTCCAATGATAGGACTTCGTGTTTCCGGTTTTAATTTCCGAAATCAGAATGCCATTGCTCGCTGCTCTATAAATAGAAGGTGTGGTAATGATTACATCGATTGAATCTGCTTTATCCATCAGTCCGTTTTTACAAGGCCACCAATCACTTCCTCCGTAAGGTTCAGACAAGGTCCACAATACCGGTACTCCCGCATGAGAACTAGTATCAAAAGAACCAAATCCTGTTTGCGGTGGAGTACCGTGGTAATAAATGGTAATTGAATCCAGCTGATTTTCGGGAATCTTGCCAGGCAAACTTATACTTAGGATATCATTATTATGTTGAAAGGAGACGTTGCCATTTTTGTATATGGCGAGATCCACAGTCAACACAGAACTTAAATCAAAATGAATTATCTGAAAATTTGAGGTCCGTGGTTTAAAAAAAGTGCTTACCCTTCCGCTAATGAAATATTGAGCAGGATCAACCATCCATTCACAACGATGATAAATCACGTCATAATCATCGTTTAAAGTTTGTGGAGGAAATTCTAACCTGGATTGGTTTGCCTTCTTTTCTGCATTGACCAAGTCCATGAAATGACTCATTGAGGGTGCAGTCTGAGAAAATAATAGGGGAATCGTTGCTAGTGAAAAGAGAACGGAGATAAATTTCATCTGATGTCTTGTTAATTTATTAGAACAAAGAAACGAAAGTCTGAAAGGTTTTGTGTTGTCAATTTTCAGAAAGGATAATTAACTTAATAAGTTTAGGAGAATCTGTTTTCATCCCTCTAACTTATGTTTCAATTTCAACTCAAGCTTGTTTTTTACGTTGGGCCATTCTTCTTTTAGTATACTGAAATACGCCGAACTTCGATAAGTTCCGTCATCCTTGAGCATGTGTTGACGAATCACTCCTTCATAAATTCCACCGATTTTCTCAATGGCTTTGCGGGACCGTATGTTGTCGTGTTGGGTTTTCAATTGTACTCTATTTGCACGTAGGCTATCGAAACAAAAAGTGAGCAGGGCGAGTTTGCAATCAAAATTGACAGCGGTAGCCCAATATTCAGGCATCAACCAGGTACCACCAATTTCAAGCCGCTTCGAGTATTGAAAAATATCCATTAAACGGGTTGAACCGATTATTTTCTGATGGGATTTGTGAAAAATGACAAATGGATATTCTGTTCCTTTTTCCCGCTCTGCAATGGATTCTTTATAAATTCTCCAAAAGGTATCTTTAACCGACCAATCGCCTACATAAAATTCCCAAATTCTTTGATCTGAAGCAGCATGATGTAATTCCTCAAAATGATGTTCTTCCAATGGAATTAAATCCACCAATAAGCCATGTAGCAGTGTTGGATGTGGAACCCAGTTTTTCGTCATGAACAGAAAATAATTACAAGATATGAAGTCTCTTAATAAGCTATTGATTTTTGTGAATTAAACTTGTCATGGTGTCGATCGGAGATTTTAAATCCAATGAGAATTACAAAGCGCAACAGTTCAATTTTTAGCAAATGAATATGTTAAATCCCAATATTTTCATTACTCAATATCATATCCATTGTAACTTGCTACAAATAACTGTGTCATGTCAAAATTCTTTAAACACCTTTCAATTTTTTTAATTAATGCCGGTTTTATTCTGGCAAATTGTCTGCCACTTCGTTCTCAATCTGCTTTCACAAAATCAGATACCATATCGTGCAGCGATTCCATTACATATAAAAATCTCGGACATCCAAGCTGGGTCATTCCTGAAATTATCAAACCACCGCAATATGGAAATGCAATGATTAAAACGGATGGCGTTTACTCATCCATGCAGTATAATGCTCCCCCGTGTTTCCGAGGAATGGATACCATCATTGTCCTTTGTGCAAAAGCTACACAAATAAGTTGTGATACCGGAATTTATATTTTGTATATCAATTGCAATGAAGTGGCAGATCATGTTGAAGTACATAGCCTGCGTTGCGGGGATTCTGTAAGCACATATTTAAGTGGTTTTGGGGTTGCTCAGATTGCCGAAGGGCCTTTCCATGGTAAAGCCAAATTGTATAGAGGTTTTACCGATTTGGATTCGATGGTATACTATCCGGATTCTTTATTCTCCGGAATGGATTACATCAAACTCAGTTTGTTCGGCGGTATTCTGAAAAACTTAATCATTTATCATGTCAATTGCAAACTTCCTTCAAGTGCCAAGGAATTTCATAATGAAGTTTTGAATATCTTTCCAAATCCGGTCATAAGGGATAAGCTGTTCATTTATGGTCGCATTCAAACCATTAAAAAATTGTTTTTAATAAATTCGTTGGGCATGCCGGTGGCAGTTCCTTTCTCCAAATCATCGGATGCTATATTGGTAGATGTCGGCAATTTAACAAATGGTTGGTATAGTGTTATCGTGCAAGAACCCTTTAAAAATTCTGTAAAACGATTTATCATTATGCGTTGAAATTCAATCATAAGAACAGGATGAACTGTTTCAAAAAAAATAAAGTATTATTATGAAAATCAAAATCTACCAACTCGATGCCTTTACTGATAAACTTTTTGGTGGCAATCCTGCTGCCGTTTGTCCATTGACAGAATGGCTGCCGGATGAATTGTTGCAAAATATTGCATTGGAGAACAACCTTGCAGAAACGGCATTTTATGTTCTGGAAAAAGAAGGATACAGGATCCGTTGGTTTACACCTGCAGTCGAAGTTGATCTTTGCGGCCATGCAACACTTGCTGCAGCTTATGTTTTATTTTATTTGGAAGGCGTTTCCGATTCGAGTTTGGAATTTCAGTCTCGAAGTGGAAAACTCAAAGTGTTGAGAGAACATCAGTTTTTAACTTTAAATTTTCCCGCTGATGCGATGCGTGAAGTTAAAATTACGGATGATTTTAAAAATTGTTTCAGTATAGATCCTGTTAAAGTATATAAAGGTTTAACAGATTACATGTTTATTTATCAAAGCGAATCGCAGATTGAACAGATGAATGCGGATTTGACAAAAATTGCCAGATTGGATGCAAGAGGAGTGATTATTACTGCTAAAGGGAATGAAGTAGATTTTGTCTCCAGATTTTTTGCATCGCAATCAGGAATTGATGAAGATCCTGTGAAGGGATCAGCCCACACTTCACTGACGCCTTACTGGAAGGAGGTTTTACAAAAAGATGAATTAATTGCTGTACAACTTTCCAAAAGAATGGGTTTTCTCAAATGCAGACATCTCGGTGACAGAGTTGAAATCAGTGGAAAAGTGAAACTTTATATGAATGGAGAAGTCTATCTGGATTAGTGTTTTAATCAATTCTAAGCAGAGTTGATCAATTGCCTTTATTTTTGTTGCGATAATTTTTCATCTTACTTATCGGTATGATCAAAATCACATCCAGGTTGCCGTTAATTGCTACTCTTTTGATGGCTCTTTCGTTGATCGTCTATTTCGGAATACGGGCTGTAAAAATTGGCTTTACCATTGATGAAAGTTCCTCGTTCCTGAACTTGATGAATGCTTCAATAACCGATTTATTTTATAACAAGCAATTTTGGATTACGGCGAACAATCATCCGGTAAACAGCTTATTTATGCAACTCGGGCATAAACTTTTTGGTGCTGAAGAATGGGCTTTACGATGGTGCGGCATGACCGGCGGATTGATTTTTCTGCTCTATACGATGAGGTTGGTATGCTTATGGTTGCCTATGTCATCATGGCGTTTTTTTGCAGCGTGCGGTGTATTTTTGTTGAATCCATACATGGTTGAATTTTTTTCCCTGGGTAGGGGATATGGTTTGTGTTTAGGTTTTGAAATGGCTGGGCTGTTTTATTTTTTTCGATGGATAAAAAAAAATGAAAGTGATGTTGATTTATTTAAAACTTCAATGAGCTTCAGCTTGGGTATTTTATCCAATTTTACTTTAATGGATATTGTGCCTCCATTTATAATCATTGTCTTGATCATAATTTATTCAAAGTCCTCAACCCAGATAACAATTTTTGATTACTTCAAAAGGCTTTTATGGATGTTCATTCCATTATTACTCACTCTAATTTTGATTTATAAACCCCTGAGTTGGATAAGAGCGGGTGGTGAATTTCATTATGGACCAATCTCATTCTGGGAAACCTGGAGGGTATTGATCCAGCGTTTTGTTTACAATCCCAAACCGGATTCATTGTGGACACAAGTGCCTGTATTGTTTACCGGTACCTTGTTATTTGTCATGATGGCCTATTTCATTTTAAAGCGATATAAAAACTATGGATTCAGCTGGAATATCAGTTTGTTTGCCGGCGCACTTTTGACATTATTCACAATGTGGGTTACCGTAGCTCAATATTTAATTCTCGACACGCATTATCTTACTGACCGCACCGCCCTGCTGTTCTATCCACTATTATCACTTGTTGTTGTCTTGACACTTATCAGTTTTGAGGATCGCGCTAAATTTTCTGGCAGAGCCTGGGCGTTTATTTCATTTTTTTTGATGTTTAATTTTTTGATTAAAGCAAATTTTAAAAACTTTGACGAATGGCGGTGGGAAGAATTTACAAGAGACGCGGTTTATTATGCAAATGAAAAATGGAATTCGGGACAAAAAATAAAATATGAAGTAGGTTGGCAATTTAATCCAACTACAAGATTTTATCAAAAAACAAGAGCATTAAACAACATTGAGCCAATAGAATTTAATGATAATCATGATGATGCTTTGTATTTGAAATCAAAATCACCTGATCTAATTTACGTCTTGAACAAGCTGCAAACTCAAATGGAAGATCAGTATGAAGTAATTAAGAAATTCAGGGATGGTGTGTTGATGCAGAAAAAATCAATGTGAAAGTTCTTTAAAGTTAAATTGAATACAATAAAATTAATTAGTTTTTTTCAGATTGTGGATTCAACTTACTTATTCATTACTCAAAATATCTTATATGCTTGCACCTGATTTTACGGTTTTTCCAAACTTGCAAACAACGAGATTGGAATTGCGACAAATACACGAATCCGATGCGAAGGATTTGTATGTACTCAGATCAGATAAGCGGGTCATGCAATATATTGACAGACCTATGGCTGAACGTATTGAAGATGCATTGGCACTTATAAACAAAATAGAAGAGTCACTCAAAGCCAATGAAGGAATCACCTGGGGAATTAGTTTACGGAATGATTCAAGATTAATTGGGACTATTGGTTTCTGGAGAATGGATAAGCCAAATTATCGAGCTGAAATTGGGTACATGCTTCATCCTGAAATGCAAGGTAAGGGTTTGATGCATGAAGCCATTTCTGCAGTAATAAAATATGGATTTGAGAATCTGAATTTGCATTCTATCGAGGCGAATGTAAATCCATTGAATGTCGTTTCAAAAAAGATCCTTGAAAAGAATGGATTTGTACGGGAAGCTTATTTCAAAGAAAATTATTATTACAATGGGAAGTTTTTGGATTCTTTGATTTACAGTTTGGTGGATTATAAGTAAAACTTTCAAACGAAAGCAATCAATTTAATATCTTATCTCATAGTTCATAACTTATAATTCATAACTCAAAACTCCTATCTTTTCTCCAGTTGCTTCCAATTTCCGTTTAACGCTGTATTCGGATCAAATCCATTTGTTTCACTTAATAAATATTCACCGCGATCATTCACCCATGCATTACTATATCCGGATGGCAGTTGAACCTGTGTTTGACTTCCATCATTATAGCGGTCAACCCCCCTCATATAATCACTAAATTGTTCGTTGGTGCGATCATAGGTTTTTTGAGTTTGCCAGTAACTGTCTGAAATCGATTTGGAAATCTGATCATTGGTTTGACTGATGATTTTACTGATTTGTCCGGCCTGATAAATCCTGGCATAAACAGCATCGGATAGAATTTTTGTAACCTGTACAAATTTGTTATAAAACTGTAATGTGGGTTTACTTGAAGCCTTAATGGTTAGTGCTATTTTTCGACATTCTTCGAGTTTCCCTTTGGGTGCTTTAACGCTGTACAAATTATTAGCGGACCAAACTACGCTGGATAATGTAACTACTCCTTGTGAAATCATATTGGCAATGTCAAGTTGTCCATAAAATTCTTCTTCCACAGGTTCATTATTTTCAGAGTATTCAATTCGCACAAATGCCTTTTCAGATTGCGTTTCCAGATACGAGCCTTGTTGATATCCGCCTTTTGGTCCTTCTTTGTGGATTAGTTTTTGTGCAGTGATGGTATATTGAATTCCGGCGCGCTCTTTTCGGATCATATCTTTCAGACCTGGAATTGCGGCAACAGGCGGTGGATATCCACTTGTTCCGGTTGGACCAGAACTGTATACTGCCCTGACATCCGGATATGATTTGATGAGCATCTTATTTTTCTTATCAGTAAATACCCCCTGATAGCGGATGGGTAAAGTGGCATCATTATAATCCCAATAAAGTTTGTCGTTGACGGTCCATCCATCCGGAATGATGCATGTAAATGCAACCATGCCGGTTCCTTCCCGATCCATGATTTCGTGTTTAGCGAATTTAATGTAAGATCCTTTTTGGCTGGAATTTTTTGATTTTGAATCAGGCATGTTCCCGGCTGCCTCCTGTCCGGATGAAGTTGGATTAGAGGAATTGGTGCAATAAAGTCCTGAACCAATCAGACAGAACAAAAACAAAAGTTTAATAAATTTCATAGGAATAAATTCAGCAGCCAAACTTAAATAAATAAAGTGTAAAACAAAAATTGAAGTAAAAAACATTTTTATTATTTAGTTCAAAAAGCAGAAAGGCATGCTCAATAAATTTTCCCGGGAGTTCAATAACTTCTCATAATTTCACTTGACACTATTTATATCTTAGCCTTGTAATTTTTAACACCCTTAAATAATTTCTATGAGACCATTTATTGGAATGTTTACCCTATTGTTGATAATTAACCATCTTCAAATTTCTGCTCAGGAAGATTCTTATCATTGCGGTTGGACTAAGACCGCAAATTATGAAAGCAAGAGCAACAATACCCCTTGTTTTGATGTGGAGTATGTATTCAGTAATTGCATTCCTGTTTATGTACGGGTTAATCTCCATTTTTTTGTAAATGATGATTGTAATGGTCTTGTACAGCAAATGGATAAAAATCAAAAGGATGTTTTTGGAGTTGCTGAGGAGATGATTTATTATGCAAACAGGACGTTTGAAAATAATGAAGCTCAATGGCAAGTTGTCGGTGCTGTGGCTCCTTGTGTTCCGGTTCGTTTGATTCTCAAGGGAATTTATATGCATTGTAAATCTGATGCGGTGGGGATTACTAACACGATTGAATTGAATGAGCAATTCGGTGTTAACAAAACCACTGAAATCAATTTTTATATCGCAGATACGGACATAGGAGCCTCCGGCATCGGCTACCATTTGGACAAAAGTGGTTCTGCCACTTTTTTCAATAAAGAGATTTGGTGGACGATAGGCAACTTTGTACATGAGCTTGGTCATATTTTAAATCTCGACCATTCCTTTTCAAATGATGATTGCGAGGATACTCCCCAGATTAAATTTAACTGGGATAAAAACTGTAACGGAATTATTGAAAGCTCAAGTAACAGGGATGAAAATGAAAGGGATTTGACCTGCTGGAATAAATTAGAAGCAAATAAAAATCCCGGAGATAAAGGCTTCTCTGATATAAATAAAAATCTTATTCATGATTGTGATGAGCAAAATCCATGCAAAGAATGTCCCTGTTGCCAGCAAGAATTTATTGATAACAATGTCATGTCTTATTCAGCAATAAAACATGCATTGACAGAATGCCAGGTTCGAAGGATGCTGGATGATCTAAGCGGATTCAATTGCAGTTTAATTGAAACGATTGGCGGTTGTCCGCCGGCAACTGCATTCATTACGCAAATCCCGGAAGATCTAAAAGATCAATCCAGATGCAGGGAATGTCTTATCCTTGAAGCCAGCACCAATGAAGAAGAATATGAATTGAAAATTTATAAACGCATCAATAGCCAGGAGCAATTAGTTTACGATGGAGGAAGCGTTCTGGGACAGGCTAAAACATTTTGCTATAAAACAGGATTAGCGTTCCAAGGGTTAAAAGATTACCTTGAGCCTGATGCAAGATATGTTGCTTATTTGAAGACAAAAAACTCATGTTCCGAAGATACTTACAGGTATGAATTTACAACAAATATTTCCGACTGCAACAATGTACAGTATGAATCATTAGTTGTGACACCTAATCCGGGAATAGATGTTATTAATATTGAGATTGAAACCAGAACCAATGATCTTAGGATGGATGGAATCGCCAAGGATCTGATTAACGGTAATTCATACATTCTTTTTCAAAATCAAATCGCTACTTTAGGAATGAATCATTACAATTTAAATATTGATCAATTGCCGGAGGGTATTTATTTGTTAACGATAATGAGTGATGATTCAATATTTCAAAACACCTTTATTAAAATGTAGATTATGAAATTTTGCGGATGTTTTTGTTTCTTTCTGATAACACAAATTGCAATGACACAACAATCCTTATTGTTTGAATCCGAGATATATTTTGAAGATGCAGCAGGAAACAGAGATACTATTGAAGTGGCTTACGATACAACAGCCAATTCGTATTACAATTTGGATCTTGATGAATTGGATTTGAAAAATGAATTCAATGATGAATTTGAGGTCAGAGCCAGTCATTCCTTGGATTGGAGAAGAAACTTAAAAGAATGCATACTTTCAAAAAGAATTGTAGGTTCTTGTGAAAAAATAATTAACATAAGTGACCCAACGAGAATTTGTTATGGAGGGGAAGGAATAATCTGTTTTATCAAGGCCAGGCACCAACCTATAAAAATCAGTTGGAATCCATCAGATTTTATAAATAGTGGAACAGGTTGTCAAGCGGCCAGTTTTTTTACACCCGATTTTCTTTATCACCTAATTGATCCTAGAATTTGGATAAAGCAGGTTGAGAAACGATTTGCTTGTGTCGATCGGGAAAAAGAGTTTATTGTCAATCTCGACAGGCTTTACATAGACAGCATGTATAGTAAGGAATTTACTTTTTATACACACCGTACTTTTACAAATGGATTGGAAGATACCATATTGGGTGTTGAATTGGTTTTTGAAGTAAGCTATGATCTTAGTCCCTGTCAGTTGAACAGTGAAACGGAGCAAGAGAAAGGTAAAAGTGAAGAACTAAAAAGCCCAAAGATCTTTCCTAATCCTTGTACGGAATACATTATTTTAAACAATTCTCAGATCAATCCAACAGATGCCGTGCAGATACTTGATCAAAATGGCAGGCTCCTCAAAATGGTGGATGAATTGGATAGATCAGCGAAAGCGAATGAAATTATAATTGGTGAATTAGAACCTGGAATCTATGTTCTGAAAATCATGTACAAAGATCGAGCTGTTGAGTTTAGAAAATTTGTTAAAATTTAATCATCGATTTAGAAAGTAAGTGTACCAAAAAAGAAACCGCCTCTGTTGTGATCAACTGAGGCGGTTCATAATCCCTGTGAAAATTATCTCATGAAAACGTTTGCCAAATTATATTAGATAAGATTATTTGTTACGATGTACTTAATCCAATCTGTTTTATTAATAATCTAATCAAATCGCTAAATTATAAAACAATAGTATA
>JBGAWX010000080.1:0-12533 GCA_044227375.1 Saprospiraceae bacterium
TGTGATGGTACTGACCGGAAAAATTTCAAAATCCAAATTGAGTAAATTAATTAAAACCACTGAAGCATCCATATCTTTGAATGAAGAGCAACACTATCATATCGATGGTGAATACATGGGAATGATAAAGCAAGCTGAATTACAAATTATACCTTCTGCATTGGAAATTATTCAGTAGATCGCAAATGCCGTTGAATCGCATGAACCATCATTGAAAAAACAATTTGTATTACTAATAAATCAAAACATGTCAGAATTACTTTGGGGAATTGATCTTGGAGGAACTAAAATAGAAGCTGTAGTCATACGCACCACTCCTGAATTACAAATTTTAGATCGTCAACGCATACCCACTGAATCAAGCCAGGGTTATGATCACATCTTATCTCAAATTCAAAAACTCATCCAGCAAATCAGTTCGAAGGTTGGTGAGAACCCAAAAAAGATCGGTATTGGTACTCCGGGTATAGTAGACAAAGAAACGCATCTTATTAAAAACAGCAACACCTTAGGTTTGATCGGAAGGCCAATGAAAACGGATCTTGAATCTCTTTTAAACATGCAAGTCACGATGGCCAATGACGCCAATTGTTTTGCAATGGCTGAAACTTTATTAGGAGCGGTACCTGATGTTGCAACAAATCCAGAAGTGGTGTTCGGTGTCATCTTGGGTACAGGAGTTGGTAGTGGCATTGTGGTGAATGGAAAAGTCATCCATGGCAAACACGGAATTGGTGGAGAATGGGGACACAACGTACTCGATGAGAGCGGAGATCCCTGTTATTGCGGTAAAAAGGGATGTGTAGAAATGTTCATCTCAGGACCGGCCTGTGAAAAATATTATTACAAGCTCAGGGGAAACAAACTCATTGCTTCGGATATTTACAAACTTCATCTTAAAGGTGACGCTGCTGCGAATGAAACGATGCTTCGATACATACATTATTTTGGAAAAGCGCTTGCAACGGTTATTAATATTATTGATCCTGAAGTTATAGTTTTTGGAGGCGGATTGGGAAACCTCGACCTGATTTATAATGAAGGTCGGGAAGAAGTAAAAAAATACATCTTTAACTACGATTTGAAAACTCATTTTATCAAACCTAAATTGGGAGATAGCGCTGGCGTTATCGGAGCCGCACTATTGTGAAACTTCTCGTGGTTTTGCGTGTTCTATACTTTTACCAGGTTAAGAAAATCATAATTGTAACTTTAAACATAATTCTCCTGAGATTATAATTGTTTGAGGTCAATATCTAAAACCGGGAGAAATGAAAAATATAAAATGCATGACCGATAATCAATTCAACACCACATCAATTTAGCTATCTAACAATAAAACAATTAACCCTACTCATCATGAAATCCATAGTTCTCATTCTGTTTACTGCAACATTTTTTTCAGTCCATGCGCAACAAGTGGTCTCTTCTGAGATAAAAGAAGTCACTGTATTTCAAAATGGTGCACAGGTCAAACGCGATGTCACCCTTAAACTCAATTCGGGTGCTCAGGAAGTAGCCATAAAAGGACTTGCTGAAAACATAGATCCAAATGGCATTCGCGTCATAAGCGATCCGGATTGCATCCTGCAGGGAGTGCGTCATGAACTCAATTATATTGAAGCCGCTGAGGACAAGACTATAGAACTTAAAAAGAAAAGAGATTATCTACTGGATGATGCATCAAAAATCAATCAACAGATGTCCATCCTCAAATTTGAAAAAACCATGTTGGAGAAAAACCAATCACAGATCATCGGCGTACCAAATTCTAATTTGAAATTAGAAGATTTAAAAACACTAATCGATTATCAAAAGACCAGGCTCCTTGATATTTTACCGAAAATTTATGACCAGGAAAAAAAATTACAATTGGTACAACTCGAAATCGATAAAGTAAACAAACAAATACAGGAAATCGATCAAAACAAAATGAAACCCAGCAGTGATCTGGTGTTGACCTTAATTGCAAAAACAGCAGGCAATCATCATTTCCAGGTTCAATATTATGTCAGCAATGCAAGTTGGATCATGAATTATGACATCATGGTTAAAGATATCAAATCTCCATTAGAATTGACATACAAAGCAACGGTTTATCAATCCAGCGGTGAAGATTGGAAAAATGTTAAAGTAACTCTTTCTACAGCCAATCCTTTCGAAGGTGCTGACCGACCCGTCTTAAATCCCTGGTATCTTAAAAATCAACCGCCCGTTGTGTATGACCGCATGCAACGAGCGCCTATGGCACAAAATAAAGCCGTGATGAACGGTGCTGCAGAAATGGACAATTCTGTAATTGCCATGACAACAGAATCCGAACAAATCACCAGCAGAACGTATAGCATTGATCTGCCCTACACCATTCTGTCCAACAACAAACCATTTCTTGTTGAAATCAAAAAAGCATCCGTTCCTGCGAAGTATATTTATTTTGCCATTCCTAAATTGGACAAAGATGCATTTCTCACCGCTGAAGTGGAAGATTGGGAAGAGCTTAATCTAATGGATGGTGAGGCCAATTTATTTTTAGAAGGTTCTTATCAGGGAAAATCATTCATCGACACAAAATCAATACAGGATTTTCTTAGATTTTCTTTAGGCAGAGATAAAAGCATTGCCATTGAACGCAACAAAATAAAAGACTTCTCTAAGAATAAGTTTTTGTCTGATAAAAAAATAATCAACAAAGGATGGGAAATCATTCTGAAAAATAAAAAGAATGCAGGTATCGACATCATCATCGAGGACCAACTGCCTATTTCAACTGAAAAGCCCATTACGGTAAAACAAGAAGAAATTTCCGGTGCAGAGTTTACTGAAGAAACCGGTAAACTGAGATGGGTACTTAAAGTACCGGCAAATGAACAAAAGAAATTGTTACTGAAATACAGTGTTGAAGCCCCTAAGGATTACATTCTGAATTTGGAATAAATGAATCTCCCTCCCTATTCGCTGACGATCAAAAGAAGGGTTGTGTTTAACTTTGCTTTTGTTATCGCGCTAAAGTGAAAACAAAAAGAATGATTTGTCTTAGTCCCCTCTTTGTGAGCGTAAGCGAACAGAGAGGGGACCGCCCGCTTGCGGCAAGGGCGAGTCCTCTTTATCTCACAATCATCAACGGTATCGTCTTCTGAGCAGCTCCTTGTTGTAAACGCAGATAATAATTTCCAACCGGATAATTTTCGTTTTCGAGATCGAATTGGTAACTGCCGGTTTTCAATTTTCCTTTGTGAACAGTCTTAATTACAGTGCCCAAAGGATTTATTAATTGCAATACAGCATATCCATCGAACGATTTTATGGAAATCGTAATGCGATCTACCAAGGGATTCGAACTGACATCCAGTGAAATGCTTTCATTTAATGTATTCAAATCATCAACACCAGTTATACAATTTGATTTTTGAACTACCGGCAAGGATTGAAAGTTGCGAAGCATGATGTCAGTTAATGAAGGATCTTTAACACAAAACCAATCTTGCAAGACCGATGTATAGATCGAACGAAAATCATACTGCATTGGAAGATTATCATTGACATTTACACTTGTGGGAATGAATGGATTATTTCCTACTACTCCACCAATCACATTTTTACCAAACAAAAATAAAGGAGCTGCTGCTCCGTGATCCGTTCCACCTGCGCCATTTGCACTACTCATATTATCTTTTATTCTTCTACCGAATTCTGAGAAGGTCATTCCTAAAACACGATGATCAATGCTCATGGCTTCCAAATCCCGTTGAAATGCTAAAGCACCGTCTGCCAAATATTGCAATAGTGTCGCATGTACTCCTTTTGTTTTATTGTTGGCATCCATTACCTGATCTGCATGCGTATCGAATCCATACAAATTCACCAGGTATAATCTCGTTTTCAATCCCCCTTTGATCACTCTTGCAATTACCTTCAAAGTTTCAGCGAGATAATTTCCTGCAGGATACGTTGCAACATTAGTGCCTTTCAGATACGCACTGACTATTGCATCAGCAAAAGATTTGGATTGCCTGCCTATGGTTCGTATAAAACTCAATTCTTTCCCTAAATTATTATTTGGTGCCGGATCGTCAATCCCACCAGGCCAGGCGCCAAAGATATCCGGATTGGAAACATTCATGGCCATTTGCGCATTCGGACCCTGAAACAGCAACGGCAAATTTCCTCCAACCTGCACTGCGAGCGGATCCGGATTATTTGCATTCGGATAACCTAGTGGAAATCCCGGATATTCGGAATTCAAATATCGTCCCAACCAACCAGTTTCGATGAGTTCATCAGAATTGGAAGCTGTTGCCCAAATATCCGTTGACCTGAAATGTGAATAATCCGGATTTGGATATCCAACAGATTGCACTATGGTCAATTTGTTTTCATTATACAAAGTTTGAAATCCCTTCAGCGATGGATGCAATGCAAGATTGGATTGTCCATTCAGTGCAAGCAATTTACTTTGTTCGATAAAAACATTCGGACGTGCTGCAACATACTTGCTGTATTGATCTATTGGGATCACCGTATTCAATCCATCATTGCCTCCACCGAGATAAATCAATACCAACACATGATCAGTATCCACACCAGGATTTAACATGGCATCCAGAATTGAATTGTTGCTGTACGCATTTACCGGAAGTCCGTTTAATACCGTTGGCACAATCACTCCGGTTGCTGCTGTTTGTAAAAAGTTACGACGCTTCATCGATGGAAGTTTATGTATTATTAATTGATATTTAATTCATGAAGACCAACGGCCATCCTCCCGATGGTTGCCGAGAGACCGCTGACATCATATTGTTTAATGGAAAACAATTTGTAATTTGTAATTTGTAATTTGTAATTTGTAATTTGTAATTCACAATTTATTTTCCTCATTCTTTAATTTTTTAATTCTTTAATTCTTTAATTTAGGAAAGATGATACTCCGCTTGTGAAATCATCTCTCTGTACAATGCATTCAATCTGGTAGTTACCGCATTTCTCAACACTGCATCATTTGGATTGGCAGCAAATGCCAACCAAGCACTAGTCCAATAACTGTCATCGGGATACCCTGCAATCAAATTGGACTTGAAATAATCATACGATTTATTGGATAAATTATAATTGTATAAATAACTGACAGAATCCCTTACCAAATCCGATGCTGAACCCGGATTGGGCATCTGTGCTGCAAATAATGTCGGATCCATTTTCAAAACAATATTCAGAATCTGAATTCCATTCGGACTGGTAATTCCTTCTGCCACACTATTTTTATTTGCCAGTGAATCCGCGTTGATCCAGATTTCATGATACTGGGGTTGTTGATACCAGGCTTGCCAACCAGCAACAAGTGGCGGATCAGCAATATTCAATCCCTGGTATGCAGACAATGCCGTGATTCCACCCCAGGAAAGATATTGATTGATTAATGAAGCATCATTCATCGGTATTGGCGTTGGAAACGCAATATCAAATTCTCTGCACATGCCGACTGCATAGTCTAAAGGATCCTTTATTACACAACCAATATTTGCGATATCGTAAAAGTGTTGCGAACTGAATAATTTTACTAGTACTTTCTTGATATCAAAATTTTGTTGTTTCAGATAATCTGCAAGAGGAATGATCACATTTTGTTCGATCTGATCATCGATCTCGTAATACACAAAAAAGCGATAGAGTTTTCTGCAGATATGTCTTGAAGTTTCGATGTTGTCAAACAACATGGTGATGAGTTCATCCAATTCCTGTTCGCCGGCTCCAAAAAATTTCCCGGTAATCACTTTATTACCGTAGAATGCAGAAAATTGTTTATTGGTTGTATCGTGTTGTGTAAAATCAAAATAATACGTCAATGGCATCACCAGTGGATTGATCCTGTACCCAGTAAGAATTTTTGCTGCAGCTTTCACATCATCTTCGGTATATTTTGAATCCGGACCTTTTCCAATTGTAAATAATTCCTGCAATTCTCTTGCATAGTTTTCATCGGGAGCCGATTTATTGCTGAGATACCCGTTGAGATATCTCAACATAGCCGGATTGACACTGATGAGTTTGGCAAGTGTTTTAAAATTTCCCAGGCAGTTTTCCCGCAGCAGCTGATAATACTGATGCATGCCCTGTGCAATATCCACCACATCCGCTTCGACTGCAAAATGATTGTGCCAGAACAGCGTCATCTTTTCTGTGATGTTGGTATTTTGGTGTATCAGATTTCCAACCCACCATGCCTTTAAAGTATCTGTTCTGGATTGGTAATACTCCGGTGGCAAAGCGGCATTGATGGGAGCATTGACCCACGTTTTTCCGAAGGGCACATCAGGATCCGGTTTTTGCGCAGTACTGTAAATATTTAAAGGTGGTGCAGGTGTTGCATCAACTACCAATAAGTCCTGCAATGCAGTCTGCAATCCCTGGGCAAGCACTTTATCAACATCTTTTTTCTTTGCACCAAAGGTCAGCCGCCTCAATAAATGTATCGCTTCTCTTTTGGTCCATGGTCCGGTGTAAGGATCAAGTGATGCAGTAGGTGACGGCATATTTTCAGGCCGTCTTACCCTCCAGATTTGTATAAATTCAGATCTATTCATAAAAAGATTCTTGAAGTTCAAATATAATTATTTACATAATAAAACTCAAGCTGCCTTGCCATTGACATTTTACAATTTTATTTAGCGGTCAACACACATTTTATCTGCTCGCGAATCATGTTGGAATTATCAAATAATACATCATATTTATAATTTTTTATCAGGATACTTGCTATTGGATATTTCTTCAACATGGCTACCTGACTATCATCTAAATTAACATTGATAATATCAAACCAGACCGCCCCACTGCTGGAACCTTCAGAACTGCTTGAAGACCGGTAAGAGGGAAATACATTAATCGATGTATCGGCAACAAACTGAATAACTATAGGTTCTTTAGGATCTGTAATTACGGTTCCTGCAAACACTGCATAAAATCGCACACCTATCTTTCCATTTAATGAATACGTTTTTACTTTTAAACTGTAACCATCCATTGAAGTGGATTGACCCTGGAATTTTCCAATCCTTACGTAATCACCAGATTCAACTTTAACATCTTTTGTGAATTTGTCTGTTTGACTGATGCACTGGCTCTTAAGATGTAATGATAGCATTGCTAAAACAAACATAGCATATTTTATTGGATTCATTTTTAATAATAATTTTGTATTATTGTTATAAACCTGTTTACATTGAATGATTAAGATAACTAATAAATGTATATAGTCATGCCAAAATGTACTACAATATTTAATATAAGTTAGTATTTAACAAAGTTAATAATAGTTTTTAATTGGCTAAAATCAGTTTGCTTTTCGAATAGTTTTTTCTTCTGAGTAGTATCGTTTTTACTATAAGTATTGAATCTTGCTTTTCGATTCTGAAGGAAACAATTTTGTCAATACTGACTATCACAGCTCTCTTAATATACGCATCCAATTGATCTCAGATATAATCCGTTCAACTAAATCCATATGGCTATTAGTCCTTATGAATTTGATTACTTAAGCATCATGGATCTCAGGAAATATCAAATCAATGACTTAAAAGGAAATTATTGGTTGGAGAAATTTGTGAAGTAATGGTAATTTTCTTACCTGCAAGTTTCGTAGAGTTTTAGAATATATTTTAGAACTGATATTTCTAACAACTAACATCCAACAGCTATCAACTAATTTTCCTTCCCTCAGAACTATTTCCCAAATATCTTTGTTCTTCCCCATTATCTAAAAACGCAGACGCAGTTATGAATCGAATTCTCATTTTATTTCTAGCCTTAGCGCTCGGATCTTGTAAACAACAAAAAACAATAAACAACAAAACCATGACAGGTAAATACAGCGTTCATCTTGAATTTAATGAAAAAACCTTTGACAAACAGGGAGTTAAAGACAGCATTTCCCAGGCCTTGACTAAAGCTAAAGAGGAATTGTCTAAAATGAAAACAGATTTCGATCTCAAAATGGATACCTCCACCGCAGACGGTAAGATGGAATACTACGCCAAGTCCTTTGCACAAACCATGGCTTCATTTGGAAAAGACCTCGGCGAACTCGGCATCCTCATGGGAGAAGCTGCAGGTGATGTAGCCGTCAATGCAATGGAAATGACTGAAAATCTTGTACAGCACATTAAGATGGATGTAGAACTCAAAGAAGATGGAAAAATTGCCAGCGATTCAAGTCTGATGAATAAAGTACAGTTCGAAGGATCGCAATGGGAAGTCAAAGAAGATATCTTTTATTTTAAAGACGAAAACGGCAAGATCAAAAATGAATACAAAATCAGCGATCAGACCAACAAAGGATTTGTTTTGTTGCACGACAAATACCGCCTGGTCTTTGTGAAAAAAGAGCAATAATATTCTTTTATAGAATTTTGAATGCACGTTTGCTTGTCCACTTCCAAGGCCTGCCCGTTCGATCAGACTGAGGGTTTTAGGGGTTCAAAGGAAATCAAATAATTCTTTTCACCCGGGCATCTTTTCCCAGAATCAATTGATCGTTTGCTTTATCCACTGACTGAATCCAATTGATACCGGGCATCTTATTTTGTGCTATGGATCCGAAGCGTTCATCAATCCGCAATGCTTTTGCACCGTTGAATGTGGCCCATTTCAAAACATCTTCCAGGTCCAACCATAAATTGTATTTTAAAATGGATTTCATTTCTTCCATTATGGACAAATGCCAGTTGGAACTCAGGCTGTCCGTGCCAATACAAAGTGTTGCTCCTGCTTTCGTAAAATGTTTGTATTCTGGCAAAGCATTTTCGATAAACAAGTTTGCATTGGCACAGGTTACGAAATAAGAATCCCGATTCCAGGATAATACATCCCGTATTTGCGCTTCTTTCATTTGCGTGTTGTGAATTAATAAAGTATTCTGATTCGAATGCATTTTATCCAGTGCATAATACACAGATTCCTTTCCGGTAGGAACAAAGGAATCCATGTTAAATCCAAAAGATTCCCAGAATTCAACAAACGCACCGGTCTTATTTAAAAATAATAAATCTTCGTCAACAGTTTCCTGGTTGTGCAGACTGATCACATGGTCCCCTGTTGCGTTCAATTCTTTTATCATTGCAAATAAAGATTGAGAAACGCTGTAAGGCGCGTGCGGCACCATGGTTCGAGGCAAACCCTGATAAGCATCATACACCTTTTTATAATCATCAAAAAATTTTTGCGCCAGGGGCTCTTGTAAAAAATCAAAGGCTTCGATAAACGTGTGATAATAAATTTCACTCTGGTGTTTAATCTCCAGGGTATCTGTCTTGTTGGAGATATCTCCTACTGCAACAATTCCTTCATTGATCATTTCACGATCTGCATCGGCAATGCATTGCAGAATGACTTCCTGATCCAATTCACGTTGTTGAACAACATTTTTTAAAAAGGGAATCAATTTCGTTCCGGTATCAAATCGTCCTTTTAAATGCGATAACTCGAGATGGCAATGCGCATTGATAAATCCTGGGGTAAGCATGCCGGGATAATATTCGCATTCGGAAATATTCACTTCTGAATCCGGCAAGACATCCATGATGAATCCTGCATCAGCAATGACCAGAACGTGATTGTAAATAAAACCCCGATCACCTGTATGAATGCAATCCGATCTTAATTTTCTCAAGAGTCCATAAATTTTAGAATAAACCAATGATGTCAAAGTGATTTTGCAGACTCCGCTTGAACCTGGAGATCCACATCCTGAACAATAATTCCATTTTTTATCCTCGGCTCAAACCAGGTACTTTTGGGTGGAAGGACCATATGTTCATCGGCTACTTTAATAAAGTCACGTTTCTTAACCGGGAAAAATAAAAATCCAATGGAATCTGAATTTTCCTGTACTGCCTTTATGATGGGCTTATAACTTTTAATTCCCTCAAGATAAGTAATCCGATCGCTGGAGCGAATGCTTTGAATGCCTACGATATCTCTTAAAATGATTTCGTTAAAAATATCAATGTCGAAAGCAATTCCATTTTTCTGCCTGAAATATTGAAGAACTTCCTTTTTCCAGATTAATGAATAACAAGTATCTGATGTGATGATGATCAGCTCTGTCTTGGATTTGCTGGGCCTGATTTTTTTCAGTACGGTAATGGAAGCATACTTCTTCAACAGACTCAATAACTCAATTTTGCTAATGACGTCAAATGCCTTAATGATCCTGTTGTATGGAAAAATACTCAGTTCATTGAAGTCGAACAATGCACACATGATGTAGCTGAGACTGCTATGGCTCAGCTCGGGTTTCTGGAGTATGAATTTACAAACCGCCGCCATACGATGATGACCATCCGCGATATATGCTTTCTTTATTTTGGATTTAAATTCCTTTTGAAACTGAAGAATATTTTTTTTGTCGGTGATCTCAAAAAATTCATGAGTCTGCTGGTCCTTTGCAAATTCCAATTTGAATTTCGGCTTGCTTGTAAGCAGGCATTTGTTGATTAATTCTTTGATCTTCTTTTGCTCGTTGTATGCAATCAATACCGGTTTGATGATCGCCGACCGTTCCTTCATCAGATTGCTTATGGTTTCTTCCTGGAATGTCAGCGTGTTTTCATGCTTCTTGATCAAACCTTTGAGATAGTCGTGAATATCCACTGCAGCAATAATTCCATTATAGCTTCTCTCTTTTGATTTGATCCGGTACACAAAAATGGATTTGTGCAACTCATCCTGATAAATGCCCTCTTTCTTGAGTTCCGGAAAAATATTTCTTACCTGGTCAAAAAATACATTAGGGTCACCAATCTTGTTGAAATCAGGGTGCAGGAAATGAAAAGGTTTAATATTCAAGTTTGGAAATTATAAAGCGAAAATAAAGAGTTTTGGTGGATTGCTTTACAACATTTTCATGAGGGTGTTATAAAACCAATGTGAATCTGTCTTGAGTAATAATTCAATGGCATTGTCTGCCTTGTGTGCAAAATCATTGATTTCCGATACCATTTTCTTGAATTCCTTACTTTTTTCACATTTATCAGAACAGGATACCAGATCATCCAAATCCTGCAATATCGGATCCAATTCTCTTTTTTTTCTATTCAATAAAATTTGTTTGAATACATTATGCAAATTTTTTTCTGCTTGATAATATTCACAGCGCTCCCCTTCCTTGGATAATTTAAAAATCAAACCCCACTCTACCAGAGCACGCAAATTCATATTGACATTACCGCTTGAAATATCCAGTTCTTTCATGACTTGCTCAGCATTCATGGGCTCGCTGGCTACAAGCAACAATGCATGAATTTGCGCCATGGTTTTATTCACTCCCCATTGGGGTCCAAGTCTGCCCCAGGTTTCGATGAAGCGTTCTTTACAATCTCCGTATTCCAAAAGGAAAATATTATGTAGATGTAAACAATCTAAGTGCGAAAAGTTTTAAACGGGAAGGGGGGAAGAACAAGGGGCAAGGGGCAATTGGCAATTGGTAATGGACAATGGATAATGGTTAATGGTTAATGGTTAATGGTTAATGGTTAATGAAAAAAATTTGCATATGGTTTGGTGCTAAAAAACAATTGTCAATTGTCAATTGTCAATTGTCAATTGTCCATTATCCATTATTTTTCTTCTTGAAGTCGAAAGTCTATTGGATATGTCCTAATTTCCTTTCTTGTAAAACGGAATCTTGGCAACATGGGCGTGAATTGCTTTGGTTCCGATTTGAATTTGAATAGGAGTATTTTCTTTGGCGAATTGAGTTGGCACATACGCCATTCCAATCGGAATATTTAATGATGGTGAAGAAGTTCCCGAGGTAACAACTCCAATTTCTTTTCCATCCATGTCTAAAATATTATATCCATGTCTCGGCACTCTCCGGTCATCTGCAATGATGCCCACCAATTTTTTTTGAATGCCTTTTTGTTTTTGTTCAAGCATCCAGTTTTTACCGATAAAATCTCCTTTATCCAATTTGGTGATCCATCCCAATCCGGCTTCCAATGGAGAAGTATGGTCATCGATGTCATTACCATACAAACAAAATCCCATTTCCAATCGCAAGGTATCTCTTGCACCGAGTCCTGTTGGCAATAGCCCATGTGGAGTTCCAACGCGAATGACTTCATCCCAAAGTGTATTGATATGTGCATTGTCTGCATACAATTCAAATCCACCGGATCCGGTATACCCCGTAGCAGAAATCAAAACATTGTCAACACCAGCCAGTGTGCCTTTTGTAAAATGATAATACTCAATGGATGCAAGATTAACCGAAGTCAATTGTTGCAATATGTCTATTGCTTTAGGACCTTGCACTGCAATCAATCCGGTCTGATCGGATATGTTGATCATCTTTGCATCAAATGAATTGTTACCGGAAATCCAATCCCAGTCTTTTTGAATATTAGATGCATTGACCACTAATAAATAGGCCGGCTCTCCATTGTTTGACATTTCTTCTCCAAGCCTGTACACAAGAAGGTCATCCACAATTCCTCCATCATGATTGGGCATGCATGAATATTGAGCCTGACCAACTT
>JBGAWX010000081.1:0-273 GCA_044227375.1 Saprospiraceae bacterium
GAACAGAGATTGCATTTGAGAATTACAATGAATTCTTAGACCTTAAAAATTATTTTACCGACGATGCCAGTTTTTTGAGTTATTATATTTACCAACCTTTGGATAGCATGTCTGTGGATTCTTCAATTTCATGGACCATGCAAACAGAATTGAGAAATATCTGTACTGCAGATGTTCCTATCATTGATTTTTTTGCATTGCTGCGTAAACGCGATTCATTGGTTACCATAATTGGAGGTATTCAGGAAGACCTTCATCTCGTTCAGTTTGAAC
>JBGAWX010000081.1:283-12476 GCA_044227375.1 Saprospiraceae bacterium
CGATAGTGGCATCACCAAATGGCTTGTACTTCAACAAAACGATTGATTATCATTTAAAAGGTCATTATAACAGTTCAGCTACAATTATTGTCACGCTTACTGTTCGTTATCAGTCAAAAGGAAGTTTTACTGAAGATAAAGACTATTTCTTCTCAATCCTTGATGTCATGGACAGCAGAGTCATAGCTCATAAACCAAGGTAGTTTGATTGATTAAATCTAATTTTTCTTACGTGAATTTTAGTTATTTCAGGGATTTGTTTTGGAGTATAATATTTTTATTGATTGCCAACTTCTATTTCATTAAAAATTTATTGTGCAAATTTTTTTCTATTTAATTAAAACACAAATTAATTCTCTATTGAAATTTCGCGAATATCTTTGCGAGCTCTAAAAATACCAATTGACCAAAACTGATTTCACCCCATGTCTAATGCCGTTAGAACAGTAATAATTTTTTGCAAACCCATCTGTCTGGTAGTGATGCTAGTTTCCTTTTGCTTGTCAGGATGCAATGAAGTATCAGGAAATAAAACTGTAGTCGATTTTCTGAGTGATACGATTCCTAAAAAGGCTGTGCCACAAAACCTGGATACTGCAGATTACGATTTCAGAATGCAGGTATTAGCGAATGAGGACTCCACCGGAAAGTGGCCGGTAAAGGGACCATATCCTTTAGCCGGAGCGATATTGCCATTTCAACGCATCATTGCTTTTTATGGCAATCTGTATTCAAAAAATATGGGCATCTTGGGGGAGCTTCCTTCAGCAAAAATGTTGGAAAAATTGCAACAGGAAGTCAAGACATGGGATGAGTGTGATCCAGCTTTCAAAGCGATACCCGCATTGCATTATATCGCAGTGACGGCTCAACCGGAAGGCGATAAAAAGAGATTGAGAATGCCGTCTCATCAAATTGATAGCATTCTCAATATGGCAAAGAAAATTGAAGCCATTGTCTTTCTGGATATCCAGCTTGGTCGAAGCACACTTCAGGAAGAATTGCCCAGGTTGGAAAAGTATTTTAAAATGCCACAGGTTCATTTAGGCATCGATCCGGAGTTTGCTTTGAAAACCGATACCTCCACGTTTTCCCTCATTGGTACTTTAGATGCAATTCAAATAAACTTTGCAATTGACTATTTAGCTAAAGTTGTTAAGAAATATAATTTGCCTCCAAAAATAATTGTAGTCCATCGATTCACAAATGATATGCTGAGCAATGCGTATCAAATTAAGAAAGTACAGGAGGTGCAAATTGTTATCAATATGGATGGATTCGGATCAAAGGAATTAAAACGAAGTACTTATCAGCGTCATGTGTATAGTGAACCCGTGCAATTTACGGGTATGAAACTATTTTACAAGAATGATTCGAAAGCGGATAAGCATGGATTGCTGACTCCGGACGAACTTATGGAATTTGTACCACGACCGATTTACATACAATACCACTGAAATTAATTAAAAATTAAAAATTACGAATTACGAATTACTATTTATTTGCTAAATCAAGTGTGGATATATTCATTGGTAATAAAATTGAAGGACAACTTACTTGAAAAAAAGCTCAAAATCTTAATTGCATTTCTCTTTTAAAAATTATAAAGACCAATAATCTTTTAACTCTGCTGCATATTGAATATCCAGACAGCCTTCGCGTCTTTGACCTAAATCGAGTTTAATCATACCCATTGCAGTATAGGCTTCAGCAAACTTGGGCTTGAGTTTTATTACTTTCATAAAATCTTTAAGGGCACCTTGATGATCATGGAACTCAGAATCTTTCAAATATCCTCTATGCATATAATTATCATAATCGTTAGGTGACAGTTCAATGGCTTTGTTCAAATCTGCAAGTGCGGCAGCATGATTGTGAATTTCTTCCGCACCGCCAAACCAATTTCTCAATAATGCTCTCTGCTTGTATGCCTGAACTAAGTCAGGCTTTAATTCAATTGCTTTACTATAATCTTCAAATGCGCCGATTAAATTACTTTCTTTTTGTTTTGCCCGTGCGCGATTCATATAAGCTTCAACATAATCTGGCTGTATGGCAATCGCAGTATCAAAGTACAATATGGCCAGGCTGGAACTCCTTTTCGAATCCTTTCGATCCAATTTGTCTAATCCTTTTGCATAATATTCCTGTGCAGTTTGACTGATACTCTCTTTTGTTATACAAAACATAAATATCAATCCAAACAGGAATTTCATAATTAGTGCACTTGAAAGGTCTTGCAAGTTAGTCTAATTAAACTCAAAATGAGCCTTGCCTTTGACCTTTTCCATACTCAGTTTAAATACCCATTTAATAGTATCAGTTTTTGTTCAATCAGAAAATAGAGGTCTTCAATCAGAAAAACCCGGTGTTCAATAAGTCAATAAGGATCTTGATGCTCAACGGGTTAAATTTGAAATTGTGGCAAACCGCTTATTTTCAGCTTCTCTCATCTCCTTGATCTTAATTACTGTTTTGAATATTGGCAAAACTCATGTTTACCCAGGTATCCCGATCCAAAATACTGAATCGAGTGTTACAAAATCGATTCCATCCGATTTTATTCTGGATACGCTTCGGGGTTGCAATAAAATAGAATGGGCAAGCTGGTCCAGAAAATCTACTTACGAATTTATTGGAACATATAAAGCAGGTGGACTTGTAAGCATTGAAGCAGACCGGACTTCAGCGATTCCTATTCCGTTATTATCATTGGAGTTCAATAGCCAGGTACTGATTCCAAAGATTGTTCCAAACATGCCAGTGATCTTTATGTCTGGGAATTCGACAAAGCTGACTCACAAGATCACCTTGGATCCAAAATACATTTCTGATTATCTGCTTTACATAGCCTCTGTGACCAATTCAAATCATGGATTTAGTGATATTCAACACACCAAAATTTCAGCATATGATTTACAGAATAATCGGCTTGATGTTTCCGGTGTTAAATTGGAGTGTGAAGATCCTACGATCTATTTTATTTCGCCAACTCATTTAGACATCACTGCATTTGAAATTGACTTGTATGTGGATCAACCCGGCAGTCTCGATGATGGAGATGTTTTGATCTTTAGCAATTTGCCAATGAATACAGCCTATCTTCTTATTGAACATCAGGATGATTTTAGTTTTACCTGGGATGGCATTTATATTAATGTTGGTTTGCCTGATTGCTGTCCAGCAACAAGTCATACCACTCAAGTGATTCCTTGTACCGGAAATCCAAACACCTATACTTTAGAAGGCATCGTAGATTTACTTCCTTCAAACCCCAATGATAGTTTTTTTCTTTTTGTAGATAGCATTCCCTGGGTTCGATTGGCACATCCTTTTGATAGAATCTCATGGAAAATTAGCGGTTTATCTCCCGATGGAGCTACTCATGTCATCCGGTATTTTACCAAGGATGCACCGGATTGTATTCAAACGATTCAATTTATTGCACCGATTCCTCCAGTGCCGCCAGTATTGCAAAGCAACTCACCCTTATGTGAAGAGGACACCTTGATAATACGATTCTTACCAAAATCAATCCAAATCAATCCGGAACATACACCGTCACGGTTACTGATGTGCAGGGGTGTACTGCAAGTGCAAGTATTGATGTCACGGTCACAAAATCGAATCGAATTTCATTCGCAGCAACAGGATGCGATTCTGTTGTTGTAAATGGAAAGACGTATTATAGCTCGGGCATGTATCAGCAGATTTTTCAAAACATTTTGGGATGTGATAGCATCATGGATCTGGATGTTGTGATTAATTACACTTCGGCAGTACTCGATGCCGGCAAAGACACGAGTCTCTGTGAAGGAAGTGGTGTTGAATTGCAAGGAATGTATTCCGGAGATGCGAAGTTCAACTGGCAATCTGCAAATGGACTTTTTGATCGGGCGGATTCATTGCAAACCAATTATTTCCCCGGCGGTCCGGGTGCTTATAAAGTGTATCTCACTTCTCAGAATGATTGCATCAATTTAATCGATAGTCTTTTGGTCAAGGTGCTGCCAAATCAAATTCTCAACATAGTAGGTGACCCGATTATTGATCCATGTCATGAAATTACATTCACGGCAAATGGCGGAACGAAATACACCTGGTCTCCTTCGGAATACATAGAATGTCTGGATTCGCTTTGTTCAAAAATCAGATTGAAATCATTTGTAGAATTCACCCTGACCTTGAATGCCGATGGACCTTGCGTGATTCCCGCCCAATTGAGTTTGTCTTTATCCGCCTTGGAAGCCGGACTGTTTGTACCCAATGCATTTACTCCAAATGGAGATCAAATCAATGATATTTTTCTGCCAATCATTTTTTGCGAAGAGCTTCAATATTATCATTTGGAAATTTTTGACCGGTGGGGCAACCTCGTATTTCAATCATTTGAAAAAGATTTGGGTTGGGATGGCCGGTTCAATTCCGAAAAAATGAATCCTGCAGTATTTGTCTATGTCATAGAGTACCAGATCAGAGGATATGGAAAAAACATAAAGGCAGGCGATGTTACTTTGGTCAAGTAATATATTGATGTGTGAAGAATATAATTTGAATAAGCAACACACATTTTTAAAATTTAACGCATAACGCATCGCACATCACGCATAACGCTAAGTTTGGATTGTTAAGAGATCCCGTTCTTCTCTCCTTGTTATGCGTTCTTGCCCGTCCGGCAGTCGGGCATCACTCATAGTTTTACATTCACCACTCCTTGTTATGCGTTCATCACTCATCACTTATCGTTCATCGTTCCTATCGCCTTTTCTCATCATCAACTCCTTGAGTTTGTTTATCGCTGTGGTTCTCGAATTCACATCCAATCGCATGTATGCATTATTGATGTGACGCTTCAAGGTGTTGATTGAAATAAAAAGATCCTGGGTAATTTGTTGATTGGTTTTGCCTGAATAGATTAATTGTACCACTTCGAATTCACGATCAGAGAGTGGACTTAACAAAAAGCTGTTTATTATCTTCATATTTAATTCCGGTATGTGATGGTTTGATTGCAATGCAAAATTGGCCAGCGAAATTTCCAAAGTGGTGAGCAGGGATTTTTCATGAAATGGTTTAACAAGATAACCGGAAGGTTGAATTTTTTTTGCACGGTCTAAAGTGCTTTTATCCGAATAAGAAGTAAGAAAAACAAAAGGTATTTTGATATTGGAATGTATGTAAGTCCCTAAATCAATTCCATCTTTTTCTCCTCCCAAATTGATATCGAGTAAGGCAATATCGGGATTTGAATGTTGCAGTTGTTGTATTCCTTCACCAAAATCGTATGCAATGCCAGCAACTTCAAAGTCATTGTTGTTTAAATACATGGCCAGGTTTTCTGCGATCAGGGGTTCATCCTCAACAATCAGGACTTTTACTTTATAATTCAGTGGTTGCATGGTAGGTAATTATTTTTTTGGAATAAGGAGTTGCACTTTAGTCCCTTCTTCGGTTTCAATAGTCATTTTTGCTTTGAGCTTTTGCGCAAAGGCCCGAATCATTTTATATCCAAACGATTTTACAGTAGTCACATCGATGTCTTCCGGAATGCCCGGCCCATTGTCAGCAACAGAGAGTTGAATGATGTCGTGATTTTCGTGTAATTCCACCGTGACCATGCCTTGGGATTGCCCGGAGAATGCGTATTTTAGAGAATTGGTCACCAGCTCATTAATGATCATTCCGATCGAAACAACGGTATCCATATGCAATCGGACCGGATCAATATGGTTTATTATTTTGATTTGTTTTGAGTCATTGTAGAACGTAGTGTTCAAATGTTCTGTAAGATTTTTTACATAACTGGGCATGTCTACCATATTCATGCCTTCCCCTTCATAAAGATTCTGATGAATGAATGCCATTGACTGGACCCGGTGTTTGCTTTCCCTGAGTAAAGAGCTCACTCCGTGGTCTGGGTTGGATTGTGATTGAAGATCCAGTAAACTCGAAATTACCTGAAGATTGTTTTTTACACGATGATGCACTTCTTTATTTATAAATTCCAGATCCTTCTTTTGTTTTAGGATGATTTCATTTTTTTCTTTTTGCTTTTTGAAGAGATAGAAAATCAATCCGCCCAGCCCAATTAAAATTCCGATCCCTAACCAGAGAATATTTTTGGTTTTTGTTTCTTCCAGTAAAGCAATCTGTTTAAAATTGTTTTCTCTTAATAGAGATTGGCTGACTATTTTTTCTTTCTCTAATTGATCCAGTTGCATTTTTTGCTCCCTGGCATTGGCTTCATTCAGAAGCAATTCCTGTTTAAGAGTTTTGTCCTTAAGAATATTTTCACGCTGGAATCCCAGTTTGATCTGAATTTCTTTTTGCAGTTTTTCTTGTTTTAATTGATTTTGTAATCTTAAAAATTCAATTTCCCGGTCTCTGATGTTCAATTCTGAATTGTTGCTGATATCTTCTGCGAGTTTATTATTTTCTCTACTCGAATATGCGCTGCTGATTTTTTTGTTGTCTTTTAAATAGTGGTATGCTTTGTCATACTGGCCATTAGTATAATATGCCTCAGCAATATTTGAATTGATATAGGAATCGATAAATACAGTAAATCCTTTGTGTGAAAATTCTTCTGCTTTAGCATACCACAGTAAAGCAATTGAATCTCCCTGAGTAGCCATTGCCAGGTTGCCTTTCAATACATATTGTCTAACCTTCAAAAAAGTACTTTTTTCTTTTTCCATAAGACTATCTATACGTTTGAGCTTAGCTTCAACGATGCTGAATTGCTTCATTTTTAAATACACATTGGCTTCTTCCACCAGACTTTCAGTAAGAGCGGAGGAATTTTTTAAGGTCTGTGAAAGGGTAGTGGATTGTCTAATGTAATAAAGTGCAGAATCTAATTTATTTTCATTCAGGTAAATTCTGCCAAGGGCTAAGGCACAGGCCTGAATGGATTCCCGATTTCCTGTGCCCGTGTATAGTTTTAATGATCTAATATAGAATTGTACCGCTTTATCCGGGCGATTGATTTTATCAAATACTCTTGCGAGATGTTCATTAATCAAGGCGATGTGTTCATTATCACCCATTCCTTTTGCCAGCTCGAGAGCGCTTCTGTAATTCTGGGTCGATGCAAAAAAACGTCCGTTCCGGAATTCGAGATCACCCAGTAATTTATAAATTTTAAATTTCACATCAACAAACTCATCAATCCGGGAATCCTTTAGCAAATTGGTAAGAAGTTGTTTTGCTTCCTCCGAGTGATCCGTTTCCATTCCGGCTTCGGCCTGATATACCAAACAAATCAAAGCAAGATGGGTATTTTTTGAATTAATGTAATTTTTGGAATAAGTTTCCAGAATCATTTGTGCAGAATCCGGTTTTTCGCTGATCAGTTTTTTTGCGAATTCTTCAAGTTGTTCAGCACGTTCCGGTAAATGCTTTGACTGTCCTGCTGAATAATTCAACAGAGTGATAGAACAAATGAAAATGATAATACTTTTTAAGAACATGAGCATTCCGGAAGAATGAAATTCATTTGCAAATTCAAAGATAACCCGTTCAAAGTCCCGAATGATAACCCCAAGGGGTGATTTTGAACTAATTATTGAGATTTGAAACAGTGGCTTTATTATTTATCTTCGGCGGAATTTGATTCTAATTCAGAATTGTCTACTATTGTCTTCTAAAACTATCCTTTTGTTGGGCTTTAAAACTCCTATATGAAATTTTATTTACCCTTATTAATTACTATCCTTTTTTATTATAATCTTTTAGGACAACGAATTGATATCAAATTGACAGTGGATGGAAAAGTTAGAGATTGTATTCTTGTAAAGCCTAGTAAATCTCCTCCAGTAGGTGGCTATCCCATGGTGGTCATGTTGCACAGTTCAAAGCATGATGGTGAAGAACCATACAATATTTCCGGATGGAAAGAATTGGGCGAAGCGGAGAATTTCATCACCGTGTTCCCATCTTCTTTGAAATGGTGTATCAATGAAGATGGGGTTGACGGGTATTTTTCAAGATGGGTGAATGGAAATGTAACTGAATTTCCATGCGCAGGTCCACCTCAGGATTATGTAGATGATGTCAAATTTCTAAAGTTTTTAGTTTCAAAAATCAATGATACGTTACCCATTAATCTTAAAAAAGTATATGCATCAGGATTTTCCAATGGCTCTGCGATGATTCATAAATTGGCTATGGATGCAGGTGATGTTTTTGCTGCCGTCGCGGGATCCGGAGGTGCTCTTGCAATGTCGGATTCAGTGACAAATCCTTTGCAGCGCATTCCGATCTGGTTTATGGTTGGGTCAGAAGATCCTTATTTTCTGTATCAGACGTATACTGAAATACCTTTTGGTGAAGATAGCGTATTAACCTATCTGAATAAAATTATCTCAAGAGTTTTGACTTGTCAGGGATTGACAAAAGGGTTCACTAAAAATGAAACACCGTTGTCGCATACTTACATTTTTAATCAGGCGCAATCTGGCCATACATCCAGACCTTATTTATTCACATTAATCAAGGGCATGAAGCATATGTATGCCAATGGAACAAATTTCCCAATAGAAACAGCCAGGTTGTTTTGGGAATTTTTTAAACAAGTGACACCCGTCGCTACGGACCACCAAACTCTCAATGAAATATCACTTATTGCCTTTCCCAATCCTTCCAATGATAAAATTCAATTTAGACTTAATGATGTACAATCTCCATTGGCTTATCATATTCGGGTGATTAATAGTCTCGGAATGCATGTTTATGAACAAGCCGGCATGAAAGAGCACACCTTCATCCTGGACAAGAATAAATTTGGTATTGGTTTGTTTTTGCTCGAAATACAAATCGGGAAGATGGTGATCCATAAGAAATTTATTTTTAATTAGTTGGAATATTCCATTTCTCTAATCAGCATCTTACGCAATTGCCTGTTGAATGTCTGTTGAGAAAGCCGGATGGCTCATAAACGACATTCAACCGAAATTCGATTTAGCATGCAAAATCACCCATAGGGGTGAAACACTGGATATTTGTCGGCACTACTTTTACTCTTGATAAGTAATTCATTGTTTCCTGAGTTTTTAAAATTATGAAATTAGCATTAAGAACTTTTGTATTAATAATTTTTTGCGCAGAGCTTGTAGCCCAGCGATTTGATTTCAACTTGTTGTTGGATGGAAGGCAAAGGGAATGCATTGTATTCAAACCAAATCATTCACCTCCGGCAGAGGGTTATCCGGTAGTGTTTATGTTGCATGGCACGGCACAGGATGGAGAGCAGTTCAGCAATATTTCCGGATGGAAAGAATTGGGCGAGCAAGAAAATTTTATCACGGTATTTCCCACATCCTTAAAATGGTGTTTTGTTGATGATGGTATTGAAGAATATCAAACGAGATGGGTGAATGGAAATGTAATTGAAAATCCATGTTCAGGTCCACCTCAAAATTATATTGACGATGTAAAATTTTTGAAACTGCTGGTTTCAATCATTAGTGATTCAGTACCTGTCAACCG
Organism: Saprospiraceae bacterium; assembly: GCA_044227375.1. Classification (GTDB taxonomy): domain Bacteria; phylum Bacteroidota; class Bacteroidia; order Chitinophagales; family Saprospiraceae; genus Vicinibacter. Next base: position 9,773 of record JBGAWX010000081.1, read on the forward strand.
TTCCAAAGTATTTGCATCGGGGTTTTCCAATGGATGTTCAATGATTCATAAATTGGCCATGGATGCAGGAGATGTATTTGCTGCTGTTGCAGGAACCAGTGGGCCTTTGTCGAGTTTAGATTCTATAAATAATCCTGTGAGGCGAATACCCATTTGGTTTATGTTAGGCAATAAAGATCCGAAATTTATAAAACCTCCTTTTTTCGAATTGCCTTTTGGTGGGGATTCCATATTGGCGTATTTGCGAGGACCAATCTCCAGAGCATTGACGTGTCAGGGATTAACGGAAACATTTTTAAAGAATGAAACACCGATTACACATACCTATATCTTCAATGAAAGTCAGGCAATGATGAATTCAAGTCCTTATTTGTTTACCCTGACTAAAGACATGATTCATATCTATCCTAATGGAACTAATTTTCCATTGAGCGCACCTAAGTTGTTTTGGGAATTTTTCAAACAAGCAACTGTAGTTGCCACCGAGGATGAATTACAAAGACAAGGATGGCTATCTGCATTTCCAAATCCTTCCAGTGATCAAATTCAATTTGTCATTCAGGATTCCAAAGCAATATCACCTTATGCTCTATATGTGACGAATGTTTATGGGCAAATTGTATTTGCAGAAAATAACAAAATAGACCAGACATTCATACTTGAAAAAAATAAAATAGGATCCGGATTATTTATGCTTCATATCCATATGGGTAATCAGACAAGGAGTAGAACGATACTTTTTAATTAAGTTCATGAATGCAACTGCAATGAAAATGATTCTTTTTATTGAATTTTATCTTTTTTATTCCTAATATTTTAGAATATTAAACTCCAGCTTATGAAATATTTTATACCTCTGTTCTTTTGTTTCGGTTTGGTTTTGGAATTATCGGGACAGCGCTTTGATATTAAGTTCATGTTTGATGGACATCAACGTGAATGCATTATAGTTAAACCGACGACTCCACCGCCTCCGGGTGGTTATCCGGTAGTATTCATGTTGCACGGTACCAGCGGTGATGGCGAAAAATTTTACAACATCTCAGGTTGGAAAGAACTTGGAGCCGTGGAAAATTTTATCACGGTATTTCCTTCATCGCTTTCGTGGTGCTTTTTTGATGATGGAGTAGAAAAAAATAATACTAAATGGGTTTGCGGTGATCTGGAAGAAAGTCCATGCTCTGGTCCACCTCAAAATTATACAGATGACATTGGATTTTTGAAAAAAATTGTATCCCTCATTCACGATACCTTGCCGATGAATTCCTCGAAAATTTTTGCATGTGGGTTTTCAAATGGTTGCGCGATGATTCATAAACTGGCTATGGAAGCCGGAGATGTTTTTGCAGCCGTAGCAGGAAGTAGTGGAGGATTGACCAGATCGGATTCTGTGATTCCACCATTGCGAAGGATCCCCATCTGGCTAATGGTTGGAAGTCTGGATGACCGGTTTTTTGTGCCTCCATACCTTGAGTTACCTTTCGGACGGGATTCAATTCTTTTTTATTTACAAGGCATTATCAAAAGGACGTTGGCTTGTCAAGAATTGACTCAGAATTTTATCTTTAATGAAACTGCATTGAGCCATACGTATGTGTTCAATGAATCCCAATCAGGCGGTTTGAGCAATAGTCCATTTCTATTTACCTTGAATAAAGGGCAAACTCACCAATTTCCTAATGGAACAAATTATCCGGTTGATGCACCCAGGGTTTTCTGGGAATTCTTTAAACAATCTGTAACTGTAGCAACAGAAAATAAAATTCATACCAAAGAACAAATTGAAATTTATCCAAATCCATCTACGGATAAGATCTATCTGAGTATTCAAAATACACATGCTGCGGTTCCATATCAAATGACTGTCATGAATGCTTATGGACAGGTTGTGTTCAAACAAGATAAAATTGTGGAACATGAATACGTTTTGGACAAAAGCAGATTGGGTTCAGGATTATTTTTAATTCAAATTCAAAAAGATAATAAGACAATAAACAGGAAGATATTATTTGAATAGGAAATCATATTTATAAACTTGCTGCATTGCAGGTTTTTTTATTGATTTCTTAAGAATACACGATGCTCTGATTTGATTGTAAGGATTAAAAGGATTACTAAATTTACATTCTATATCTTGGAATGATCGGGCAGTTTGTCGTGAATTGCATAGAGAAATTCAGATTTTTAATTTATAAACCACTTGTTATGAAGTCATTTTTACCTCTCTTCTTTTTTGCTTTTACAATGCTGCAGGGTATTGCGCAACGATTTGACCTGAAGTTCATGTTTGATGGGTTTCAAAGAGAATGCATCATTGTCAAGCCATCTGCACCACCGCCTCCGGGAGGTTATCCCGTGGTGTTTATGTTGCACGGTACCAGTGGTGATGGAGAAAAGTTTTACAACATTTCAGGTTGGAAAGAACTCGGAGAACAGGAAAATTTTATTACGGTGTTTCCTTCTTCACTGACCTGGTGTTTTGTGGAAGACGGCATTGAAAAATACAACACGCGATGGGTCAATGGCAATGTGACTGACAACCCATGTTCAGGCCCACCACAGAATTATGTGGACGACATTAAATTTCTGAAAAAATTGGTTTCAATAATTGTAGATACCTTACCCGTCAATAGTTCTAAAATATTTGCATCCGGATTTTCAAACGGATGTGCCATGATCCACAAAATTGCTATTGATGCCGGCG
>JBGAWX010000082.1:0-12219 GCA_044227375.1 Saprospiraceae bacterium
AACTCACGAGCCAATCCATATTTACAATCCGGGAACGTACCTCCTCTTCATAGGAATTGATTTTTTTCAGAAAGCTGGGTAGAAGGATATTCGTATTGATGCTCTGCGTCGAACTCGCATTCTGACAGATGAATGCAAAAACGAGAATACAGAAAATGGAATTTAGTTTGTTCATGGCCAGAGATTATTGTTATGAATGATTCTCTGTTAACCCTTCGCTTGATTAGACAAATCTAAATATTATAACTTAAATCCATGCCTAAAATCGAAAGGATCACAAAGATACGAAAATACTTTAAAATAAAACGTTAATAGCCTAAATATTATGTTAATACATATTATAACAAAATATAATATATTGATTGGCTGCGGAGTATAACGGAAAAACTGCTCCCGTTCGGTGTGTTCCTAATACGGACTTTAATACTTTTTAACAAATATATTGGGCAATGTCAGCAGCCATTACACTTTGCTGCTCTCCGGTTTTTTGATTTTTGATATTGACTTTGCCGGCCTTTCTTTCATCTTCTCCGATGATCATAACATAGGGAATGGAAAGGTTTTCTGCATAAGCAAACTGTTTCTTAATCTTAGAAATCTCCGGATATACTTCCACGGCAATACCTTGTTGCCGCAACTGAGTTGCCAGTTGAAATGACCATGCCAGACTTTTTGCATCGAGGTTGATAAATAATGCCTGCACCGAATGGTTTAAATTTTCGGGAAATAAATTCAGCTCTTCCATTACGTCGTAAATTCTATCGGCTCCAAACGAAATTCCCACTCCTGAGACACCGGGCAATCCAAAAACTCCGGTAAGATTATCATACCTTCCTCCTCCTCCTAAGCTTCCCATCTTCAAAGAGGTAGGCAAGACTTCAAAAATGCATCCTGTATAATAACTGAGTCCCCTCGCAAGAGATGCATCAAATTTCATTTCATTACGAAATGCATATCCCTGATTAAAATCAAATACAGTTTGGAGTTCCTTCACACCCAATTGAGCAAGATCATTAAAATTAAATTTATCAATTTCTGATTCATTTATGATGTCAAGGATCCAATTTGCTTTGGTCTCGTTAATCCCAATTTGAAGAAATGAATTCAGAACTCCATCTTTACCAATCTTATCCAACTTATCCAGTTCAAGCGTCATGGTCATGAATTGATCTTCACAGCCCGCTTCTTTAGCGATGCCTTCAAGAATTTTACGATGATTGATGACTATACGAACGGGTATTCCAAGATTGGCAAATACCTGATCATAAATCTGCATGAGTTCTGCTTCATACATCAAGGAAGCTGATCCAATGACATCAGCATCGCATTGATAAAATTCCCTGTATCGACCTCTTTGCGGTCTATCGGCTCTCCAAACAGGTTGAATCTGATAACGCTTGAACGGAAATGTAATCAAATGCTGATTCATCGCAACCACTCTTGCAAAAGGCACAGTCAAATCGTATCGCAAACCTTTTTCTGTTATTTGCGGAATTAACTCGGTTGACTTTTTTTCCCCTAATAATTTTTCATCTGCAGCTTTAAGATAATCTCCACTGTTCAATATTTTAAACAATAACTTATCTCCTTCTTCTCCATATTTACCCGTAAGCGTTTCAAGATTTTCCATCGCGGGGGTTTCAAGAGGTTGGTATCCAAAAGATAGAAATGCTTTTTCAATAGTTTCAAAAATAAATTTCCGACGTCTTGATTGAGCCGGCAAAAAATCCCTGGTTCCTTTTGCTAATGATGGTTTCTTCATTACTATATGATTGCATTATTTACAAACAAGAAGACAATCAGATTCGATTAAAACTGATTTAGAAATCGCACGTCGTTTTCAAAATAATATCTAATGTCCGGAATTTTATAAAGCAACATGGCTTGTCTCTCAATGCCCATTCCAAATGCAAATCCGGAATAGGTTTTTGAATCAATTCCACAATTGTCCAGAACAGCGGGATCCACCATTCCACATCCCAATATTTCCAGCCAACCGGTTCCTTTCGTAATGCGATGATCCGTTTCATCTTTAAGTCCCCAGTAAATATCCATTTCTGCTGAAGGCTCAGTAAATGGAAAATAGGATGGACGCAACCTCATGTTTACATTGGAACCAAACATTTCTTTCGCAAAAAACAATAAAGTCTGCTTGAGATCTGCCATGGATACCTTTTTATCAATATACAATCCTTCCACCTGATGAAACTGGCAATGTGATCTTGCTGAAATGGTCTCATTTCGGTATACTTTTCCAGGAGCAAGGATCCTGATGGGAGGTTGATTTTGGGTCATGAACCTGGATTGAACCGAAGAGGTATGTGTTCGCAACAGACGGCTTGCAAAATCTTTGAGATAATAAGTATCCTGCATGTCTCTTGCCGGATGATCATCAGGTGTGTTCAATGCGGTGAAATTATGCCATTCATCTTCAATTTCAAGATCCTCCACAACTTCAAATCCTATTCTTGAAAAAACGGTCACAATTTTATCCATCACTTGTGAGATCGGATGCCTGCTTCCCTTTACTAAGGGTTCTGGTGGCAATGTCAAATCCGGGATATCTGAATGCACTTCCTCTGATTCAGCCAAATTTTTTTTTGATAATGTAAATTTCTCTTCAGCAAGTGTCTTGGCTTCATTGACCAACTGGCCAAATTCTTTTCTTGATTGCGCGGGCACTTCGGCCATCTTAGCAAATACATCCTTTAAGACATTCTTCTTTCCTAAAAATTCCATACGGAATGCTTCCAAATCGTTAGTATCGGTGATCACAAATTGATTGATATCCCCGATTATTTTTCTTACTTCACCGAATATTTGATCAGACATTGCCGTTTGAATTGTTTCACAAAGGTAAAATTATCTTGATACATGTGGAACATCATAAAAAATTGTATTTTACGCAACGTAATATGAAACCAACCAGGATCGGAAACACAGAGCTCTTTTGTTTTTTTACAGCCATACTCGGCAGTTCACTATTTTGGTCCTTTTTCCTCATCAGCATTTCTTCTCTTTTTCTAAGTCTGTTGCTGGTATTTCAAATGGAAATTTATCCCGGGTTTAAGTTCAAATTAAATCCAAATTTTAAAAACGCAATCCGGGAAATTATCAAACTCCCTGTCCTTTTATTTGTAGTAATGCTTTTTTTACTTGGCATTCTTAGTTTTATTTGGAGTGAAAACACACACGATTATTTGAAATACAATCAAATGCGATTGCAATTGATGATCATTCCGCTTTGCATACTTGCACATAAGGACATTCCAAAAAATTACTTCAATTGGATACTTCGGATTTTTATCCTTGCTGCGGTTGTCAGTGCGCTATTCGTATTATACTATTATATTAAAAACCACGATTTATATGTTTACGCTTTGCAGTTTAGTAAAGCCATCTATACGCCGGTACAACACATTCGCTATACCGCATTACTCGTCATGGCATTTGGCACTTGCATTTTTCTATTCACAGAAGTGGAACATAAAAATGAAAAGCTAACATACCTTGTGATCTCCGTATTTCTTTTTATCATGATACATATTCTTGCAGTAAAAGGAAGTATTTTGAGTCTTTACCTGTTGTGTCTAGCATTGTTCCTCACCTTCATTGCCGGGAAAATTTCCATCAAATTGCGGATTGCAATCCCGGTTTTCTTGTTACTTCTATTTACAGCAAGCTTGTTTTTTATCCCAAGTTTAAATAAAAAATTAGAGTATGTGCGGCATGAATTGCACGAGTACCAACAGGGAAGATGGCAAAATTTATCAGATATCGAACGATTGGTTTCCTATGAGGTTGGATTTGAATTGGCGATGCGAAATCCCCTGACGGGAGTTGGATTAGGTGATTTTGAAGATGAAATAAAACGTATTTACCGGGAAAGATGGAATGTCGGCATTTACAAATTTCCTCATAATGAAATTCTGTTTCAGTTTATGAGTTTGGGAATTTTTGGAGTGGTCTTGATACTTGGTATTTATTACTTCACTTTAAAAGAAAAAATATTCAGAACGGATTTTCTTTGTTTGTCAATGATCATTTCAATATTTGTGTTGCAATTATTTAATGATACCCTGGAATCTCAAATCAGTGTTGGCATGACTGTATTTGTTTTAATTATCATCTGGACCAGAAAAAATCTTATGCTTTCCAATCAAAATTAAATCAAATAAATTCAGACCAAGTCATCATTGGATCTTATATACCTGTATTTGTTACTGTAATTTTTTCTGGCAAAAAAACCAGCAATCACACCAAATGCAAAACCCCCGATATGGGCCCACCAGGCTACTCCTCCTTGTTCTTCAACTCCGAGACCCAGAGAGCCAAAGCCTGTAATCAATTGCTGAAAAATCCAAATGCCGAGAAAGAAAAGTGCAGGAACATATGCGGAAGTAAACAAAAAAAGCATGATTAGATATGCACCCATCACCGCAGAGATTGCCCCACTTGCTCCGACAACAGGTATTTCGCTATATGGATTGAATAGTCCGTGAATAATAGCAGCGGTTATTCCTCCCAGTAAATAAAAAAAAATAAAATTAAAGGTACCTACTACCGCTTCAATGTTATCTGCAAACACCCAAAGGAATAACATATTGCCAATCAAATGCATCCAACCACCATGTAGAAACATAGAAGTTAACAAAGTAAAAAAATCCTGTCCTGATAATAATTCTGCCGGAATCGAACCAAAATGAATGACAAAGGCCTCACCGGATTCCTGAGGCAAACTAAACTCATAAAGAAACACTAAAACATTAATAAAAATCAATGAATACGTGAAAATTGGTTTGTATCCTCCTTTTACATTATCATCGCCGATTGGAAAAAACATGAATTAAGAAGTTAAGAGTTAGGAGTTATAAGTTAGGAGTTGATTGTTTAATTATTAAGTTGCTGGTTCTTATTAGTTGGTAATGAATTGTGAGATTAAGTTCCATTATCGCCTCTTATAACTCATAATTCATAACTCATCAATGCCTCAGATCATTCCTTCTTTAATCAGATCATGAATGTGAATCACACCTAAGAATTGATCCTTCTCAACAACCAGAATCTGACTTATGTTTTGATCCTTTAAAATTTTAAATGCTTCGATGGCCAATGCATTTTCAGAAATGACTTTTGGATTTTTGGACATAATGTCTGAAGCTTTCAAGTTGTCCAGAGGTATCGATTTCTGAAGCATCCTTCGCAAATCTCCGTCCGTAATGATCCCTGCAAGTTTTCCTACTTCATCCAAAACTGCAGTTACACCTAAACGCTTTGAAGTCATTTCCACAATAACTTCTTTAATGTTTGCATGTATTGACACCGTGGGTTTTTCATGTCCCGGATAAATGTCACGAACCTTAAGATAGAGTTGTTTACCCAAAGAGCCGCCGGGATGAAACTGCGCAAAATCATTCGGGGTGAACCCGCGCAATGCCAATAAAGCAACTGCGATTGCATCACCAATTACCAACTGCACTGTAGTGCTTGTTGTTGGCGCTAGATTGTTCGGCTCAGCCTCCTGAGATACCGGAATGATAATGGAATGATCGGCTTGCTTCGCCAATGTAGACTGCTCATTAGATACTAATGCGATCAGTTTTGAACCCATGGATTTTACAAGAGGGATCAGCACTTTGATTTCAGGGGTTTCTCCGCTCTTTGATATGCACATCACCAGGTCATGGGCTTGTACCATTCCAAGGTCTCCATGAATGGCATCCGCTGCATGCATGAATAATGCTGGAGTCCCTGTTGAATTTAAAGTCGCCACAATTTTTTGTGCAATGATGGCACTCTTGCCAATACCTGTTACAACAAGTCTTCCGCGCGAATTATAGATCAACTCGATGATATCCGAAAAAGACTTGTCAATTGAAGAACTCAAATTTGAAATCGCCTCCGATTCTATTTCGATGCAAGACTTTGCAGCTTTTTCAATTCGATCATGTTGTTCTTTGGAAAGCATGTAAGGAATGGGCTATAGGCTGTAGGCTGTAGGCTGTAGGCAAGTGGAATTAATAGATAAATTCAATTTTAAAATTTATTTACAATCGTGGTGAACTTTTTGAATCGACTTCTTAACTAACAACTAACAACTACCTCAAGGTCTCTTCTTATAATTATTATTTCTGTTCCTGTTGTTATTGTTTTTCTTGCGGAAGTTTTGCTTGTTCTGGCCTTTATATACTCTTCGTTGATTTTTTACCGGACCATTTGCCGGAGTGTTGAAAATAATATTTTCATCTATAACCAATTGTCCGTTAGACATGACGGTCAGATCATTTTTTATCAATTCATCGCTGACGTAATGTTCTTTGTTCCAGTTTTTATATGCCATTTTCATGTAAGAACCGATGATGTGGGCAAACTCATCGCGTTTCTGACCCGGTTCCATTTCAAGTGCTTTTTTGATCAGAATATTGACATAATTTCCGTAGTGCCGGTATTTATCAGTTCCCTTTGGATAAGTGATTCTTTCAGGTCTTAATTTATCTTCATCAGGTGTCGGAATAAAACCATACGGTGTCACCACATCAATATCATATTTAGAGATTCTAAAGAAATGGTGCCAGAGTTTTTTCCTGTGTTCATCAATATTTCTATTATACGGTGTCATGATTTGCATCAGGTTCACTACTTCTTCAGCAAAAGCCTGGCGATACACCGGATCCTGAATGGTTTTACAATGAAACACAAGATCCTGAACGTTTCTACCGTATTCCGGCATGATGAGTTCTTCTTGTGAAGTATTATAGGTGAAGCTTACATTTTCTAAATTCATAATAAATTATTCTACAGTGACGGATTTTGCAAGATTTCTTGGTTGGTCCACATCACAATGACGCATGACCGCAATATGATAAGATAATAATTGCAAAGGAATAACTGAAAGTAATGGAGTCAAAGGATCTATGGTGCTTGGAATCTCTATACAATGATCTGCAATTCTCTTTATCTCTTTATCTCCTTCGGTAACAATCGCAATGACCATGCCTTTTCGGGCTTTTACTTCCTGAATGTTGGAAACTATTTTTTCATAAGCGCTCACGTTTGTGGCGATGACGATAACAGGCATGTTCTCATCAATCAATGCAATGGGTCCGTGTTTCATTTCAGCTGCAGGATAACCTTCTGCATGGATGTATGATATTTCTTTCAACTTAAGTGCACCTTCAAGAGCAACCGGAAAATTGTATCCGCGGCCCAGATAGAGTGCATTGTTTGTATGCTGAATTTCGGAAGCCAGATATTTTATTTTATCATTAGCGGCCAGTACTTTCTCTACTTTAGCCGGTATGTTTGCAAGTTCTGCAATCAATTGATGATAATATGAATTGGATAGTGATCCATTGCGATTGCCGAGTACCAATGACATTAAAGTCAACAGCGTAACCTGACCTGTAAATGCTTTTGTAGACGCCACGCCAATTTCCGGACCACAGTGGATGTATGATCCTGCGTGCGTCATGCGGGCAATTGAAGATCCGACAACATTTACAATTCCATAAACCAAGGCTCCTTTCTCCTTGGCAAGCTCCGCAGCCGCCAAGGTATCAGCTGTTTCGCCGGATTGCGAAATGACTAGTACCACATCATTGTCAGTGAGTATTGGATTACGATATCTGAATTCGGATGCATACTCTACTTCAACAGGAATTCTGGCAAGCTCTTCTATTAAATATTCTCCGATTAATGCACTGTGCCATGAAGTGCCACATGCAGCAATGATGATCCGGTTTGCCTTTGTAATTCGATTGATATGTTCTTCCAAACCTCCTAACCGAACCCAACCCTCTACCGCATTAAATCGACCCCTCATACAATCTGATATCGTTTGGGATTGTTGGTAAATTTCCTTGAGCATGAAATGTTCGAATCCACCTTTTTCCAGTTGATCCATATTCATATCCAACTCATGGATCACCGGCTCCTGCAAAGAATCGTCCGTTAATGTAGAAATCTCCAAACCTTTATCCCTGGTCAAGACTGCAATTTCCTCATCGTTGAGATAAACAACTTTGTTGGTATATTGAATAATGGGTGTTGCATCCGAAGCAATGAAGTAATCATTTTCTCCCAAGCCTATCACCAATGGACTTGATTTTCTGGCACCAACTAATTTATTTGGATCTTCTTTATCGATGACCACTATGGCATAGGCTCCAACCACTTTAGTAAGTGCTTTTCGTACGGCTTTCTCAATCGGTAAGTGTTCCCGATTTTGAAATTCTTCAATAAGATGGATCAACACTTCTGTATCTGTTTCACTCTTGAAGGTGTGGCCTAAGCGGGTAAGTGCTTCTTTCAGTGTTGCATAATTTTCAATAATTCCATTGTGGATTATTGCGAGTCTGCCATTGCCTGAAAAATGAGGATGTGCATTGATGTCATCCGGTTTACCGTGGGTAGCCCATCGGGTATGACCCATTCCAATGGACGACACCAATTTTTTGGGATCGGTAATCTCTGCTAGTTCCTGAACTTTCCCCTTCTTCTTATAAATTTTCAGGTCTCCGTTAAGCAAAGCAATACCGGCTGAATCATAACCACGATATTCAAGACGTCTTAGCCCTTCAATAATTATCGGGTATGAATTTTTATTTCCAAGATATCCAATGATGCCACACATATGATGTGTAAATGTAACGTGTTTTAATCTTATTCAGAAAATGTCAATATTAGTTTTGCCGGATATTGAGAATGACCCGGACCGAATAACACAGCTCTTGCTGCGGACTCTTTTTTAAATAAAGGACTTATCAATAAATCCATTGGTTTCCTGGCTTTTTGTGCATTCTGAAAATGCCTTGTAATGTTCATTTTGAAAGTATACAAGGATTTCCCATTGATGTCCTTTTGAACAGGGTTCCCGCCAAATATTCTGTTATAGTTGTTCAAGGTATTCAATCCAAATAATACATCTTCAATTTCAACACGGGTCCCCGTACTGATATCGAATATCTCTAACAATTGAGGCAACGAATAGTTGGTCAGGTCATCCCCTGGCAATTCAGCAACATAGAATTGAAGAACTGCAAAATTAATGAATTTACCATCCCAGGTACTATCATAGGGAATGGTAACCCGTATATCCCGACCTTCAAAACCCTGAACGCACAAAAGACTGTCTCCTGAAATGGTGCCATCAATACACTGTGCTGCTGTCGTACTCTGATTATCTACAATATAATAAGGAGTTTTTATTGCAAAACTTCCCATGTTGAATTCCTGCTTGGATTGCGCAGTATCAGTAGGGTTGTCATGAAAGTAAACTGTCAATCTGCTGTCGGTATGAGAAGGCAATACGGAAAGCATTCCATTGCCTTGTTCACAAACAATTGCAATACCGTTGAACGCAATATTAAAACTATCCAAAGTGGAATATACGGAATCCGGATAGGACCTGAGAATTTGCATCACGGCACCGGTATCCATGCGAATTCTAAGTTGAGGATACAGATCGACTAGTGCATTATTTTCTTTAATATGGTAAAGGCTATCCGTTGTTGGAAAATAACCGGACAATTCACCTAATTTTTTTGTTGCATCATACTGCAAGAGTGCATTGCTGTAATAAATACCCGACAAACTGTAAGGCGAAGTCAATGGATAAATACTCACCTTTATTGCATCTTTATTCAATCCATAAAACAAACTCGTATCATAACGCAATGAAAGGATCACAGAATCAACTTCCCGTTTAAGAAAATTGGTATTGTCAGTAATGATGCGAAGTTGAGTACCGAAACCTGCTTTAACATTTCCAAATAAAGGATCCATCATGATCCCGATTGGAAATGAAGAATTGACAAAATTGGATCTCCCCAGCGTAGAAAATCCATTTTGAAATGTGATCACTGAATCACGATCAGCAGATTTTGCTGTAAGTTTAAAAGTATCTACTCCTTTTGCATTGATCCAGTCGCTATCCAATAAATCAGAACCAAATGAATCGAAATCGTTACAAGAGAATGTGAGGCAAATCAGGAGGCTTCCGCAAATCAAACCAAAGCCCTTCAATAGTTTTCCAGTCATTTTTATGATTGATACGGGAATTAACGGATCAATTGATTAAATTCTTATAGAAATCGATATAAGAGGGCAAGAATTCTTCTGCCTGAGTTTGTATAAAAGGTTTCTCCGAAGATTTTATAGATGTTGATATCGCATCACTAATTGTTGTACTGCCCTGAATAATCCCATCTGCATATTGAATGGCCCCTTTATCCAGGGTGATGCCGGTGCCATTTTTATAAGCCAGCAGTTGCTCAGGTTTAAGATTATTGATGGCCGCTTTGGTTAAGAAATCTTCATTAAAACTGGATTCAATTTTCTGATCGTAGACAGAGAAAACCACTTTCGAATGTTTGAAAACCGGATCATTTTTATAACTGGTTTTCAAATAAAATGGAATCAGACTGGTCATCCAACCATGACAATGCACCACATCAGGAGGCCAGCCAAATTTTTTCACCGTTTCAAGGGCACCTTTGCAGAAGAAGATCATCCGGTCCTGATTGTCATCATAAAGTTTGCCTTGTTCATCTTCAAAGACGTACTTGCGTTTGAAAAACTCGTCATTATCCAGAAAGTAAACCTGTATTCTTGAACCTGGCAAAGAAGCTACTTTAATAATCAATGCAAAATCGTCATCATTAATGATAATGTTCATCCCGGAAAGCCTTACTACCTCATGCAATCTGTGTCTTCGTTCATTAATGGTTCCAAATCGCGGCATCAAGATTCGGATCTCCATGCCCGCATCCTGGGCGTAGGCAGGTAATTTCTGAATAAGCGATCCGATTCCGGTCAAATCCAGATAGGGATCCATTTCCTGGGTAATGAAGAGTATCCTGTTTTTGCTCATGTCAATTTGGTAGCTTAGATTTCCAAAACGGAGTGCAAAGGTACGAATTTTAGGGGAAGAAGAGAAGCAATTCTAAAGATATCTCTGTAAATAGTTGAAATTCAAAGTTTTATTTGGAGAAGAGCGGTATTGGTCAAACAGTTAAGCAGTGAAAATGGGAATCGTAGAAACTGTAAATCATTGAAACAGAAAATCAGCGAATAGGTCCCTAAACTGCTTTTACGTCCAGATTCATCTAAAGAATGTTTGTCCTATAGTTGGTGATAGTTTCCAAACTACATCCTTGCGTCTGTCAAACTCCGTTTGACATCTTTACTATTAAAAAGAAACTTCAATTTAAACCAGAACTAATTTTCTTTTGAAGGGAAAAGATTAATAGTAATTAATAATGAAGATACAAACCATTGAAATGAGTGTTTCGATTTTTGGGATGGAGTTTTTTTGACACACTGAAGTAGGCAAAGCCAACTCCTATATTTAGGGTGGTAAACACTAGAACGGAAATGCAGTAAAAAAAATAAGAAAGCTATTTAACCAATACTCCGCTTAACTTAATCAATAATACGAAAGTAAAAGTTCCTTCTTATTCAAATCCGCATCCGCCAATTTAACTTTGAGTTTATCGCCGATTTTCCAGGTCTTATTAATTAAGGCAGCAGTTGCTTGTAGACGATTTCTGTTGATGATGATTTCTTCTTCAAATTGATGGAATGGAAGAAAGCCTTCGCATTTGACTTTTTCCAATTCAATATAAAATCCTTGGTCATTCATTCCAATAATGCGTCCTTCGAAAATTTCTCCGATGCGATCTTTTAAATAATACACCTGGAAAAAACGGGTTGATGCTCTTTCCGCTTCCATAGCTTTTCGTTCCTGGTTGGATATATGTTGGCATTGTCTGCTTAATGTTCCTTGATCCATTCTGTAATTCTCTTTCAGATTTGCAAACAAGATCCGATGCGTTACTAAATCAGAGTACCGACGAATCGGAGATGTAAAATGCGAATAGAATTTAAATGCCAATCCATAATGTCCAATATTTTCAACACTGTATTCTGCTTTTGCCATGGACCGTATTGCAAGTGGCTGTAAAATTTTTAGCGCTTCATTTTTGCGCGTCAACTCTGTCAACTTATTTAATGATGCTGAAATCCGTTTTGGCGAACTCATATCGAGTTTGACTCCCATTTCCAATGCAAACATTGCAAACTCTTCCAGTTTGGCTGGGTCTGGCTTGTCGTGAATCCGATATACAAATGGAATGGGCCGTTCCTTACTTTTATTAGCCATGTAACTTGCCACATACTTATTTGCCAAAAGCATAAACTCTTCAATGAGCATGTGTGCCT
>JBGAWX010000083.1:0-12215 GCA_044227375.1 Saprospiraceae bacterium
AACTGGAGCATGATTCACGATGCAAGCATTTCTCCAACGATCATGGCGCCAACAATCAGTGGAAGTACACAATGGTCTGCATTGTCCATTCGGTTTTTAGATAGCTGGGTTACCTACAATAAACTCATAGAATCGGGTTGTTTGAAAATATGTCCGGGATCTTCTGCACCAATACCGGCTTTCATATCAGATGTCACTTATGGTTGTCAACCTGTAACGGTTCATTTTCAGGATCAATCATTGTATGCGGATAGCTGGAAATGGTCTTTTCCTGGTGGCAATCCAACCACTTCGACGGCACAAAATCCAGCGGTTGTTTATTCAACTCCGGGAAAGTACGAAGTTACTCTTGAAGTGGCCAATAGTCGTTGTGAAGTTTCTATTACGACAGCAGATTATATTGAAATTAATGATGTTCCATTTCCGGATTTCAGTTTCGGAGTGAACGAAGGTCGTGAAGTTTTTTTTACAAATAAATCTAAAAGAGGATTTGAATATATATGGAAATTCGGAGATGGTGAAGAAACTGATGAGATTGATCCGATTCACATCTATGGAAAAGATACCACTTACGAAGTGACGTTAATCGTTTCCAATGATTGCGGGGTACGGACCATAAAGAAAAAAGTAAAAGTAGTCAGCAAACCCATTGCAGATTTTGAAGCAGATACAATTTTCGGATGTGCACCGAAAATTATCAAATTCCTGGATAAGTCAACCAACAATGTGATTAAATGGGTATGGGATTTTCCCGGAGGAAATCCTAATTATTCTTTTGCACAAAATCCATTGATCCGTTACGACAATCCCGGAGTTTATGATGTTAAATTGACGGTATTGAGTGCGAGCAGCAGCCATAACCTGACAAAGAAACTTTACATTACCATTGACAGCTTGCCCGATGCTGAATTTGATTATCAAATTAATGGCAACACAGTAAGTTTCAAAAACCACAGTCGGTTTTCAAAATCGCATTACTGGGTTTTTGGTGACAATACATACAGTAGTGATACCACTCCGTCACATACTTACTTGGAGGGCAGGTACGAGGTTTTGTATATTGTTCAAAATGATTGCGGCAGTGATACTGCAAAAACCATCATCACGGTTGGCGCAAAACCAATAGCCGGATTTCAGGTCAATGATCATCAGGGCTGTTTACCATTCCAGGTTCAATTTACAAACACTTCAACAGCGGCAGCAACTGCATTCAGGTGGTATTTCCCGGGAGGCAATCCTTCTACCAGCACAGATAAGAATCCTCTGATCACTTACAATACTGTTGGTAAGTTTGATGTGAGTTTGTTTGCATATAATAATTTCTTCTCTGATTCCATCGGATTGTCAGAGTTTATCGAAGTCAAAACAGAACCAACTGCAGGGTTTACAAATGTTGTAAGTGGTTTCAAATCGTTCTTTACTCATCAAGCTGTTGGTGCCACTAATTATTTTTGGGATTTCGGCGACAGCCATTTTAGCTTTGAGGAAAATCCATCCTATGATTATGGTGTAGAAGGAGAATTCGACGTACGACTTATCGTGCAAAATGAATGTGGACTGGATACTTTTGACAAACACATTGCAATATATCTTGTTCCTAAAGTCAATTTCACTGTGGATACGATCAGGGGTTGTGCTCCACTGACTGTGAAATTTTTTGACAAATCATCAATCGATGTGACGGAATGGGACTGGCAATTTGAAAATGGCAATCCGGCTACTTCGAATTCAAAAAATCCAATCGTGGTATTTCCTAAAAAAGGTAAATACTCCGTAAAGCTTAGTGTAAAAAACACCAATGGTTCCAATCAATTGACAAGAACACAATTCATTCAGGTTCTTTCTCCGGTTCTTTGTCCGGAACAAACCAAGACAAACCGGTTTATGATTTCTGAAAACCCATTTGGAGTAAATATTACAGAAAGGTCAGATCGCTTTGATCCTGAATTGCCTTTTGTTTATCCAAATCCGGCACAGGATTATTTATACGTGTATACCGGAACGGACTCCGGGGAAACCGTTACTGTAGATCTATATGATTTGTCAGGTAGGAAAGTTGCAAATCGTAACACTTCGGAATCATTGATAAAAATTCAGACAGATCAGTTGAAAGGTGGAACATACTATATCAAAATTACAAATGGAGCTACCAGTTCAATCTGTAAGTTTGTTGTATCAGAATAAATAAAGGGTATTATCGGGGAAGGGTGTTGATTGATTTTTAAGTCAACACCCCTTCTCGGTTCTATATTGTAGATTAAGTGAAGAAGAACTCAAATTATCGAGAACACACTAAACACTGTTTATAATTTATTTGATCTCTATTCCAATTATAAAAAATGACAAAAAATAGTGAATTCGTATCGCATACCTGTCTTACAAAAGGAGATGATGCATTATGATTTAACTAATTTTGGACTTTAAATTTAAACTCCTCCATCATGAAAAGACTTTTACTAATTTTACTTGCAGGGTTCAATCTTGCTTTTTCTCAAAGTGTTACCCTGTCATCTTTTGAAGCTCCTGCATCAGATAAAAATACGACTCACCTGAGAGAATTCAAATTATTACAGTTTGATGTTCGATCCATTCAATCCATTCTGGACAATACAAAAGGAAATATCTATAGATTGCAACTAGAGACTCCTGAACAGAATTTTCAACTGGAACTCTATGAATACAGCGTTCTTCCGGCTTCAAAACGCATTCGCACTACCGGTGGCATTAATAACATAAGCAGATTGCAGGAAAGAAAGGATTTGAGAACTTTTAAAGGCATTGTCAATGGCATTAATAATTCCATTGTAACGATGACCATTGCCGATGGATTTTTTAAACTCATGATGGATGATCAGAAAGAAAGATATTTCCTGGAGCAATATGGTACCTATCAGGATCAATTGCAACACTCCGGTAATCTGCAAAAATTTGTTTTATACAAAGGGAGCGATTTAATTGCCAATTCCGGAATTTCTTGCGGTGTTACGGATCTGAAAAAAGGCTTGGAGGATGTGCAAAAAGTAGTGAAGCAGACAGAAGTAAGTCTTTATGATCCCTGCCGCATTTGTATTGAAGTGCAAATCGCTATTGGAGCGGATTATACCATGTTTACAAAGTATGGAGGTATTGGTCAGGTCGATGCGTTTATCGTTTCTAATCTTGCTGCAGTGCAAACGGTATTTGATGATGAATGGTTGGAGTATGAAATTTCATACCAACTTACAGGAGAATGGATTTCTGATGACAAAGCAACGGATCCTTTTTTTACCTTGCGAGATATGAACAGTGTGTTTACTACTTTTCAGGGAAATGCCGCCACACTGTTTGCTGGAGCTGAATACGATGTTGCATCATTGTGGACAGCAAAATTTACTACAGGAACTGTTGAGATGGCAGATCAACCCGGAGTGTGCGCATCAAATAAATACAATGTGGTCTCTTCATTTATGGCAAATGTATTGACCAGTCCATTCTACCTCACATTGCAAGCCCATGCCCTGGGTCACAATTTTAATGCAAGTCATGACCCGGGATTGTCTCCTACCATTATGAATAGTATTCAAACCCAGGCCACAAGCTGGAGTAATCAATCAATCCGAGACATCTTTTCTTATATTTATTTTCAGAATCTTGCAGGCAGTTGTTTATCATTTTGTCCAAACACCGGAGTACCCGTCCCGGACTTCAGTGCAGATGTTACATATGGCTGTCAACCCCTAACTGTGAAATTTAAAGATGCTTCCATGAACACCACCAAGTGGAAGTGGAGATTTCCCGGAGGCATACCGGATTCATCAATTTTACAAAATCCTACCGTGGTCTATAAAGTGGCGGGCAGATATTCCGTCACATTGGAATCTTCAAACAAATGGTGTACCACCATACTGACGAGATCTGAATTTATAGTAGTCAATGATGAACCTATAGCAGATTTCATTTACGGTTTACAAGGGCGTGAAATCTTTTTTGTGGATCAATCACCAAGGGCCACAGAATGGCATTGGTATTTTGGAGATGGCGATGAAAGTTTTGATCAATTTCCTGCACATGAATATCCAAGGGATACAACTTATGAAGTGACTTTAATAGTAGCCAACGATTGCGGAATAGATACCATTAAAAAGAAAATTCTTGTGGAGAGCATTCCACTTGTGGATTTCAGTTCGGACCTGACTTTAGGTTGTGCACCTCAGGTCATTAAATTCCTGGATCAGTCATCTAATAATGTTAAAACCTGGCAATGGGAATTCGTTGGTGGTGTGCCAGCAGTATCAACCGCTCAAAATCCGGTCATTCGGTACAATTTGCCTGGCAAGTATGATGTCAAACTTACCGTGTATGCATCAAAATATCATTCGTCGATAACCAAGACCTTTTATGTGACCATTGATTCTATTCCAATTGCAAATTTTACAAACCAGGTGAATGTTGGGCAGGTTATATTCGCAAATCAATCGAGATATGCCAAAAATCATTTGTGGGTATTTGGTGACAACACTACCAGCAATGAAGAAAATCCTACACATAATTATACAGAAGGTACCTACAAGGTGTTGTATATAGTTTCCAATGATTGCGGAACGGATACTGCAGAAACCACTCTTACTATAGGAACCAAACCGGTGCCCGGATTTCAAACAAGCAATTTAAAAGGATGTACCCCATATAAAGTGCAATTTCAAAATACATCTGTTGCAGCAACATCTTATAAGTGGTATTTTCCGGGAGGGAATCCTTCAACAAGTACCGATCCGAACCCATTGGTTACTTTTAATTCCGCAGGGAAATTCAATGTGAGCCTGGTTGCATCAAATGTTTTTTATTCCGATTCAATTGGTAAAGCAGATTATATCGAAGCCAGAAGCAAACCTTCCGGTGGATTTAATGTGGGCATCACGGGATTTACATCCACATTCACAAATACTACGACCGCTGCAAATAATTATTTATGGGATTTCGGAGATAAAAAAGTGAGTTTCGAAAAAGATCCGGTACACAATTATGGAGTAGAAGGTGAATTTAAAGTTCGTCTCATTTCTCAAAATGAATGCGGCGGAGATACCATCACCAAATTGATTGCCATTTATCTGGTACCGAAAGTGAATTTTGCAGTTGCAAATTCAAGAGGATGTCCACCTTTTAAAGTTCAATTTATGGACAGGTCCAGTGTGGATGTCGTGGAATGGGATTGGCAATTTGAAAATGGAAATCCATCAACTTCAAAAGAAAAGAATCCGATGGTGGTTTTTGATAAACTCGGAAAATTCACGGTGAAATTGACTGTAAAAAATACAAATGGCAGCAATTCGATTACAAGAACGCAATTTATTCAGGTAGTATCTACAGCTTTGTGTCCGGAACAAACAAAAACAAAACGGTTCATGCTTTCAGAGGATCCGTTCGGAGTAACCATTCAAGACAGAGCTCAACATTTGGATGACTCGTCTCCATTCGTTTATCCTAATCCTGCAAACGATTATATCTTCGTCAGCACCGGTACGAGTTCCGGCGACCCTGCTACTTTGGAAGTCTATGATTTATCCGGTAAAAAGTTAAACTCGTTGTCTGCGAAAGAAGCTCTGGTTAAAATGCAAACCGATCATTTGAAAGCAGGAACGTACTATGTTAAAATCACGAACCACAGTAATAGCAGATTCTGCAAGTTTGTAATTTCCGAATAAGAATTATAGTAATGCGATCAAAGAAGTGCTGACCATAAATATTGTCAGCACTTTTTTTTTCAATTTATCAAAAGTTTAAAATCTTCTATTATGAGTAGAGGCAATCAGTTCTGATTATACTCCTTAAGAGCGTGGAATCTATTCCGTTTAATGAATAAATAATGATAATAAAAGGTGAAAAAATAGCACCACTTTATAGGAGCTTAGAGGGTCTTTACTTCGATACATGGTGGTAGTCTTCAAGATAAATTACTTTTATATGAAAAAAATTTTACTTTTTATTTTCGCAGGAATTAACATTTCAATGGCTCAGTCGGTCGTGCTGACACCTTTTGAAGCCCCTTTGAAAGATAAGAATACTGAGCATCTCAAAGAGTTCAAGCTTCTGCAGTTGGATGTTAAAGAATTACAATCCATTCTGGATCATGCCAGTGGGAATATTTATGAGGTCAATCTCCGAACCCCTGATGAAACATTTCAATTGGAATTGTACGAGTTTAGTATGATGTCAAATAATGTGGTAAGGAATACCGGTGGATTGGATCACTTAAAACGAATCCCGGAACGAAAAGACCTCCGCACATTTAAAGGCATTGTCAATGGGAAAAACAATTCCATTGTTACCATGACCATTGCGAATGGATTTTTAAAACTGATGATGGATGATCGAACAGACAAATATTTCCTGGAGCAATATGGCACCATGGAAGACCGAAATAATTCCAATCGAAGTTCGCAACAAAAATTTGTGCTATACAAGGAAAAAGATTTGATTCCGGTTGAAGGACTTTCTTGTGGAGTGACAGAACTCAGGAAGGGGATTGAAGATGTCGAAAAGCAGATTGGGAAAAGTATTAAATTAAGAGATTACAATCCTTGCAGAATTTGTATTGAAGTTCAGATTGCATTGGGTGCAGATGCCTCGATGTATGTCAAATATGGCAGTGTTGCAAATGTGGAAGCATTTTTAATTTCAAATATGGCCGATGTACAAACGGTATACGATGATGAATGGTTAGAGTATGAATTCGCATTTCAAATTACAGGAGAATGGATTTCAGACGATCCGTTTACAGATCCATTTATGCAGGCCCGGGATATCAATACAGAATTTACATTGTTTAAACAACAAAATACACGCCTTTTCCCGGGCTCCGAATATGATGTAACTTCTTTGTGGAATGCAAAATTTACATCGCCAGGAGGAACCATTGGTCTGGCTGACATTCCGGGTGTTTGTGCAAGTAGTAAATGCAATGTGGTGACATCTTTTTATCCCAATGTGTTGACCAGTCCATTCTATCTTACATTACAAGCGCATGAACTGGGTCATAATTTTACTGCGGGACATGATGGTGGACTTTCTCCGACGATCATGAATGCGTTGCCCCTTCAAGCAACAACCTGGAGTCCTCCATCTTACAGAGCAATTTTTAGTTATGTTTATTTTCAAGGCCTTGCAGGAGGATGTTTAACCTTTTGCCCGAACACCGGAGAGCCTGTTGCTGACTTTAGTGCAGACATTACATATGGTTGTCAACCTGTTACTGTAAAGTTTACAGATTTATCATCCTATGCATCCAAGTGGAAGTGGAAATTTCCCGGAGGAATGCCTGATTCATCAGATTTGCAACATCCGGTTGTGACTTATAAAAAAGCTGGATTATATCCGGTTACACTGGAAGTATCAAACAAATGGTGTAAAGCAATACTTGTAAAATCAGATTATATTGAAATCAATGACATTCCTGAAGCCAATTTCATTTATGGAGTCAACCCGGATCGGACAGTTTTTTTTACAAATACAACATTAAGGGGAATAGATTATTTGTGGAAATTCGGAGATGGTGAAGAAAGTGACGAAGTGAATCCAAATCATCTCTACGCAAGAGATTCTACTTATGAAGTTACAATAACAGCAACGAATGATTGCGGCACCACCACAATAAAGAAAAAATTAAAAGTAATAAGTTTACCCATTGCGAATTTTGAGGCCGATACGATTGGAGGATGTGCTCCAAAGAGTATTAAGTTTACGGATAAATCTACAAACAATGTAATCAAGTGGATTTGGAATTTTCCGGGAGGCACACCTGATTTTTCATATGCACAAAATCCAATCATCCGTTATGATCATCCTGGTATCTATGATGTTACTTTAACCGTGTTAAGTGCAAACAATAGTCATAAACTGACAAAGCCAATGTACATCACCATTCACAGTTTGCCTGAAGCCAAGTTCGATTATAGTCAAAACGGGAATACCATAAACTTTTCAAATTCAAGTCGTTTTTCAAAATCACATTTTTGGAATTTTGGAGATAACACAACCAGTTCGGAAGAAAATCCAAGTCATACTTTTTTGGAAGGTTATTTTGAGGTGCTTTATATCGTGACGAATGCATGTGGTACAGATACCGCCAAGACGATGGTTACGGTTGGGACTCAACCCGTAGCGGGTTTCCAGGTCAATGAAAAACTGGGTTGTGCACCATTTCAGGTTCAATTTACCAATGCTTCAACGGCTGCAGCTACAGCATTCAAGTGGTATTTTCCAGGAGGTAATCCATCTACAAGTACAGATAAGAATCCAGTGGTCCTTTATAATTCAGTTGGCAAGTTTGATGTAGGTTTACTTGCGTACAACAACTTTTATTCTGATTCTATAGGGCAGTCCAATTTTATTGAAGTCAAGCAAGCTCCAACCGGAGATTTTACAAATACAGTAAGTGGTTATAAATCATTCTTTACTAATCAAACTGCTGGAGCTACATTTTACTTTTGGGACTTTGGAGATGGGAGATCAAGCTTTGAGGAAAATCCGGTTCATGATTATGGTGTAGAAGGAGAATTCGATGTGCATTTCATAGTGCAGAATGAATGTGGTTTGGATACCTTCAGCAAACATATCGCCATTTACCTGGTTCCCAAGGTTAATTTTGCAGCAGATACTATTAGAGGATGTGCTCCATTAAAAATAAAATTCTTTGATAAGTCATCCATTGATGTTACAGAATGGGATTGGTTTTTTGAAAATGGGAATCCTTCTGTATCTAATCAAAAAAATCCAGAGGTCTTATTTTCAAAAAAAGGAAAATATTCAGTGAAGCTCACGGTAAAAAATACCAATGGTTCAAATCAATTGACAAGGACGCAATACATTCAGGTATTGTCACCAGTGCTTTGCCCGGAACAAACGAAATCAAAACGGTTTATGTTTTCTGAAGATCCTTTCGGGGTCAATATCCAAAACAGATCGGAGTACCTTGATGAAAGCATTCCCGAGGTATATCCTAATCCGGCGACTGATTATATTTACATAATTACAGGATCGAATGATAATCAGAATGTAAGCATTGAGATTTATGACTTATCGGGAAAAAAATTATCCCAGCAAAACACTAAAGATTCCGTTGTAAGAATACCAACTGACCATTTGCATGGAGGAACTTACTATGTTAAAATCATGGATCATTTGAACAGTTCCATCAGTAAATTTGTCATTGCCGAGTAGAATAGAAATTCAATAAAATCAAGATAAAGTGCTGTAGATTTTTTTACAGCACTTTTAACATTAAGAATTGGGCGATTTTTACTTAATGCTTCATTGAGCTTAAAAAGAACTTAGAATTCAGAGCTGTTTTTGACCTGAAAATGATAAATTGTTAAAGAAATAAATGATTTTGTCATTAACGCTTTAATGGTTCGTGCCGTTGTAATCAGGTGGTTTGATTAATTTTACAAATCTTTTAAAACGAATATTAGCATGGAAAAAACTTTACTCCTTTTATTCATTGGTTTCAATTTGGCTTATTCGCAAAAAATCTCATTGAGGCCTTTTGAAGCTGAGGTTTCTAAGGACACCAGAGAACATCTCAAATCGTTTGCATTGCTTCGTTTGGATGCTCAGACATTTGAAAGGCAAATTGATGCCATTCCCGGTAACATTAAGGAAATTACACTTTCGACACCAGGCAATACTTGGACATTGCAATTGTTCGAATATTCATTACTCGCTCCCAACTGTGTAAGAAGAACAGGCGATATTAACAAGCTTGAAGACTTACCCAAACGAAAGAATTTCAGAACATTCAGAGGATATATAAAAGGTCAAAATTCAATCGTGTCGTTATCCATTGGAGCCAATGGTTTTTTTAAATTGATGATTGATGATCGAAAGGATGTACATTTCATTGAACCACTGGATCAGGAAAGTCTTGCAGCAGATTTTCCAATGAATCAGCAATTTCTTTATTATAAATCTTCAGATGTCAATCCGGAAAAAGGAATCCGCTGTGGGGTGGACGCGCTGAATAAAGGTTTGCAGCAACAGAAAAGTCAACTGCAAGCCAGCGCTGCTGCTCCTTGTAAGAAATGTGTAATTGTGAAAATAGCAATTGCTGCAGATTATACCATGTTTGTAAAATATGGAAACAACAAACTTCTTGTTGAAGATCAAATCTTATCTGTCTTAGCCGATGTACAAACTGTGTATGATGATGAATTCGCAAATTCTTATGAATACGAAGTAACAGGAATGTATATTCCCGATGACCCTAATGTGGATTTGTTTAAAGGCATCACAGATATAAATGTGCAATTAAATCAATTATCCACTTGGGCGCTTACCTTATTTTCCGGTTCTGAATTTAATGTAGCTACAAGTTGGTCCGCAAAATGGAGAACAGGAACCACAGGAGTGGCCGAACAATCTTCAATGTGTAACATATATGCATACAATGTCTGTAGTGATTTTGTTCTAGCGGGTGGTAAGCAAGGTGTTTACCTTACTCTGTGGGCTCATATGCTGGGTCATAATTGGAGCATGATTCATGATGCAGCTATTTCACCAACTATTATGGCACCAGATATCAATGGCAGCAAACAATGGTCAGCATTATCCATACAAATGCTCGATGGTTGGGTAGCAAACAATCATCTCATCGAAAGTTTCTGTCTTAAAATATGTCCAAATTCAGATGCTCCACAAGCAGAGTTTATTTCAGATGTTACTTATGGATGCTTGCCATTGACAGTCCATTATACAGATCAATCATTGTTTACAACGAGTTGGAAATGGTCATTTCCGGGAGGAACACCATCAAGTTCTACTTTGAAAAATCCGACCGTAGTGTATAATTCTATTGGAACTTTTGAAGTGAGCCTGGAATCTGCAAACAACAGGTGTGCAGTTTCTATAACGAAGTCAGGCTATATTGAAGTCAATGATGTTCCAACTGCAGATTTTAGTTTTGGTATTAATCCTTTGCGTGAAGTATTTTTTACAAATTATTCTCAACGTGGATACACTTATTTGTGGAAATTCGGAGATGGAGAGGAGAGTGATGAAAAAGAACCGGTGCATGTTTATCCCAGAGATACTTCTTATGAGGTCACCTTAATCGTGACTAATGATTGTGGAACACGATCGCTCAAGAAAAAAATAAATGTAGTGAGCAATCCGGTGGCAGATTTTGTGGCTGATACTACACAGGGTTGTGCGCCTAAGATCATCAAGTTCATAGATAAATCAAGCAATAATGTGATTAAGTGGATTTGGAATTTCCCCGGAGGCAATCCAAGTTTTTCGTATTTACAAAATCCATTTACAAGGTATGATAACCCGGGAGTATATGATGTAGAACTTACGGTGCTCAGCTCTAAAACAAGCCACACTTTAAAGCGCAAGTTGTATATCACCATTGATAGTTTGCCTGATGCAGAATTTAATTATCAGATTAATGGCAATACAATAATTTTTGCCAATCAGAGCAGGTATTCAAAATCCCATTTTTGGGACTTTGGAGACAATGCCACCAGTACGGATTCCAGCCCGGTGCATACTTACCTGGAAGGAAGATATGAGGTGCTTTATGTTGTTTCAAATGGATGTGGAAGTGATACTGCCACAACCATTATCACTGTGGGTTCAAAACCGATTGCAGGATTTCAGGTAAATGATCATCAGGGTTGCTTACCATTTAAAGTTCAGTTTACAAATACATCCACAGCGGCTGCAACAGCATTCAGGTGGTATTTTCCCGGTGGTAATCCGTCAACCAGTATTGATAAAAACCCTTTGGTAACATACAATGCTGAAGGTAAATTCACCGTAAGCTTGTTCGCTTATAATAATTTTTTCTCAGACTCCATTGGCATCTCTGATTACATCGAAGTGAAGACAGAACCTACTGCGTCTTTTTCAAATACAATTAGCGGATTTAAATCCTTCTTTACACATCAGGCTATAAGAGCAACCAATTATTTTTGGGACTTCGGTGATGGACGGTTTAGTTTTGAGGAGAACCCAACTCATGATTATGGAGTGGAAGGAGAATTTGATGTGCAGTTTATAGTTCAAAATGAATGTGGACTTGACACCTTTAGTAAACACATTGCAGTATATCTTGTACCTAAAGTAAATTTCACAGCAGATACCATAAGGGGTTGTGCTCCTTTAAAAGTAAAATTTACCGATAAATCTTCAATCGATGTAACAGATTGGGAATGGCAGTTCGAAAATGGCAATCCGTC
>JBGAWX010000084.1:0-12182 GCA_044227375.1 Saprospiraceae bacterium
AACAAATAATTAAAACGTATAAACCCGAATACGCCCATCTTTGACATTACCGCTGCAATGATCATCAGCGTTGGTTTATCAGATTGCACATACAAATCTGCCTGCCAGGTGTGAAATGGAAATATCGGTGACTTAATTGCAAAGGCGATAAAAAAAGCGATTAGTAAATATTGCTGGTATTCATTACTGAATTTGTTAGAATAGAAATCACTCCAGTTTTCAAGCTTTAATCCTTCAAGCATATTTGCCTGAAGAAATAATATTGCTGATAACATGAGCAATCCACCAAATGCAGTGTAAAGAAAAAATTTAAACACCGCTTGTTTGCGTTTTGGTCCTCCATAATTAAGTACTAAAAAGTATATGGGAAGCAATGCAAGCTCGAAGAAGATAAAGAAAGTGATTGGATTCTGTGCACAGAAAAATCCATTGAGTCCGGCATGCGCTAATCCGATCAAACCATAATAAGACCCCGGACGTTCATTTCCTTTTACAAAACTTGCAAAAAGACTCAGGCAAATGATGATCTGCGTAAGCATTAACGGCAATATCGCTGCGGCATCCAAACCGATGTGAAAGTATGCTCTCAATGATGCAATCCACTCAATCGATGTATCAAAATCCAGGTATTTTATAGTTACCTGGTATGAACCCATCAGGAATAAAAAATAAAACAGAGTGACTACTGCTGACAGCAACATCAAAGCAGGTGCAGCTTTCTTTCCTGCAAAAAAAGAAATTATCGAAAAAAACAAAGGAATGAAAATCAATATAATTGCCAGATACATCTCTTTTATTTATAAATGAACATCAGTAATATGAGTAATATTCCGGCAACAGTGCTTAGTAAATACCAACTTAACTTTCCGGATTGCAAATTTTTTAAAGAGGAACCCGCCATATCAAGGACCACATCTGGAAATCTCACCACGCGATCGATCACATTATATTCAAACCGATTGCCCAACCAAAATCCCAACTTTTTTAAAGGCTTGACAAAAATAAATTCATACAGTTCATCCAGATAATACTTATTTACAAGAAGGTTCGAAATGAAATTTCCTTTCGCTGCATATGCTTCAGTTGCCTTATTGGTATATCTTTTGAAAGTGAAATATGCAATGGCCAGTAAAGCTACTATGGTCGCTCCCCACAAACTAAATTCAAAGAGATGAGAAGCAAGGGGTTTGGAATGCGAAATGGATCTCACAACATAATTATAAATTAAATTCGGTTGTTCTGTTATTTTGGGAAGTCCTGCAAATCCTCCGACCATGGAAAATACCGCCAGGATGACTAAAGGAATCAACATGCTCCAAGGGGACTCATGTATTTTCTTTTCATGCTCCTCGCCACCCCGGTATGTTCCGTGAAATGTTGAAAATAACAATCTAAACATATACCATGCTGTAAACACGGAAGCAATGGCTAGAACCAGAAAAAGCCAGAAATTTTTTGCATATGCTACAGTAAGAATTTCATCCTTTGAAAAGAATCCGGCAAAAGGCGGACAACCAACTATAGCCAAAGTGCCGATCAACATCACCGCATAAGTCCACTTCATTTTTGATTTCAATCCACCCATCTTGCTGATGTCTTGTTCGCCATGCAATCCATGAATTACACTACCTGCTCCGAGGAACAACAAGGCTTTAAAAAATGCATGGGTCATCAAATGAAAAATCGCAGTGATGAATGAACCCACACCTAATGCAACGGCCATATATCCCAGTTGACTCACCGTTGAATATGCGAGTATTTTTTTAATATCATTCTGTTTTAAGGCAATGCTCGCAGCAACCAAGGCTGTCAAAGCTCCTGTGATTGCAATAATGTTCATAGTCACCGGAGCCAATTCAAAAACAAAATACATTCTTGAAATTAAGTAAATTCCTGCGGTCACCATCGTAGCAGCATGGATCAATGCCGAAACGGGAGTTGGTCCCGCCATGGCATCTGGCAACCAGGTGAACAAAGGGATTTGTGCCGATTTTCCACACACTCCAACAAACAAAAGCAAGGTGAGCAAAATGACTTCGGGTTCATTGATGATGCCCTCTTCCAATACCAGTTCATGCATATCAGAAAAAACAATTCCGAATTTATAATTGCATAAAATGATTCCCAACAAAAAACCAAAATCACCAATCCTGTTTATGATAAAAGCTTTTGCTGCAGCTTTGTTGAATTCCTTATTTTCATACCAGAATCCAATTAAAAGAAACGAACACAAACCAACACCTTCCCAACCGGCAAATAAGACAATCAGGTTGGATCCCAAGATCAACAAGAGCATGGAGAACATGAACAAATTCAGATAGCTGAAATATCTTGAATATCCTTTATCATGACTCATGTATCCTGTCGAATATGCATGGATCAAAGTACCCACACCGGTTACAACAAACAACATGACCATGGTCAGGTGGTCAATATAAAATCCAAAATTTATTTTTGCAGCTCCTTCTGTTACGAACCAGGTGTATAAATTAATGGTAGTTGCTTCATACTCCAGGTACGTGTAAGCCAGGCAAGCACCGATAAAACTCGTTAAAGGCGCGAGGCATGCGACAAGGGTCACCACAATTTTTGGCAGACGTTTGCCAAAAATACCGTTGATTAAAAAACCAATCAACGGTGGCCAGAGGATGATGTGTAATATTAATTCAGCATTCATGTATTCATTCAGTTGATTAACCTTTCAATTGATTGAAAAGGTCAATGTTGGTTGTTTGCAAATTTTTATACAACATGACGATAATCGCCAATCCAAGAGAAACCTCTGCAGCAGCCACTGCCATAGTAAACAAGACCATGACTTGTCCTGCCGAATCTCCCCTGTATGCAGAGCTTGCAACCAATATTAAATTGACTGCATTAAGCATGATTTCAATACACATAAAAACGATGATGATGTTTCTTCTCACCAACACACCAATCATGCCTGTAAAAAATAAAGCAGCACTGAGGATCAGGTAATGATCAAATGGAACTGTTTTTATGATTTCCGGGATATGATTCATGGCAACATATTTTTTGGTGACTCCATTTTTTCTTTCCTGCTTAACAATACCACTCCGATCATGGCTACTAAAAATAAAACGGAGCAAACTTCCATTGGAAATAAATAATCGCGATACAACACCTCACCCAAATTTTCCACCAATCCGATTTGATAACCTCCAGTATTATCCAATTGCACCTGTTGTGTTGATTTGTATGCAGATAAGAGAATCAGAAATATGCTGGCCCCTGAGATCACAGCAGCAAATAATGGCAACCATGATTTAAAAACTTCTATGTCCCTGTTTAAATTTAAAAACATGACGACAAACAAAAACAACACCATGATCGCACCGGCATAAACCACAATATTTACAAGTGCCAGAAATTGTGCATTCAATAAAACATAATGGGCAGAAATCAGAAAAAAGGTGAGAACCAAAAACAATATACTGCGTATCGGATGTTTGGATACAATCACCATAATGGCAGAAAGAATAGTCAGTATAGATAAGGCGTAAAACAATTTTTCCATGCTGATTAATTTTGAAGGAATGGTTCTACCAATCTGTCTTTTCCATAGGTAAAATCTTCCCGTTCGAAACTCGGAGGTGCCATTACATTGTTTTGAAGAAAGATCGCTGCTTTTGGACAAGCTTCTTCGCATAGCCCGCAAAATATGCAACGCAACATGTTGATTTCATAAACTGCAGCATATTTTTCTTCACGGTATAAATGCTTCTCATCCGGTTTGCGTTCAGCAGCGGTCATCGTGATGGCTTCTGCCGGACAAGCCAATGCACACAAGCCACATGCTGTACAACGTTCCGCTCCGTTTTCATCGCGCTTCAAAATGTGAAGCCCGCGAAATACCTCGCTCATCGGACGTTTTTGTTCCGGATAACTGATGGTTGTTTTCTTTCTAAAAAAATGACTGAATGTAATCGCCATCCCTTTAAATACTGCAGGCAAATAGATACGCTCCGCGAAGTTCATCGGCTTTCGCTCCATGACTTTAATTCTCGAAGTCAGTTTAATAATCGCCATGCTCTTAATTTTTAAAGAATAATAAAAATGCAGCTGTAATTAAAATATTCAACACTGATAATGGAATCAAAATCTTCCATCCCAGATTCATGAGTTGATCATAACGAAAACGAGGCAAGGTCCAACGCACCCACATGAATAAGAAGATGAAAAAGAAAATTTTTCCAAACATCACGCAAGCCCCCAAAACGGTTTTCATCAATCCAGGTTCCATACTGCTGATAAAAGGAAACTGGTATCCTCCAAAAAACAATACAGCCAAAACTGCACTGCTGATAAACATATTGATGTATTCAGCAAATAAAAAGAAGCCCAATTTCATGGATGAGTATTCCGTATGGTATCCTCCAACCAATTCCGTTTCACATTCAGGCAAATCAAATGGTGCCCTGTTGGTTTCAGCAAAAGCACAAATGAGAAAAATTAAAAATCCAAGAGGTTGGTTGATGATGTTCCAATGCCAACCGGCTTGTTGCTCGACTATATCTTTTAGGGATAAACTTCCGGTCACCATAATTAATGACACTATGGATAGACCCATAGCGAGTTCATAACTTATATTTTGTGAAGCTGCACGGATAGCCCCCAGCAATGAATATTTATTATTTGATGCCCATCCTCCAATCAACACTCCATAAACACCAAGCGAGACAACACCAAAAATATATAAGATGCCAACATTCAAATCTGTTGCCTGCATAGAAATTAGGGTACCATTCCAATTTAAATCCGGTGCAAAAGGAATGACAGCACTGGTCATTAAAGCGGTACACATAAAAAATCCGGGTCCTGCCAGGAATAACCATTTATCAGAAGCTCTTGGAATGAATTCTTCTTTAAAGAAAAGTTTTACTCCGTCTGCTAATGGTTGTAAAATTCCAAACGGACCTGCGCGATTCGGTCCCAACCTGTCTTGAAGAAACGCTGCAATTTTTCGTTCTGCATATGTGGAATACATGGCAATGAACAAAGAAAGTCCAAAGACTACTGCAATAAAAATAATCTTTATGATCCACTCGCTCATTCCGAAACAAATTTTGCATCAACCAATACTGCCGGTGAAACCACAGGCAATTCATATTTATTCGCAGAGATCACGGAATCATCACCCATATCCCGTGCACCTTCAATATTCCAATCTGATTTGGACCGGTGATCAAATCTGCATTCATTACAAATGTATTCTTCGACTTCGCTGAATTGATTTTTCCTTGCGGTAACTCTAATGATGTCATCTCCTTTCATCCACAACACGGTTTTACCGCAACATTTTGTACAGCTTCTGTGAGCATTGAATGGTTTGGAAAACCAAACTCTTTGTTTGAATCTATAGGTCTTATCAGTAAGTGCACCCACCGGACAGACATCGATGATGTTACCGGAAAAATCATTCTCAATGGCATTTTGAATATAGGTGCTGATTTCAGAAACATCACCACGATTCATTACACCGTGTACGCGATTGTTGGTCAATTGTTCAGCAGCATAAACACAGCGATAACACAAAATGCATCTGGTCATGTGCAACTGAATATACGGACCAATATCTATCTTATTAAATTCCCTTCTGTGTTCTTCATATCGCGTAGCTTCAGTACCGTGTTTGTAGGACAAATTCTGCAAATCGCATTCACCCGCCTGATCACAAACAGGACAATCCAAAGGATGATTGATCAATAAAAATTCAACCACTCCTTTTCTGGCTTCAAGCACTTCTGCAGAACTTTCATTTTCCACAACCATTCCATGCTCCACTTTTGTCAAACAGCTTGCGACTAACTTTGGCATGGGCCTGGGATTGGCCTCACTGGTCTGGCTTACTTTGACTAAACATACTCTGCATTTGCCACCGGTATCTTTTAAGGTAGAATAATAACACATAGCCGGAGGATAATTATCACCAATCTGTCGCGCAGCCTGAAGAATCGTTGTACCCGGAGCCACATCAATGCTCTTTCCGTCTATGGTTATTTTCAAAAGATCACTCATTGTATAAAATTATAAATCAATTCTCTTCAATTTATCTTCTTCAATTCATTCACTCTCTACACTTTCTTCAATCGTAATTTGTAATTCCTAATTCGTAATTTATATTAATGCACCATCAATGTTCCAAAATGCAAATGCTTTGCACAACAAGAATCCGGATGCAATACGTGACTTTCAAATTCTTTTCTGAAATGTCTTATAGCACTCGCAACCGGCCATGCAGCAGCTTCACCCAAAGGACATATAGTTTTCCCTTCTATTTTTTTTGCAACATCGACCAATAAATCAATATCCTGCATTTTTCCATGACCGAATTCTATACGATGCAATACTTTTTCCATCCATCCGGTACCTTCCCTGCACGGACTGCATTGACCGCAACTTTCATGATGGTAGAAGCGTGTAAAATTCCAAAGATTTCTCACAATGCAAGCCAGATTGTCGAACACTATAAATCCACCAGATCCTAACATCGTTCCACTTACAAATCCTCCGTCTGCAAGGGATTCGTAAGTCATCAGTCTGGCATCACCATTTGTTGTTTTTAAGATTAAATCCTTTGGCAAAATCGGCACTGATGATCCTCCGGCAACAACAGCTTTTAACTCTCTACCTGCAGGAATTCCACCACAATATTCATCTGAATAAATAAATTCTTCAACAGGAACTCCCAATTCAATTTCATAGACACCGGGTTTGTTGACATTGCCACATGCAGAAATCAATTTCGTGCCCGTACTTTTGCCAATGCCAATAGCCGCATAAGATGCACCGCCATGATTAATGATCCATGGAACTGCAGCAATTGTTTCAACATTATTTACAACCGTTGGACAATTGTACAATCCGGATACCGCAGGGAATGGCGGTTTGTTTCTAGGGTTTCCTCTTTTTCCTTCAAGTGATTCCAGCAATGCTGTTTCTTCTCCACAGATATACGCACCGCCACCGGGATGCACATAAAGATCAAGATCATATCCGCTTCCTAAAATATTTTTTCCGAGATATCCTTTTGCATAAGCATCCGCGATGGCCTTCTCTAAAATTTTAATGACATACATCATTTCCCCTCTTACATAGATGTATGATGTGTGTGCATTGAGCGCAAAAGATGATACGATCATTCCTTCAATCAATGAATGAGGAATTTTTTCCATCAGGTATCTGTCTTTGAAAGTACCTGGTTCAGATTCGTCTGCATTGCAAACCAGATATTTGGGATTGTTGGATTTCTTATCGAGAAAAGACCATTTCATTACGGTAGGAAATCAGTCACCACCAAGTCCACGCAAACCGGAAGTTTTCACTTCTTCCACTACCTGGTCCGGGCTCATAGTCTTCAATGCTTTCTCCACCGCTTTATAGCCACCTTGTTTTATATAAACATCAATGGTATTTATACCGGGTACATTGATATGCTCGAGTAATAATTTTTTTCCCATGTTATCCTTTCGCTCTTAAGGTTTCTATTAACTGATCTATTTTTTCTTCAGTGAGATTTTCATGATAAATGTAATCCGGACCAATCTGCAACACAGGACCTGTACCGCATGAAGCAAGACACTCTACCGGTTTGATTGTAAACAATCCATCTGCAGTCACCTCGCCTTCCTCTACATTTAATTTTTCTTTCAAATATTGAATAAGACTTTCAGCACCAACTAAACAACAAGGACCTGTTCTGCAAATCTCAATAACATACTTTCCAACCGGCTTAACATGAAACATGGTGTAAAACGTGGCTACTTCATAAACTTCTATCGGATGAATATCTAATACTTCTGCAACTTCATTCATCACATCAATAGGCAACCATCCATGTTCTTCCTGTGCAATATGCAATACCGGTAGCAAAGCAGATTTATGTTTTCCTTTTGGATAGCGATTTTTAATTTCTTCGATTTGTTTTAATCGTTCGGTTGTAAAAGTCATCAGTTGTCAGTTGTCAGTAATCAGTAATCAGTTTAATAAACAATTTGCAATTTTTAATTCTTCATTTTTAATTATTAATTAAATCAGGCATCCAATTCTCCTGCAATCACATTCAAACTACTCATCACAACAATGGCATCCGACAACAATTGTCCTTTCACCATTTCAGGATAGGCCTGGTAATAAATAAAACAAGGTCTTCTAAAATGCAGACGATAAGGTGACCTGCCACCATCACTTATTAAATAGAATCCCAATTCACCATTCGCTCCTTCCACTGCTTTATACACTTCTCCTGCCGGCGCATCGATTTCACCCATGATGATTTTGAAATGATAAATCAAGGCTTCCATGTTATGATAGACTTCCTGTTTTGGCGGCAGATAGTAATGATCATTATCTGCATGATAAACACCGGGACCTAGTTTTTCAATTTTATTCAATGCCTGTTCAATGATGCGTAAACTTTGCCAGATCTCTTCATTACGCACGACATATCGATCATAAGTATCTCCTGTGGTTCCAACCGGAACATCAAATTCAAAATCTTCATACGAACAATAGGGTTCTGCAGTTCGAATATCATAATCAATACCACATGCTCTTAGATTCGGACCGGTGAAACCATAATTTAGTGCGCGCTCAACACTTATGGCACCGGTATCAATAGTCCGGTCCATGAAGATCCGGTTTCTGGACAATAAGCTTTCAAACTCTTTCCAAACCGGAGGAAATTCTTTCAGGAATTTTTTAGTCTTTTCAAAAACAATCGGATTGAAATCTCTTTCAAATCCACCGATACGTCCCATGTTTGTAGTCAATCTTGCCCCGCAGATTTCTTCATAAATTTCATAGATGAATTCTCTCCATTGATACACATAAGTAAATGCTGTTAACGCACCGGTATCCACTCCAAGAATGCTATTGCAAATGATGTGGTCAGAAATTCTGGAAAGCTCCATAACCATTACGCGCATATAATCCACACGTTTAGGAACTTCGACTTTTAATAACTTTTCTACGGTTAAATGCCAACCTGTATTATTAATCGGAGCTGAACAATAATTCATCCTGTCCGTAAGCGGTGTGATTTGATAGAATGGTCTGCGCTCTGCTATTTTTTCAAACGCACGATGAATGTAACCAATGGTTTGTTCGCCACTGACGATTCGTTCTCCATCCAGCTTGATGACATTCTGAAAAATACCATGAGTAGCCGGATGCGTTGGACCCAGATTTAATGTCGTGTATGGAATTTCCGGTTTTTCCGGTTCGTGTATTTCAGCTAAAAATTCTAAATTCGTTTTCATTATAATTATCTTCCAAACTGAAAATCTGCTTTATCTTCTCTTGTTGGATCTTCCAGTGGAAATTCTTTCCGCAATGGAAAATCGATCATTTCATCCATGTTCAAAATTCTTCTTAAGTTAGGATGTCCTAAAAAGCGAATCCCAAAAAAATCAAAAGTCTCCCGTTCCATCCAGTTTGCCGAAGCATAGATTCCGGTAATGCTTGGTACTTCAGGTTTTTCTAATGGAACAAATGTTTTAATGCGCATTCTCCGTCGGTTGCTCATGCTTTGCAAATGATATACTACAGCAAACTCTGCACCTTTTTGATCAGGATAATGTACTGCACAGATGTCAGTTAAAAATTGAAAACCAAGAACCTCGTCTTTAAATAAAAACTGAATCAAACGGTAAAGTTGATTTACCGGTACGGTAACATTGATCATAGAGTAATCGTCTTCAGAAAAACCTAATTGGCTTTGAAGATTGGTATTGATGTGATCTTGTACTTGTTCTTTGGTTATGGTTTGCATTACTTCACTAAATATTCTTCCATCAATTTTTGATATTCTTCTGAATTGCGCCTTCTTACAGATTCTTTACCGATTAAATCCTGGATCCGCATGACTCCTTCAATGATTTGTTCGGGTCTCGGAGGACATCCCGGAACATAAACATCGACGGGAATGACTCTGTCGATTCCTTGTAAAACACTATAGGTGTCAAATATTCCACCGCTGGATGCACAGGCACCAACTGCAATGACCCATTTGGGTTCTGCCATTTGCTCATATACTTGACGGAGAACAGGTCCCATTTTTTTTGCAATCGTTCCCATAACCATGAGCAGGTCAGCTTGTCTTGGTGAGAAACTCAATCGCTCTGCACCAAATCTTCCCAAATCATAATGAGAAGACATTGTAGACATGAATTCTATTCCGCAACAAGACGTAGCAAAAGGTAAAGGCCAAATGCTGTTTTTACGGGCTAATCCTACAACAGCATCTAAAGAAGTTGCGAAAAAACCCTGACCGGTTAAGCCTTCAGGTGCTTCGCTCATTTTTATTTTTTCGCTCATTGTATTGAATCTAGATTCGATCACAAATAGCCGACGGAATTACGCCGGAGATCATTAAATTTTATCAACTAATATTTTCTCGACTTTCACCTTAATTTTTATTTTAATTCTCTTCTCTGGTTTCCCATTTCAAAACTCCTTTCATCAGCACATAGTAAAAACCCGCCATCAATAATGCGAGGAAAATGAACATTTCAATAAATCCAAACCAACCTAACTTTTTAAAATTAACCGCCCAAGGATACATAAAGATGATCTCCACATCAAACAATACAAATAGAATGGCGGTCATAAAATATCTTATAGAAAATGGATTTCGTGCATTCCCTACACTATCCAGACCGGATTCGAATGAGGCATCCTTTCTTTTCCCGTGTCTTTTGGGTCCCAGCATATGGGTGGCTAAAAGTACAAACACGACAAAACCAGAGGCGACCAGAAATTGTAAAAGGATTGGTACATAGTCAAAAGGTATGTGATTTGCCTCCATTTTGCTTCTTTAAAACCGTGGCAAATATAAGACGGTTCGGGTGATTCGGGAGGAATTCTGGAGGGAATATGTTCAGAGGTTTTTAGGCTATTGGCTATAGGTTATTGACCCAAATACTAATGATTTCAATTGCTAAAATGCCTTGGAACCGTAGGTTATTTGTGATTCCTTTATTCTTTCATTCTTTCATTCTTTTATTCCATACTCCATTATTTCTTTAATTCCACACTTATGTTCTACAGTCTACAACCTAAATACCTAATTTCGCAGTAAATTGACCCGATGAGAATTTCAATAATCAGGAAAGGCCATTTCAATGCGGCACACAGACTTTTTAAACCGGAGTGGTCTGATGAAAAGAACAAACAGGTTTTTGGAATTTGCAGCAATCCGAATTTCCATGGCCACAATTACGAAATGGATGTAAAAGTTACCGGAGAACTGGATCCCGAATCCGGAATCCTGATGGATCTAAAGATTTTAAAGGAGATCATCCAGGAGCATGTAGAAGAACGATACGATCATAAAAATCTGAATCTCGATTGTCCTGAATTCATTGGAAAAATTCCAACCGCCGAAAACATTTGTATCGAAATCTATAAAATTCTTAAATCTGTTTTGCCAGCTCATCTGGATGTACACATCCGCTTGTCAGAAACTCCAAGAAATTTTGTAGAATATCCGGCTTGAAAGAAGTGAAGCGTGATAAGTTAGGAGTGAAGAGTTGATTACTAAAAAGACTAATTGTAAATATTTTTTCCTTTATGGTTTATAAGATCTCTTAAGCAACCTAATGGTTTTGAGAAGTTGATTACCAGGACCTAAAAGTTTTACAAAATAAATTCCATCTGCAAATGGACTGATGTCATAACTATGATTGGGATACGCTTTATATGATGCCACTTTCTTTCCTAAAATGGAATACAATTCTATACGATTTAATCCCTGGTTAAAATCCAAAGTAAATGCATTAAATGCTGGATTGGGATACATTTTGATTTCAATATTTTTTACTTCGTTATTTGAAATCACTTTATTGAATAGATAATCCACTTTAATTTTATTGGCAGTATCACCTTGTTCGAAAACCCACATGACGATGTGAGCTTGTCCTGTATAACCACTATCCCTGACATGAACATCCAAAATCGTGGAATCGCCTGCCTTAATTTTATTCAGAAATCTATCTAACTCGGGGCATTTGTTAACTCCTTCACCAAAACAACTATTTGCATCACATACATAGGTAGCCCATTTCTCTGGAAGTTGAAGTATTTCCCGGACCCAAAGGATGTTGATTTGTCCGCCAGTTTGATTCTTTACCCGTCCATGGGCCAGATGATCTACAGTACTG
>JBGAWX010000085.1:0-12164 GCA_044227375.1 Saprospiraceae bacterium
ATAACTTCCCATCTTATCCACGAACATTCCAAAAAGTATAGATGTAAGAATGGATGCAACGGTTGCAAATAATGCACCTGGGGACAATCCTTTCATCGGTTTCCGTATTGCGGGCCCATACCGGTAGACCACAGAAATTACTGCATAGAACAATAATAATGTAATGAGATATTTCAATGAGCTTATAGAAATTTTCAGGAAAGAATTCATATGAATATAATCCAGAAACCAACGCAACATTTTTTCACCCATGATGATGGAGAGTACGGACAAGATCAATAACAAGCCGAGTCCGAAGGTCAGTGATATTGCAGTGAGTTGGGTCTCCATCCATTTTCTTTTTCTGAAACTGGATTTATAGGTTTTGTCGAATCCCCTCATCATAGCTAAAATGCCTTCCGAACCAAACCAAACTGCAAGAATAAAGCCTATAGATAGAAAACTGCCGCGTGCTTTAGGTCTTAAGCTATTGATGATGTCTCTGATGACATAGTCTTCCGCACCGGGAGGAAGAATTGAAAGTATCGATTGTTCAAGCACTTTGTAAAAGTCCCAGGTTTTAGGTAAATAAGCAGTAAGTGTAAATAAAAAAATCAATGAAGGAAATAAAGCCATAAAGAAATGATAGGTCATTGCACTGGCACGGGTATTTAAATCATTTCGTTTGGCTTCCTGGATGAGAAAATAAAATACCTGGTAAATATTTACGCCTTTAAATCCCGGGAAGGAATGTGATTTAATCCAATCAACAATCTGCTTCACCACAGGAAGTTGCTCAATTCTATTTCTTAAAGTGATTTTAGATTTTTGCAAAATATGGATTCAGTTTTTCTATGATCAATTCGGGTACATCAATTCGTTTCTTGGAATGTACCTCAACAAAGCAGAGTGTTACTTCAGCAGCATTCAGAAGTTCTTTATTTTCATTAAAAATCCTGGTGTTGAATTTTATTTTTGAATGGGGTAATTCGGGTATTGTGGTTTCAAGGATGAGTAAATTGTCATAATATGCCGGCCTGATGTATTTGACATTCATGGACATGACGGGCATAAAAACTCCCATTTCATTTTCAAAATCCGCATAGCGCAATCCCAGACTCCGTATGGCTTCCACTCTGCCCACTTCATAGTATTGCATGTAGTTGCCGTAATAGACATATCCCATCTTATCCGTTTCACTGTATCGAACCCTGATTTGAAATTCGTGTGTATACATTTTATTTTGGACAACTATTCAAGGGTATTAAGAAAATTAAAGCGATTAAAAAATGTGTAATAGCGATTCAATTAATAATTCTTTGCGAATTGCCAACTGTTTCTTGTCCTTTCCTCTTCTAATCACGGTCTCTAAGAACCGGGCAGGACATGCAGTGTGGTCCGCCCCTTGCTCTTGAAAGTTCGCTGGAAGGTAATGTGATGATGGTATTTTGAATTTGTGCAGGATCAATAGTTCCTGATAAAAATTCGAGGGAATGCATGACGTTGTAACCTGCATTTTTGAAAGCGGTTTCAGTTTTTGGATTGCGATCATAGGTCAATGCAACTCCGGGCCTCAGGGTAAGTAAATTGCAGCCATCTGTCCATTGCTCTCTTTCCTGATATGGAGATTCGCCATTGCCACTCCAGATGAAATCAATTTTTGGATCCAATTCGGCATGCATGAATTCAAGAACGGAAGAATATTCAACCATGCTGCCGTCCTGTTTGTGTACCGTGACATACGATCCTAATCCATCTTTTACAATAGGTTTGAATCCGACAAAATGCGTGTGATTGATTTGTGTGAAGATCGTATCTATGTGCATGAAGGATCGTTCTTTGGGTACATCGATTTCAACAATATTTTTTACAATATTTTTTTCAAACAGCACTTTTTTTAAAGTTTGAATGGCATGATCCGTGGTGCGTTCACTACTTCCGATCAACAAATAATCTTTGTTGAGAATCATTAAGTCTCCTCCTTCAATAGAGATGGGTTCCCCTTTTCTGGAAGGAGGAAAATCATCAACGACATTCAGGTTAATGAGTCTGTTTTCTTTAACGAGGTTGCTAAAATCCGGATGCGCATGAAAAATAAAGCGGGTTAATAAGTTTTCCCGAAATCTGACATACTTGGATGCTTTTGTAATGATCACATAATCATTTACAGCCAATGCAATGTCCCGTGTGAAAATGAAATTCGGAATCGGATCAAAAACAATTTGTTCTTCTTTTCTGTAATACCCGGAAATTAAAACTTCTGAAAGGGTATCATGATCCATGGATTGAAGAAGTTGAACTGTTGCAGTGGGCAACTCTTCAAAATCTTTTATCAGTTGGATGACTTCTTTTTTAATGGCATCATCCGCATCCAAAGATTCTTTGATCAAAGTTTGGGTCTCCAGAACATTGGAAGGGTCGACAAACCGATGCAATACTTCTTTAAAAACCTGGTGTTCTTTCCGCATTGTAGGTAAATGCACAATATCATCGAATAACAATTCACCGGCCCGTCTGGGGCTAATCCGGTCGATACCTTCATCCGGACTGTGAATGATAAGCTTGCGGAGGGTCTTGATTTCCGAGTCGACAAATACTGATGAATGCATAGAGCTGATTGAGTCACAAAAGTAAGGGAAGAGGGGAAGAAGTTATGAGTTATGAGCTATGAGTTATGAGTTGTTGCTGATTGGGGTGGTTTTATTTAATGATAAGATACTGATTATTAAAGGTGTATCTGATGATGTTATAAAAACAATCATCGCAACTATTATTCAAAATCTTCTGACTCTTAATTTATTATTCCTGCCCGTACGGCAGGCGGGCATCACTCATCACTGATTTTCGCCTTATCTTTCGCCTTCATTTTCAGATCAGATGCAAGGTGAACATGTATTGATTTTAGGTGCCAATGGACAGATCGGAACTGTCCTTGCACAGGCTCTCAGAGAGAAATTTGGTGCAAATGAAGTGATTACAACAGACCTCAGAAATCCTGTTCATGAACTGGGTCCCCATGAAATATTAAATGCACTGGATGGGGATGGATTGAGAAGGCTTATTGACAAGTATCAAATCAGCCAGATCTACCATCTGGCAGCCATCCTTTCAGCCAAAGGAGAACAAGACCCCATGAATACCTGGAAGATCAATATGGACAGTCTTATGAATGTCCT
Source organism: Saprospiraceae bacterium (assembly GCA_044227375.1). Taxonomy (GTDB): domain Bacteria; phylum Bacteroidota; class Bacteroidia; order Chitinophagales; family Saprospiraceae; genus Vicinibacter. The sequence continues at coordinate 3,156 of JBGAWX010000085.1, forward strand.
TAATGTCTGTGTAGAAAAAAAGATCTCCAAATTGTTTTACCCAAGTACGATTGCCATATTTGGTCCGTCGACTCCCAAAAAAATGACTGCGCAAGAAGCGAGTTTTATTCCAACTACCGTATACGGAATGAGTAAATTGGCAGCAGAAAATTGGTGCAATTATTATCACAAAAGATACGGACTCGATGTGAGATCCTTGCGATATCCCGGAGTGATTGGTTGGCAATCTGAAGCAGGTGGGGGTACTACAGATTATGCTGTTGAAATTTTTCATGCTGCTTTAAAAGAAGGACGTTATTCCTGTTTTTTAGAAGCGGAAACCGGATTGCCGATGATTTACATGGATGATTGTATTCGCGCTACTATTGAACTCATGGATGCACCAGCAGAGAAGATTACGGTGAGAACTTCATACAATTTAGCAGGCATGAGTTTTACACCAGCAGAACTTGCAACTGAAATTAAAAAACACATTCCAAATTTTGAAATCAGTTATAAACCGGATTTCAGACAAGCCATTGCTGCATCTTGGAGTGAAAGCATCGATGACAGCATCGCAAGAAGAGATTGGAATTGGAAACCGGAATATGATTTGGAAAAGATGGCGGAGGATATGATAAATCAATTAAGAATTAAGAATTAAGAATTAAGAATTACGCCCGCCTGACCGCCTGCCCGGATGACCTGGTCGGACGGGGACGGGCAGGGTTCCTTCATTCAGTTCAATCACATTTCAATATGTTCCTTCAACTCTTCTTTAAAATATTCCAATGCATTATAAACGGGAAGTGGAATTCCTCCACCCAATGCACAAAGTGATCCCCGTTTTAAGGTATCCAATAAATCTCTTAACAGTTCGATGTCCACTTTATAACTTGAATCCGATTGTGCTTTTTGCAACATTTCTTTTCCACGTACAGATCCTAATCTGCATGGAAAACATTTTCCACAACTTTCATGAGCCGTAAATGCAAACAAATGTTCAAGGTATGCAATCATAGGAAAATTATCAGGAACCGAAACTATAGATGCATGACCCAACATAAATCCATTTCCTGCAAAAGATTCGAAGTCCACTGTAAGATCCTGGATTTTATGAATTGGAATTAATCCGCCCAGAGGCCCTCCAATATGCAAAGCCTTTACTTTGGATTTAAAACCTCCACCAAGTTGATATACAACTTCTGACAAAGGAGTCCCCATATCGACTTCGTAAATTCCTGGCTTAAGAAAATATCCATCTAAGGACATTAACTTGGTACCCGTTGATTTTGCAGTGCCAATTGCCGCAAAAGCAGTCCCTCCATTTTTTAAAATAGAATACAAGTTCGCAAGTGTTTCTACATTATTGACCACGGTTGGTTTTCGAAATAATCCTTCATGAACCGGAAACGGTGGTCTCACGCGCACTTCCGGTCTTTGACCTTCAATAGATGATAGGAGTGCGGTCTCTTCACCACAGATATAAGCGCCCTGCGCTTTAATTATTTTAAATTCAAAATTGAAATCAGAATTCAATATTTGCTCTCCGGTAAAACCCAATTTTCTAAATTCATCCAAAGCTTCATTCATCCGGTCAATGGATTCAGGATATTCTGCACGTATATAAATGACACCACGGTCTGCACCGGTAACAAATCCCGCAATGAGCATTCCCAATAATAATAAATAAGGTTGTTGTTCTAAAATGTAGCGATCAGAATACGAACCCGGATCACCTTCATCCGCATTGCACACAATAAATTTTCTTGGCCCAGGAGACTTTGCGCATCCTTCAAGTTTTATACTTATTGGAAAGCCGGCACCGCCTCTACCGCGGAGTCCTGAAGCTTTTATTTCTGATAGTGCCTTTTCTGCAGGATTATTAAAAATTGAACTCAGAATATTCTTAGCTTCTTCGAGGTCAGGATCTGCTCCTGTTAGGATGCATGTTCCAAGTGCTTTAGTGTGATACTTGTCTCTGATTTTCTTATTGGTAGTTTTGATTTTCTCAATTTCATCAACAGCTGAACCCGAATAATTCACGCCATTAAAATGAAATGCATGATTTTCATGACAGCGGCCCAGGCAACACATTTCACCAATTTCATTAGAAGGGAAATGCTTTGCAATTTTATTTTTAAGCTTTTCCTGAGTTCCTGCAGTCAAACATGCAGATCCATTGCAGATATAAATTTTCTTTCCAATATTTTCTTCACGCGTGAAATCATAAAAACTAGCTGTCCCAAAAATATTGGAAGTTCCCATAAGGTATTCCTCTGCGATTTCCTTGACGTCTCTGGTGGTAAGCTGACCCTTTATATGAGTTTGTTCTCCCAAATGCTCAAATAAATTTTCATCAAGACCCTTGCGACCAGATAAATGACTTAGATTTTTGGACATGTATTACAAATTCAAATGCTATAAAAAGTGAAAATTACTGAATCGGATGCAAATCTACAATAAAGCTTTTATACCTATGAATTCGTTGACCTTACGTATAAGTTAATAATTAATACATCGCAATGGATGCGAATCCGGAGTTAATCTTGTAGATTGGAAGGGCAATTTATTTTATAAACCTTCAAAACAAACGATTATGGATGTAATGTCACTTTTAGGAAACACAGTAGCGGGAGCTGCGGGTGGTTGGTTGGGCAATATGCTCAAAAAAAACGGTCTTGGCATGATAGGCAACCTGGTGGCCGGTGCAGCCGGTGGTAATGTACTTCCTTATTTATTATCTGCGCTTGGCCTTGTGGCTAATGCCAATAGCTTTAATGCGGAAGGTGGAATAAATATCATCGGCATCATTATTTCTTTATTGGGCGGAAGTGCCGGTTCCTTATTAGGCGGAATTTTCAAAAAAGCAGAATAGAATTTGCTTGACAAAAATTGAAACCGCCTCAATGAAATCGGGGCGGTTTTTGAAATTACTTTTTATAACTCAAAGCGGTTTGCCATTCTCAAACTTCTATTTTATTTCATTTAAAAATTCATAATTCACTAATTCTTGTTATAATTTTGTAAATCTTTAGGATTGAAGCGATACGCTTACCCATCTTTTTATTCATGTTAAGGTAAGCCAGGTTATATAGATTTCATTAGATTCATGTCGCGGAGTATGTGGTTTCTATTACATGCTGTATTCATTTCGAAAACCCATTTTTTGATTCAAACTCAGGCATAGCATTCTCATACAGCATTCCACTGCTTCTGTACTGCCCAAGTTCTGGTTGCTTTAAATCATTTCTTTCAATGGATTGCCACGGTAATGTATTGATTTGAATATCATTCTTGATTTATTCATGAATTAAATTTCAGCATATGAAAAATTTAAACAACTTCATTATTGCATTTTCACTGGTATTGTGTCTTCGTGTGCAACTCACAGCACAAGGTGATTGTGTCATTGTCATTCAGGGTACCAGATCCGATCCCAAAGAAGCTTTCTTTAAAAATTCAGCAGATAACTTTATTACTGCAATGGGTGCGATGTCTCCAGCTCCTGCCATTACAGTTCTGAGACCGTCTGGTGAAAGCAGTATGCTTGGTACTTCACCAACAAGAACTGAAAGTAATTATGACAGCAAAGCAGATCTTAAAGCAAAAATAAGAGCTGCTTTATGCAAAGAAGAATGCAAAGATGTAATCATCACACTCATAGGTCACGGTATGGGAGGAGATGGAATTCATAAACCACCTCCTAACAAAGATGCCGGAGGCATGAAAATAGGTGCAGGCAATACAGAAAATGATTACCTGCTTGCCGCTGATATCGCTGCTTTAATAGATTCTTGCAAAAAATCGGTTAAAATCATTGCTTCCGAATGTTTTGCTGAGTCCATGATCAATGGAATTTGTAAAGTTATACTTAATAAAGGGCTTATCGGTGTGGCTATCGGATCCAGCTTGTGGAATGAAGAATCGATTGCTACGGGATCCAGCGATGCGAACATGACTTATGAATTTTTAATGAATTTTTTGAAAAACTATTATTTAATTATTGGCAATCCAAATACCATGGCCGATATCATTAAAGCTGCCGAGGAACTTAAGAAAAAAAATGATGAGTACAATAAAAGCGTTGCAGAAGAAAACAAAGCCAGGGAAATAAAAATTAATGACTGCGAAAAAATGCTTGCAGACATGAAAAAACAATTGGCTGACCTGAAAAATAAAATTGATGATACAAATGCAAAAATAAAAAATGCGGAAGCCGCGAAAAAACTTCTTGAGGAAAGAAAGGAGTTAGAAAAAGAATATAATGCAGCAAATAACAAGGATAAAAAAGAAATCAAGAAAAAACTAGATACGAACAAAGAGGACTTGAAAAAACTGGGTGTAAAAAATTTACCGTCTGGAAAGCTCGACAAAGTTTTGACAGGTTTGGATGCAGAAATTGCAAAACTGGATCAAGCAATAACCGATTTAAATGCCGCTTTGGTAACTCTCAATGCGGATTGGATGGCTCTAAACAAAAAAATTATAGATAAAGAATTTGAATTGGATAAAATTAAAAGTACTCCACCAAAATCTCCAATTCCAGATCATTTACCTGTGAATGAAATCATCATTCACGAAGCATTCAAGTCAGCAAAAGCATTGACCAAAAGCAGTCACGGTGTAGAACCGGTTCCTCCAAAATCTACAGGTCCCGTTGAGGTACCTAAAACTCCTCCAACAGATAGCAAAATTGGTGACAACTATTTTGTGTATTACAAGGTAATAGACAAGAAAACAGGAAAATGTGTGGTAGTAGGTTATAGACGGGATAAACTTGGAAATCCAATCGGTCCAATCAAAAGTATAGAATGTGCAATTGATTGCAGTAAATTAAAATTCTCATACAATGATAACGGTACAGACAAAGTGGTCGAAGCTACACGCCAAACAGACAACTCCTATAAATACACCCAGGATGGCCAAGAGGTGTCTTATATTCCCGGATACAAAAAATTGAATCTAATAAAACCAGGGGAATTATTAGCTGAAGCTTATTGCCAGGTTCATTTCAATTCTATTCCGGATGTACTCATTCCCGATTGGACAACAGCAAATATAAATTATGATGCAGAACAATCTTTGTTAAGTTTTAACATGTTGCATGGCACAAGTACACATCAGGTATTCATTCAATTTATGCCTCATGAAGATGTCATGATCAACATCGATATGGCGGAAGCATATCTCCACTCTCTAACAAGGAGATATACCCTGATTGATCAAAACAATCTAAGTGCAGGCAAGCTTGGATTGATTGAACAGGAAGGCGGAATTGTAGGAAATTTTCAGGAATGTACAAATGATTTGCCAGTAGAAGTTATCGGACAATTGAGTGAAGATCTACACCGGTTTATGCTCAACAGTATGAACACTACTAACATGTTTCAGGCATCTCCTCTTCACGATAATCCAACATTGATGGTATGGTCTACACAAACAAACCAGGGGGTCCTCCATCCCGATCTTCAGAACGAACCATACTTAGCACAACTCAATTTAACAAGTATACCTCAAGGGCCAAATATTTTGCAATGGCAATACAATATAATTCATATGACGGAATCGGAACTCGAACAATTCAGTTCGAGTATGATTGTTGCATATGACGCACCAAATTTATTCAGAGTGTACAATGTTCCTTTCAACCAGAATACCTGGGTTGATGAGCACCATTTACCAAGTCAACCAACTGTATATCGTATTTATCCGGTAATGCTTAATAATGTATATTGTGTTCCTTATGATGGAATTCTCTTCGATGAATTTGGTATGCCTTCCTGTATAACTTCTCAAAACGTTATTATTCAAAATAAAAGGGAAACCGCTACTCCAAGTAATGAAGATATCATAATGGTAATGCCCAATCCTTTCCATGAAAAGACAAATATTCATATTTATAATTATTCAGAGGGTCCATTGGAATTAAATCTGTTTGAACTTACAGGAAAATTATTGAAACAATTCAAATTCAATTCTTCTATTGGATGGAATTCAATTCCTATAACCAAAGATGATTTGAATAACCCTGGAATGTATATTTACGAATTAAAATTAAAAGACAAACTTCAGAGAGGGAAACTGATTCTAAAGTAATAAATTAAACATAATGAGCTTTGAATGATGAGAGATGAGTTTATTCGATTTAGTGTCGTGCTTACAGATCAATCCTCGATATTAGATCACTCATATCTCATCGTTCATCACTCATCACTTTTTAAGTATTCCACCCAGTGTTTCGCCTTTCTCCCGGTGAAATGTTCAATCTGATGACGACAACTAAAACCAGATGCAATAATATGGACATCAGCTGATGAATTTTCAATTGCAGGAATTAAAGTAGTGCGAGCAATGATTTCTGAAATTTCATAATGATTTTTCTCATACCCAAAAGTTCCGGCCATACCGCAACACCCGGAATCGATTTCCGAAAATGAAACTTGTGGAATATTTGAAAACAATTGGTGTACCGATTTGGTGGTAAAAATGGCTTTCTGGTGACAATGACCATGCAGGAGATAATCGCCGGGAGTAAATTTAATTTTATCTTTTAAATTATTTTCCTTCATTTCATTAATTAAAAAATCTTCCAATAGAAAAATATGATCTGTATATTTTGTCCATCTCTCATCTTCAAGTAAATCAGGAACATCATCTTTCAATGCTGTGGCACAAGATGGTTCGCAAATGACTACCGGAATTTTTTGCTGCAGATAAACCTCAAGGTTTTTAAGCGTAACCTCTCCTTTTGATTTTGCATGTTTGAGTAAACCATGCGATATGGCTGGCCTTTGGCAACATCCATCAGTAAAAACAATTACAGAATAACCCAAAGCTTCCAATAATTTTTTTGCTGAGATGCCGATATTCGGTTCGTGATATTTTATATAGGTATCAGCAAATAAAACCACTTTCTTTTTTTCCTCAGTTATAACTGAATTTGAATTTCCATTGAATTTCACTTCAGCATATTCCGGTAATATTCTTCTTCTGTCTAATCCACTGAGTTTTTCCAGACCATATCTGAATAATTTATTGTAGAGAAACGTATTTACAAGCGGCGCAAAAAAACCACTGCTCATTTTTGCAATAAACTCCTGGGCCAGCAACAACCTGTCTGCAATCTTCAGTCCGTGCTTGCTGTTATGAACATGCAAAACCTCTGACTTCAATTTTGCCATATCCACATTACTTGGACACTCTGATTTACATGCTTTGCACGACAAACAAAGATCCATGACTTCCTGCAACACCGGACTATCCAATCCATAATCATCGAGTTGACCACTCATCGCTAATCTTAAAATATTAGCACGTCCTCGAGTTGTATCTTTTTCATTCCTTGTTGCACGGTAACTTGGACACATCGTTCCACCGATTTGTTTGCGACATTCTCCCACACCGTTGCAAAGATGTACTGCATCATGAAATCCTTCTTCACTCCGGTAATGGAACATGGACTTAAACTCTTTATCATGATATGCCGTACCATATCTTAAATTCAAATCCACTTCGGGAGCATCTACAATTTTACCCGGATTTAAAATACCGGAAGGATCAAACAATTTTTTGACTTCCTTGAAAGCATTATACAATTTAGAACCGAAAAACTCTTCATTATATGGACTTCGTGCCAGTCCATCACCATGTTCTCCACTCCAGGAGCCTTTATATTTTTTTACCAATTGCAGGACATCATGAGAAATGTCTTTCATTTTTTGAATATCTCCTGCATCACGCAAGTCGAGTAATGGTTTTACATGCAGCAATCCAACACTGGCATGAGCATAAGCAATTACATTTACTCCATAACCATGACAAACTTCAAATACTTCTTTGATGTAATTTGGTAAATGCTCTAAAGGAACAGCTGCATCTTCAATAAATGCAATGGGCTTGCGGTGTCCTTTCACCCCCATGAGCAAACCCAGACCCTTTTGCCGAAGTGTAAAAACGGCTTTCATCTCTTCTTTGTCGGATATTACAGGCCAACTGTATCCGATATTTTTTTCCTTTAAATAATTGGCAAGGGCAATCGCTTTTTGTTCAGCTTCAATTTTCGCATCTCCATAAAATTCCACGATTAGAGCTCCACCCGGATCGCCTACTATAAAATTACAATAGCGTTTGGTTTCAATATTTTCGCGACTCAGTTCAATCAACATGTGATCCAACAACTCCACTGCTGCCGGTGAAAAAGTAACTATTTCCGCAACATGAGAAATCGAGTCGAAAAAATCATGAAAGTGAACAATGCATAAACTTTGATGTGCAGGTACGGGTTCCAATTTTATTTTAGCTGCAAGGATGATTCCAAGCGTGCATTCAGAACCGGTAAACAGTTTGGATAAATTCCAATCACTGCCTAAGAACTCATCGAGATTGTATCCTCCAACCCGCCGCATAACTTTCGGAAACCTGGAAATGATTTCATCTTTATTAGATTGAACCAGATTAAATACTTTGCGATAGATTTCACCTTCATGACTTTGCTCCTCAAGTTTAATCTCCAGTTGTGCGGCCGTTAAATTTCTACATTGAAGGATTTCACCATCGGCCATAAGTATTTTTAATTCCAGGACATGATCTAATGTTTTGCCGTACATGATACTTCGTGTACCACTGCTGTTGTTGGCAATCATTCCTCCAACGGTAGCCCGACTCGTCGTTGCAGGATCCGGGGCAAAATGCAATTTGTGTTTGGATAAATATTGATTCAAAACATCCCTTACCATTCCTGGTTGAACCCATGCCCATCGTTCTTCGACATTCAACTCTACCAATTGATCCATGTATTTTGTAAAGTCGATGACAATACCTTTTACCACAGTCTGCCCAACCAAACTGGTACCCCCGCCACGCGCCATCAGAGGGACATTATTCTGTTGAGCCCATTTTACAATCTGAATGACATCCTGGTCATCTTTAGGGACAGCAACCGACACCGGCATAATCTGGTAATTGCTGGCATCAGTAGAATAAATCCCTTTTTGTAAAAGGTCATTATACAACTCACCCTTGAGTAGT
>JBGAWX010000086.1:0-12137 GCA_044227375.1 Saprospiraceae bacterium
TACGTTGAGCAATATTTCCTGTTGATTTTTTAAATCGTGTTTACCATCCATCTGATATTTAACTGCGGCGCCGGCTACCATTAAAACCATCTTACGATAGTCTTTGATAGCTCTGATTTCCACACCATAAGGACCTTCAGGTAGCTTCATGTCTGGCAAACCCGTCAACTCTTTCTGCACTTCCCATGCGGGTCCAACCAAATCCAATTCACCTTTCATCGTTCTGCGCAAGATCATGTTGATGATGAGCATTCGATTGATCTCGTTTGTACCCTCGTAAATTCTATTGATCCTTGAGTCTCTGTATGCACGAGCTGGTGCAAACTCTTCACTATAACCATATCCTCCATGAATCTGAATCAATTCATCCACAACGTAATCTATAATTTCCGAACCACTTATTTTTATTATTGCACACTCAACTGCGTATTCTTCTGCTGCCATACGGGTAGCAGTTGCATAATCCATATTGGATTTCATCATCTCCAATTTTTTATCTTCCATGAGATCTGCAACGCGATATACTGTAGATTCTAATGCAAATGTTCTGATCGCGGACTCTGCAAGTTTGTATTGAATCGCCCCAAAATTTGAAATCGCCTGCCCGAATTGAATCCGTTCATTTGCATACTTGATCCCGATCCCAATTGATTTTTTTGCTCCGCCCATGCACATCGTACCCAATTTATATCTTCCAATATTCAACACATTGAATGCGATGAGGTGACCTTTCCCGATTTCACCTAAAACATTTCCAATCGGGATTTTTACATTTTCAAAATAGACCTGGCGGGTTGATGATCCCATAATCCCAAGCTTATGTTCTTCCTCTCCCAGACTTATACCATCTGAATTTCGCTCTACAACAAACCCCGTAAATTTAGTTCCATCGATTTGTGCAAACACAATAAACAAATCTGCAAACCCTGCATTGCTGATCCAAATTTTTTGGCCATTCAAAATATACTGAGAACCGTCTTCACTAAGTTCAGCATGACTCTTTGCTGCTAATGCATCTGAACCCGAACCTGGTTCGGTCAAACAATATGCAGCCTTAATTTTTCCACTGCACATTCCGGGAAGAAATTTCTTCTTTAATAAATCAGAACCGAAATAAAGAATGGGCAACATTCCAATACCTGTATGCGCGGCCAATGTAGTATTAAAAGAAGGCTCTCCTCTGCCGAGTTCTTCTGAAATCAAAGTATTGCTGTAGGTATCTAGTGGAGACCCGCCATATTCCTCAGGAATATGTGCTGCCAACAAACCTAATGCAGCCGCCTCTTCCAATAAACCAACTTGCTCTTTTAAGATGTTTCCTTTTGGCCAGACTTCGCGTTCTACAAAATCTCTTACCGATTGTCTGATGATTTGTTGATCTTCCGAAAGATCTTCAGGTGTAAAATTCATCAGGTAATCCGTATCCTTAATTAGAAATTCTCCACCCTTTAAAATTTGAGAATCCGCCATGTGAAGAAGTTATGAATTGTTGGTGATGAGATGAACTATGAGTGAAGAGTGATGAAAGGTAAACTATGAACTATGAGTTATGAGTTATGAGTTATGAGTTATGAGTTAAAAGTGGCTTAGTATAAAAATCATTTTTAATTTTTAATTTTTAATTCTTTTTACACAAACTCTCTATGTTTTTTCTGGTTAAATACCATTTGTACAAAAGATCCCTGCAAAAATTCCTGCGTATTGATTTGAGATTGAAGCATTGGCCCTTTGTATTTTCCGGTCAACAACATTCTTGCAGCTTCGAGCATTGGTGCAGCAGTGGCCGTTTGAATGGCTTTGAGTTTATGACTTCCAACATAGGATGGTTCAATGCGAAGACTGCGCTCTTTAATTCTCAATACATTTTCTTTATCATAACCGAGCACAGAGATATAAAGAATGATGACATCATCTTCTGCAAGTGGAATCTCTTCCATCATTTTTCGCAAAAGCACGAGCTCTTTATTTTCATTATTCTGAATGTCCGATAATTTACTTCGTACCCAATGATAATGTCCCGGATATCTAATGGTTTTGTAATCCAAAAATCGAACACGGCCTGAAAAATAATCCGGAAGATCTGCAGCACCGCCACTGGTATAATCATCTTCATATTGTATGCCATCAATAATTAGTGTCGTGGTATCGGATAATGAAGGAATGCTCATTTTTTGTCCATCGCGGATTACGATAGCATCTTTTACATATTCTGTAGCAACACCTATCGGACTCCAGGTGAATCCATAGAAATGAGGATACCTGGTCATTTTGGTCAGTGCTCCAACTTTCATCGATATGCGCTCTACCTTTTGGTCACCGAATTCAGAAACAAACTCCTTATAAAGATGATTGGCCAATACATTGACATAACCGGGTGCCAAACCGGATTGCAAAATAAAACCGGTTTCTGCATCTTTTGCCAATTGAAGAATTTCCTGTGTTTCCTGGACATACTCCGTGAGATTGACATAATGCAATTTAAACTGCTTTGCCAGACTGGCCATTTTGGGTGCTTCAGAACCGGGCAGGCAGTCCAATAGAATGTCGCCTGATTTGAAAATGTATTCCATAAGTTCAGAAACTCCATCGGAAGCCATCTCAAAAGTTTCAATATTCACCAGGCTGGAAGCCCCTTTTTGAATCCAGTCGGCCGCTTCCTGAGCGATTGAAGCTTTTATGTCGCCAAGAAAAATTTCACAGTCAAAATCTGGTTGTTCAGCCATGATCAGCCCTGCCGCACGTCCGATTCCGCCTGCTCCTGCAATGATCACTTTGTGTTTTATATACATGGTTTTTGAAATTTTAGATGGGGCAAAATTACGGCTTAGAAAACAGATTTGGCAGAGAAGTCGCAAATATTAACGCACATGGCATTGAAAATTATGGAATTTACATATGTTAATAATTTCATATATTAAATTTTATATTCATATTATGATTTTTACTAATATCTAAATTATAGATTTTCAATAAAAAAATACATTATTATTTTTTATAATATGTTAATATTCATACTTTAGCGCCTGAATTCTTATATAATCTACTATCAACTATGGCGCGGTCCAAAAAGAGTAATTTAACGGTTTGGCAATCTTTCGTTAAAAGCCTCAGGGATGAAAGGCTTTCCAAGATTCTGGCAATTTTTTGTTTTATGCTGGCTTTATTCATCCTCATTTCTTCAGTTTCTTATTTTTTTACATGGAAACAAGATCAGGATAAAATTCTCACTCACTCCTGGAAAATTTTATTCTTACCTAAAGTGGTCATTTACAATTGGTTGGGTAAACTAGGTGCACTTACATCCCACGTTTTATTTTACTATGGATTCGGATTGGCCGCACTGCTCATGGTCCCGGTCCTGGTTCATTTGGGATTTCGTTTCCTTCATCGTGGCGGTTGGTTGTCATTCCTTCGCTTCTCCACCCATTCCATGATCATCATGTCTTTATTGTCCATGATATTTTACTATGTCTTCAATTCATTGGAATTTCCTTTTGGAGGTTCCTTCGGTGCAAGGAATTGCGAATGGATTGAAGGATTCATGGGTCCTATAGGAGCTGGTTTGAGTCTGATGTTTGGACTTTTGGCTTTGCTGGTTTGGTATTACAATCCTTCTATGCAAAGTTTACAAGCCAATGCCGTTGGTCAGACCGCAGCATCATCAATTTGGAATGCTGACTGGTTCAATTTTAAAAACACATTAGATGCATTTACCAGTACTTCAGAAAGACCATCACCGGAACAATTTTTAAAAACAACGCCGAATCCAACACCGCAGGAAAAACCCATCATGGTGGACTGGAGTGAATATCCAGATGCGGATCCACTCACTGCATCATTGGCACCAAAAGAAAACATACAACAAGCTACTCCTTCTTTGGAAATTGTAGAAGACAACTCAACATCACCGGAACTCTTTCCGGTTTCGAAAGATACAGAACAAAGCGATCAGCTATTCCAGGAAGCCGTCTTCGATGAAGAAGACGGCTGGGATGCTGAATCCATGCCCAGTTACGATCACAAAGCAAATCTTTCTTCATACAAAGCTCCGGGTCTCGAGCTGCTGAATGATTATGCAGATCATAAGTTTGAAATCGACCGAGAAGAACTCGAAACAAATAAAAACTTAATTATTGCTACGCTTCAGCATTATAAAATAGAAATTCAAAAAATTAAAGCCACTATAGGACCCACAGTTACTTTGTATGAAATTGTTCCTGCCCCGGGTGTAAGGATCTCAAGAATTAAAAGTCTTGAAGATGATATCGCTTTAAGTCTTTCAGCACAGGGCATACGGATCATTGCGCCGATACCTGGAAGAGGCACAATCGGAATTGAAGTTGCAAATAAAAACAGGCAGATTGTTGCACTTAAAGAATTGTTGCGATCAGAACGTTTCAATGATCCAAAATTAGAATTGCCGATTGCATTAGGTAAGAATATTTCAAATGAGGTCATTGTTGCTGATCTGACTAAAATGCCTCACCTGCTGATTGCAGGTGCAACGGGTCAGGGAAAATCAGTTGGAATCAACTCCATTCTGATCTCCCTACTCTATCGCAAACATCCATCTGAAGTTAAATTGGTATTGATCGATCCCAAAAAAGTAGAGTTGCCCATTTATTCTGAAATTGCAAAACACTTCTTAGCGAAACTACCGGATACAGAAGATGCCATCATTACGGATACCTCTAAAGTTATTTATACACTGAACTCTTTATGTATTGAAATGGATCAACGCTATGAGCTTTTAAAATTAGCACGGGTTAGAAATATCCTCGAGTACAATGAGAAATTCACAAAAAGAAAACTCAATCCGGAAAAAGGTCATCGCTTCCTTCCATATATAGTCCTCATCATCGATGAGTTTGCTGATTTAATCATGACTGCAGGAAAAGAAGTGGAAATGCCCTTGGGAAGACTCGCTCAATTGGCTCGTGCAGTGGGAATGCATTTGATCATAGCAACTCAAAGACCATCCGTAAAAATTATCACGGGTCTGATTAAAGCCAATTTCCCAGGAAGGATTGCATTTAAAGTTTCTTCCAACATTGACTCGAGAACCATTCTGGATCACGGTGGTGCTGAACGTCTAATAGGTCGAGGTGATTTTCTGTACAGCATGGGCTCTGATGTAATTCGTTTGCAGTGTCCTTATGTGGATACCCCAGAAGTGGAACGCGTCATTAAATTCATCAGCAATCAACAAGGCTTCGGAACACCGTATCTGTTACCGGAATACAAAGGAGAAGAATCCGCAAATGGCGGAGATCCCATTGAAATGAATGATCTCGACGACATGCTTTTCGAAGCGGCAAGGTTAGTAGTCGGATCACAACATGGATCGACCAGTATGATACAAAGAAGATTAAAACTTGGTTACAACCGCGCTGGCAGAATCATGGACCAACTTGAACAATTGGGAATCGTAACTGCCGGCGAAGGAAGTAAACCCCGCGAAGTGCTGGTGTTTACCGAAGTCGAATTGGAAAACATTCTCGCCAAACTTAAAAAATAATTCAACCCAAAATCCTGACCTTAATAGTACCTACAAATCGAATTCTTTTTTGATCAACCATCTGGGAATGATAGTAGATTTTTGCCCCTGCTCACCACAGGGGCTTTTTATTTATCCCACTTTTTAATTCATCATTCGTTAATCAGTGTTCAATATTCATTTTCTTTGAAGCAAATTGCATACGATCAGCTGAATGCCGAATAATGATTAACGAATGATGAATTAAGAAGTGAAGAGAAAACAAATTAGGATTCAGATTCTCAACAATCAATACTGTATGCTCAGTTTTTTATTTTCAATTTATTAGAACAAGTCAAGTATACTACCAACTAATCAACAATTAATTTCTTCGACCTCAAAGTCAATCCACTTCGAGATTTCAAAACCAATAAATAAACTCCTGGCTTCATATCTCCTTTTTGAATTGCAGCACGGTTTCCCTTCACATCCATTTCCCACATTTGCTTTGAATACACATCAAGGCAACTCAATTTATAATGTTCATTCTTATAATTGGAATTAATTAAAATTGAACTGAATTCTTTCACAGGATTTGGCTCAATTTGAAAATCGATTTCATTCATTTTATTTACCTCATTCACCATCACCGGAATCGGACTTCCAATCGTATGCAAATCCACATTCGTATTCACTCCATCATTAAAATCAAAATAAATCAATGCATCATTCAAAATCTTTGTACCGTTGCTCAATTTGTCAATTGGTTTGATGCTGTATTGCACAAATCCATGCGATGCCACTTCATTGATATTTGAATCCGGTAAAAGAACATTGCTGAATGAAAAAATCAGTTTTCCTTCAGGACTTAAAATAAATTGATACGGATGTGAAGATGCTCCTAATGATAAAGTTGCAAGATCCAATTCTTTAATTGGAATTTGATTTTCAATTCGGATATTAAATGCTGTATCCGTTCCGGTGTTTTGGAAGCGGATCACATAATCGAGTTGCTGCTCATTATCGATATATCGTTTGTCGGTGATTCCATCCGGATATCCGGTGATGTCATTGGGATCAAAGCTGCCGCGATTGCGCTCACAGAATTTTGAAATATACGGTTCTTCTTCATCGAGATTGCTTATGTTCAGAGGAGGCGACCCAGGCAAAGGATTTTGTGTGCATGAAATGATTTCAGTTCTTGAGGTTTTATTGTATGGATAGGATTCATCCTGCTCTGCAATAAACAACACCCGCGATCTCGATGCGATTCGCTTGGTATACACTTGCCCCGCACTTAAATAAAAAGTTCCTCCGTCAAACGATTGAATGTTTGAATTGGATTTTGACAAATCAACCACCCACCAGTTTTTTACAGCAGCCATGTCTTTATTTCCATCATTCCTGATCATCAACTCTATCGAATCTCCTAAACAGTTCACTGAAGTTCTGATGATAGCGCGAGCGGACTGAACGCAGGGAGTATCCGGATAGATATGGGCTTCTGCACAATGAATCTGCCCCATCTGCGCATTACAGGAAACTTTTACTTTTATGGAAAAAGAACCGGACGTGCTTTCATCAACATCTCCCAATAAAAAGCGGTATTCATTTCCATTCTGACTGCTGAATGGTTTTGACGAACTAATAAATTCGAAAAAAGGATCCAGAATTACATCGATATAAGCATTTTTTGCAATCCGGGTACCTGTATTGGAATAGTTTATATACAAACTAGATTCTACGCAACGCCTAAGTATGGTGGACTGAATCTCCACTTTCATAAATGGACAAACCGTATTCACCTGCAAGCCCAGTTTTAGTGTATCGTTGAAATCATAATTTGAAGCTGCAATCGTTTTTTTACAACTTGTCCACAAAAGATTATCTGTTGCGACTTCAATATCATACGTTCCAGATTCAATCGGTATTGAATAATCACCATTTAACTTTGAATATCCATATTGTTTCACTAATCCATTATCGGCAACAATCAGTCGTTTAGCTTTACCTGGCTCATTCGCATTGTAATTACAATCAAAATTCAAATCAGTATAAACATTTCCATGTAGTATATGTGAAGCACTTAATTCAATTTTAGAACGGTATAAACCCAGGTTAGGAATCACCCATAATTTTTGAGCAGGAGAAATGAAAAGGCCTCGAACATAATCGAACTCACTATTGAATGTATTAAAATTATTACCAAAATCTAAAGACCTTAGTATTTCTCCGGAAAACCCGCCAATATAAATATGCTCTAAATTATTAAGAACCTGACCATATTCTGGAGCAATTTGGGATGAATTAAGTTCATCAATACTCAATACAGACCATGTGATCCCATTATCAACTGTTGAAGCTAGATTATAACCCGTTTGATTGTTATAAATGAGATAAGCTGATGATTGTGAATTGTTCAGCAATTTATTATCCCAACCTAAAAAATTAGGAGCAGCATTAAATACCTCATTCCAGGTATCTCCATCATCGGTAGATCTGTAAATTTTTTCTGTGGTTGATGCGATAATGGATCCATCTGGAAAGTTTATCAAATCCTGAACGGCCTTGAGCCCTAACTTCTTCCAGGTTTTAGCTTTATCCAGCGAGCGGTATAAATCGTTGATATCAGCTACAAATAAGGACCCAGTTTGATGATTGATAAATATATTGGTCGTTGTAATACTTTTACTTGTAGATTTAAACCTACTAGGATTGGATTTCCAATCTTTGAAATAATAAACCGTATCAAACTCACTGAAATAGATCTCTTCTCCATTAAGTGCAATTCGGGACGAACTGGATGGCAACACGTTTTCATCATGTGAAGGAAATAAGTAGGTCCACGTCTTAGCTGCATCTTCGCTATAAAATAATCCGTCTGATGTAAGTGCCAATATTTTTAAGTCAGAGATAAACCGAACTTCTGAAACATTTGCAAAATTCAATCCACTCGCTGCGAATAACCAGCTTTTGCCATTATCTGTTGATTTGTACAGTCCGCCACCGAGCTTGATTCCAAATAGTGCACCATTGCTGACTGAAACAAAATTCTGATATGCATTGGAATTGGAACCGGAATTTCCAAATTCAATCCAACTGTCACCTAGATTATCAGAATAGAATGATTTATAATACTTGAATGCAAATAAACGACCACTAATTCCCATGGCCATGTCAATCTGCCGCGATGTACCTGGAAAAGGATCCATTTTATTTATAAGAATACCTGTAGAATCGAATCTCCATATAAACTCATCACCGGATACAAGTATATTTCCATTGCCTGCAATTACCATGTTTAGATTGTCATTACCGAAGTCAGTAGCACTGAATAGTGTCCAATTTAATCCTCGATCAAATGATCTGTAAATAGTTTCATTACTTAAAGCGTATACCCTATCCTTGGAGTCTTCATAGAAAAAATAATTAATATTATAGATACTGGATGAATTCCAGGTTTGGCCATTGTCCGTTGACTGTAAGACTTTGCCTGAGGAAGAACACAATATGGTGCCGTCCGGAAGTGCATTTATTGTATTCAATCCGAATGCCGCTTCAGGAGGTGAATTCAATACCGACCAGGACTGTCCATCATTGACTGATTTAATAATTTTACCATTGACTAAAGCATATAAATTTCCATCGAGACCTACATTCAATGGGTTTCCTCCCTGAACATTCGGTACAGTCGAAACCCGGGTCCAATGGGTTCCTCCATTTACTGATTTATACAATTCATGCACATAAGAGTCATTAGTGAAAACTTGAAAATAAACTCCATTCTTTCCTTCAAGCACTTTTTCACCTCCGCCATATGGCCCATTCAATTTTTCAAAAATCTGAGCATCGATTCCTGAATGAAATAAAAATAAACTTAGAAATAAAACTAAACTGGTCTTGAATAAAATTCTCATAATAATGTCTTTTGTTGGTGATCTAATGAAAAATTCAGATGATAAATGTAAGATTCCTCTACCAACCAACCTAATTAATTTTTATATTTAACACATAAAGATGATATATTCAAATCATTTTGAACTGATGTGACTCTTTAATGCAAAAAACTCTGTAACTCCCTACCTACCTCACTACCTGCCTTCCTACCTTTCTACTTTTCTACCTTTCTCCCTTTCAACCTTTCTCATTTCAGTATCAGGGTAAACCCCTACGTTTCTATTTTTTTATCAGGGTTTTCACCCATTTTTCTTAAAATTGATATTTTAAAAAATGAAAATTCAACTTATCTTTTTACTTTTGAAGCAATTCAAACGTGACATAAACTCAACTCGTAGCATGCGAATCAAATCTGCTATTCTCATTTTCATTGGATTGATTCAATTCAGTGAAAGTTTCGCCCAGAAAATCATTTTGGGTGGAAAAGACTCACCACCTATTCATGTGTATTCCAGCGATAATTGGAAACCGATTAACCGAAAAGATTCCACTTCAGCAAAATCAACTTTTAATGGTGATGGAATGGTCTTCGACGAGTACAATGCCAGCCGCTTTTTATATCAGGCTACTCTGGGATCCAGTCTTCAGGATATCCGCAAACTCGCTGGAAATGATTTTGAAAAATGGATAGACAAACAAATGAACCTTCCGGTCAATTCAATGCTCGATCAAACCAATGAGACCTATCATGATGTAGTTGATTGGTTTTATGAAACGGGAGGTGATTCCGCAGATGTGCTTACTTCACCAAACTGGATTACCTTTCAATATGCCTGGTGGACGCAACACATGAACAATCCGGATAAATTGCGACAACGCATCGCACTGGCTCTCAGTGAAATTTTTGTCATCTCAATTGAAACGGATCTGCAAGGATATGGCAGAGGTCTCGCTAGTTATTATGACATCCTCCTGAACAATTCATTCGGAAGTTTTTCAGATCTTTTATATCAGGTAAGTTTGCATCCAACGATGGGATTTTATCTGAGTCACCTGAACAATCCGAAAACTGATACGGTAGAAGGAACCCATCCGGATGAAAATTATGCACGTGAAATCATGCAACTCTTCACCATTGGATTGAATGAATTAAATCCGGACGGAAGTTTAAAATTGGATGCACAGGGAAATGCCATTCCGACTTACAATCAAAAAGACATCAAAGAACTCGCTAAAGTATTTACAGGTCTTGGATTTTCTGCAGTGGTCCCTAATATGTATACCGATACCGCTGTATTTGGTATGGGGATTTACCTAGCGGATTTTACCAAAAGCATGAAGATGTATGAATACTATCATGAACCCGGAGAAAAAGTTTTATTAAATGGAACGACCACTATTCCGGATGGACAAACGGGCTTGAAAGATATCCGTGATGCAATAGAAGCCTTGGTAAATCATCCAAACGTCGGACCATTTATTGGAAAGCAACTCATCCAACGATTGATCAAATCCAATCCTTCTCCTGAATATGTTGCCAGAGTTGCGAAAGTTTTTAGAAATGATGGGAAAGGCAATCGGGGAAATCTCGCCGCAGTAATTAAAGCCATTCTTTTGGATCCTGAAGCCCGGGATTGTGAACCGATGTTAGATGCAAGTAATGGACAACTCAGAGAACCCATTGTGCGATATTCACATTTTACCTCCGCAGTGGATGTCGAACAATACTATGGACGGTATTGGAATATAGGATATGAATTCTGGTTGAATACATCTCAAATCCCTTTGGCTGCGCCATCTGTATTTAATTTCTATTCTCCGTTTTATAAACCCAAAGGCGATCTTGATAAAAATGGATTGGTTGCCCCTGAATTCCAAATACACAATTCACGCACCAGCATAGGTTATATCAATATGGTAAATGCATGGTCTGTGTTTGATTATGTTTTTTATAGTTGGGAACGCGATGATCCTTATGCCATTTTAAATTTGAATGATCTCGAAGATCTTGCACAGGATCCAGAAGTGTTGGTCAATCGTTTGGATGTTTTATTAACTCACGGCAATTTAAGTGACCGGACCCGTGGCATTATTAAAGAAACCATAAGTACATTTATAACCGGAAGTTTTAGGGAAAGCCGTGTACGCATGGCTCTTTATCTCATGATGATTTCACCTGATTACGCCATTTTTAAATAAGAACCTCATGTCAAAGAAAAATATATCAAGAAGAACTTTTGTAGGCCAGATCAGTTGTGCTGCATTGGGTTATACATCCATTATGAATACACTCATTCATCTCAAAGGAATGAACGCTTTAACTGCTGCCAATTCCATGATGGATCCCGGTTACAAAGCAATGATTTGTTTAAGTCTTTCCGGTGGAAATGATTCCTACAACATGCTGGTGCCAATGGGCAATAAAGAATACAATGACTATGCGAAAACCAGATCGAATCTGGCCATTCCAAAAACTGATTTACGCCAGATCCAGGTGCTAAACACACCTGGAAGAACCTTCGGCATTCATCCCAGTCTGAAGGAAATGCAAAAATTATATGACGATGGAAAATTGACGTTTGTATCCAATGTGGGAACCATGCTTGAACCTGTAACCAGAGATGAATTCTATGGAGGTACTAAAAAAGTTCCATTGGGATTGTTATCACATTCTGATCAATACCAACAATGGCAATCTTCTATTTCTGATCAACGGTCTACAACCGGTTGGGGAGGACGAATGGCTGATCTGATCAAAGACATG
>JBGAWX010000087.1:0-12126 GCA_044227375.1 Saprospiraceae bacterium
CGTAATGGTTCGGAAGTAGGGTCTAAACTTGCTGCATATCTTGGTCTTTCATACGTTTCGTATTGCAATCATCTGGAAGTGGAAGGAAACGTTGCAGTATGCAGTACTGAAATTGAAGGAGGAAATGACATCATTGAATTGAATATTCCTTTTGTTTTATCTGCTGCTAAAGGATTGGCCGAACAAAGAATACCTAATATGAAAGGTATCATTGACGCGAAGAAGAAACCACTCTCTGTGTTGCCCAAAATGGCAGTCGAAAACAATACGGAGTTGGTAAGATTTGAAACACCGCCGGCCAAGTCTGGTATCAGAATGATTGATCCAAATCATTTAGAAGAACTTGTTGAAATATTTAAAAATGAATTAAAAATTATTTAACTCCGATGGTACTGGTATTCTTAGAACATGCAGACGGGCTGATCAAAAAATCTTCATTGGAAGCAGCGACATTCGCTTCGGATTTCGCAGCAGAAATTGGAAAAAAGGCAATAGGAATTATTTCAAAAGGTTCGGGTCATTTACAGGAATTGGGCTTGTATGGTATAGATGAAGTTTATGAATTTCAAGCTGCTGATTATTTGGATACGAGACAATGGGTTGAGATCATCTCTCAATCGTATTCAAGATTTAATCCTGATTATGTCATTTTAAGTAATAACAGTTTGGGAAAATCCATTGGCGGATCGCTCTCTGTTGGTTTGAATCTTGGATTGATAAGCAATGTGATTCAAATGAAAATAGAAAATGCTAAACCTATCTTTAAGAAAAGCGTTTTCTCGGGTAAAGCATTTGCGTGGTATGGTTTTCCGGTTAATAAAGGCATTGTATCAGTAATGCCTCATGGATATGGGTTGAATCCTGGTAAAAGTAAACAGGTCGTGATATCATCATTTGAAGTTTCAATTAAAGAGGCTCATGTAAAATTGAGAGAAAGAAAATTGATTAAAGGAAAAACACCATTGACCGAATCTGATATTGTGGTTTCAGCAGGCAGGGGATTGAAGGATCCTGCAAATTGGCCTATGATCGAAGAGCTTGCAGATATCTTAAATGCTGCCACAGCTTGCTCCAGACCGGTTGCAGATGCAGGTTGGAGGCCCCATCATGAGCATGTTGGACAAACGGGAATTGCCATTAGGCCCAATGTGTATATTGCAATCGGAATTTCCGGTGCAATCCAGCATTTAGCGGGGGTTAACAATTCCAAGAATATAATTGTTATCAATAAAGATCCTGAAGCACCATTTTTTAAAGCGGCAGATTATGGGATTTGCGGTGATTTGTTTGAAATCATTCCGAAATTAAACGAGGCTTTGAAAAAAGCCAAATGATAATATTGCATGTCTAACCAAGATAATAAAATAATAGAACTCGAAATCATTGCTCTTTCACACAGCGTAACCCAATCACAGAATTATGCTGTGGTTTTGGGTGAGTTGGAAGGAAACAGGCGATTGCCTATAGTTATAGGAGGATACGAAGCTCAGGCAATAGCTGTCGTACTTGAGCGGATGACTCCGAACAGGCCACTGACTCATGATTTATTTAAAAATGCTTTATCCTCTTTTGGAATTGAAGTAAAAGAAATTGTCATTAATAATCTTTTGGATGGTATATTTTATTCACAGTTAATATGCGAAAAGGAAGGAGAGGTGATTAAAATTGATTCACGAACTTCTGATGCATTGGCTCTGGCCGTAAGATTTAATTGTCCTGTTTATACTTATGAGTTTATTATGGAAGCAGCAGGCGTAGTGCTTGAAGAAGCTGAAGGTGAATCAAAAAAGCAGGTAGCGCCAAAGGAAAAAAGTCAAAAATCTTTTTCAAGTTATAGTACTGAGGAACTTGAGAAGTTGCTGAAAAAAGTTTTGGAAGAAGAAAATTATGAGAAAGCAGCCCACATTCGGGATGAACTCAATAAAAGAAAATAATAAGTATCTCCATGTTTAGGTAATTTGGTTCAGTCCAATGCTTTTTATTCAGTTCGACGAAAATTTTCAATAGACTATATTTTCCTTTAGTACAGTCTCCACTTCATCAATCATTTGTTCGGTAATGTCCATATGCGTCACAAACCGTATGGATTGTTGTCCGAACGCGGATGCGTGAATTCCGTATGCATTAAGTTGTTCAATAAATTTAGGAGGGCTCAATTTGTCAACTAAATCAAAAATGATGATATTCGTTTCTACATCTTTGATTCTTGAAACATAGCTGGCCTGTTTTAAACAAGATTCAATACGTTTGGCATGTATGTGATCAAACTTAAGTCTTTCAATGTGATGCTCTAATGCATAAATTCCAGCAGCAGCAATTATTCCAGCCTGCCGCATTCCTCCACCCATCACTTTTCTTATTTTTCTACACTTATTGATCCAATCCGCAGGTCCTAACAATACAGATCCTACAGGTGCACCAAGTCCTTTTGATAGACATACGGAAATTGAATCGAACAGCGGACCGATTTTGTCTGAAGAATAACCAGCTTCTATGATTGCATTGAAAATTCTGGCACCATCCATGTGAAGTTTCAAACCAAGTTGTTTACATGTCGAAGAAATTGAAATTAATTCATCAAGCCGATAATAATTCCCTCCGGTACGGTTGCTTGTATTTTCGATGACGACGAGTTTGGTGTTTGGTAGCCAATCATTGGGGGATTTGATGTTCGCCGAAATCAGAGCTGAATTTAATTTGCCATTTTCAGATTGAATAGGATTTACCGCAATACCACTGTGGAAAGCATATCCTCCTACTTCATATTGATAAACATGACTGTTCTCTTCGCAGAGCAACTCATCCATAGGGTTGGTATGCGCTTTAATTGCAATTTGATTGGTCATGGTGCCTGATGGGCAAAACAAACCTGCCTCATGTCCGAATAAAGCGGCTAGTTTTTTTTCCAATTGAATCACCGTAGGATCTTCTCTAAAAACATCATCGCCAACTTCAGCATTCATCATGGCTTGTAACATGCCTTTGGTTGGAACAGTGACCGTATCACTGATTAGATTAATGCGTTGACTGGGTTTCATGAATGCGAATTACCGCAAAATTCGCGAGAAGAAAAAACTCAATTGGATTTGAATTCAATGCCGAATCCGCTTGTGACTTTATAGCCAACCAAATCGACGTATTCTGAAGCGAGAAGATCGAAAAATGCAATGAGTTCCTCTTTAGTCTTGGAGTGGGAAAAGTAAAAATTGAGGTAATTACCGGCGATACCAGGGCTTTCACTGAGAATTAAAACATTATTATCCTCGACAGAGAAATACGTGTAGTACCCTTTCGGCAGGTGATAATTATTGCAATCAAACTCGATATCTTTTTTGAAATTGATCATTGCATTTTCTCCATTTGGTCCGATGGATTTTGGATAAGCAAAGCCCCATATCAGGTTTTGAGGTATCTTATACGTCTTCTCATATTTCTTGATCAAGCCTTTTCCTTCATTGATTTCAATGGTATAATAGTTCTTAAAACTGTAAACAGTACAATGAATTGTCGAAGCAGAGCCTAGACTCAATTGAATATGCAGGCTGTCTGTGAATTCAGGTAGTTTTATCCGGGAATTCAGGTAATAGTTTTTTTGAGAGCAATCATTTGCTTTATATGAATCGAGGATTTCAATAAATACAGATAGGGAGTCTATAGATGTATTGTACACCAGTGAGTCGTCCTGACAATATTGAGCATTCAATGAAGAGAGTTCCAGCCACACTTCTCTCATTCCTGAAGATTGAATTTCTTCCTGGATATTAATAGAAAACTCAGAAGGAATTTTGATGAAATTCTCTTCTGGTTTTGAACAGGAACTTAAGAGGGTTAATATGATTAAAAAACTAAAATATTTCATAGTCGGGCATAAAATGATATGCAACCTAGGCATAACGTATAAATCGGTCAATTGCTGCTTTTGATTTGTAAAAGTAAAGTTTTGTTGAAAATAACAAAAAAAAGGTGTGTTCTGCAGATTTATTCAGTAGGATCAAAGCTCATGTCTTTGAGTCTAAATTATTCTTATATGATTAAATATGAATCTGTTAATTTCATCATCTCAAATGTTAATAGATTAAAAAAGGAGGGCTTAACAAGCTATTTTCGCGCAGATTTTCTAGTCTATGAAGCATATCAGAAATTTTTGTGTAATCGCCCATATTGACCACGGTAAAAGCACTTTATCTGACCGTCTGTTGGAATTTACAAAAACCATTTCTGAGCGCGATATGCAAAATCAGGCTTTGGACGATATGGACCTAGAAAGGGAACGTGGGATCACTATAAAAGCTCATGCAATCCAATTGAATTATCTTCATAAGGATGGCCAACAATACATCTTCAACCTTATTGATACTCCCGGACATGTCGACTTTTCATATGAAGTGTCGAGATCAATAGCTGCCTGTGAAGGAGCCCTGCTTCTTGTTGATGCGACCCAGGGAATTCAGGCTCAAACGATTTCAAACTTATATCTTGCAATTGATCATAACTTATCCATCATTCCGATCCTCAATAAAATAGATATGGACAGTGCGATGATTGATCAGGTGAGCGACCAAATAATCGATCTTTTGGGTTGTGAAAAAGATGATATCATACTAGCCAGTGGCAAGACCGGACAGGGAGTTGAGAATATTATGACGGCCATCGTGGAAAAAATTCCACCGCCCAGTGGAGATGAAAAAGGTCCTTTGCAGGCTTTAATTTTTGATTCCGTTTTTAATTCTTTCAGAGGGGTCATCATTTACTATAGGATATTGAATGGATCTCTTAAGAAGGGAGAAAAAGTGAGATTCTTCAATGCAGGTAAGGATTATGATGCGGAAGAGGTCGGTATTTTGAAAATGACCTTGATCCCAAAAGATGAAATCGGATGTGGCAATGTCGGATACATCATCACGGGAATCAAAGATGCAAAAGATGTAAAGGTTGGAGACACCATCACCAAAGTAAGTAATCCCTGTGCAGAGAGCATCAAGGGATTCGAAGAAGTAAAACCAATGGTGTTTGCCGGGATTTATCCGGTTGAGAATGAGTATTTTGAAGACCTAAGAGACGCTCTTGCTAAACTTCAGTTGAATGACTCTTCATTGGTTTATGAGCCGGAGACTTCCATTGCTCTGGGTTTCGGATTTCGTTGTGGTTTTCTTGGCATGCTGCACCTTGAAATCATTCAGGAGCGATTATCCCGTGAGTTCAACCAGGAAGTCATCACCACAGTACCAAACGTTTCATACAAAGCGCTTACTACTGCCGGAAAGTTATTGACCATCAATACTCCGAATGATTTGCCAGAGCCGAATTTTTTAGAATATGTTGAAGAACCCTACATCTCATCACAAATTATTACCAAACCAGAGTACATAGGAACTATAATAAAACTTTGCCTGGATAAACGAGGTATATTGATGAAGCAACATTATCTGACAACCGACAGGGTAGAGTTGCAATTTGAAATGCCTTTGGCTGAAATTGTTTTCGATTTTTATGATCGCCTGAAATCCATGACGAGAGGTTATGCCTCTTTTGATTATCATCCCATTGATTACAGGAAATCCGATTTGATTAAGCTGGATATCAAACTCAATGGAGATAATGTAGATGCATTGACCGCTTTGGTGCACAGATCAAAAGCAGAATCCGTTGGTCGAAGGATGTGTACAAAACTAAAGGAAATTTTACCAAAACATCAGTTCGTAATTGCAATACAGGCAGCCATTGGTGGTAAGATTATTGCCCGTGAAACCATTTCTGCCATGCGAAAAGATGTAACAGCAAAATGTTATGGTGGTGATATATCCAGGAAACGAAAGTTGCTGGAGAAACAAAAAGAAGGAAAGAAGAAGATGCGTCAGATCGGCTCCATTGACGTGCCGCAAAAAGCCTTTCTCGATGTATTGAAACTCGATGAATAAAATCAGATCTTAATCAATCGTATCGTATTGGATTTATTGATACCAGAACATTTCAGGAAGTAAATTCCGGCACTCAGATGTTGAGCGTCTAATTTAAGTTGATTGCTAAATTCTCCAATCGAGATACAGTTGCCCTGTGCATTAAATAATTGATAGTTTAATCTGGAATAACCATTGGATTGAACCGAAATAATGTCTTTGAATGGATTTGAATATAAATGGATTTCCAAGGGAGCTGATCCTTCTGATGAATTCACAATTTCAATCATGTAAGGCCCATAAACAAAAGTGCAATTGCCTACAAAGGCTTTTACGAAATAAGATCCAGCGGCGAGGTTTAATCCTGTTTTGTTAATTAGACCATACGAATTTGCATCTACAAAATATAAGGAATCGGCTTTTGGTATAACGATTTCAATGCTTCCGCCCAATCCATTAATTGAATGTACAATTTTAATATTATCCAATGCTAAGCTATCCCGCATGGTTATGTATTGGTGGCATTTTTGCTGATTGTTACAACTGTCACGAGCTTTCCAGGTTCGCTCAATTCCATAACTGCCGTTATTTCCCGAATTAATAAATAGATCAGTGTAACTTATATCGGAGATCAACTCAGTGCAATTGTCAGTGGCGGTAGGGATACCAGCGACTGAAGGACCTGTATTTTCATTGCATGAGACTGTTACATGCTTTGGACAAAGTAGATTAGGTGCTGTGGTATCTTGTATGGTAATGATTTGTAAGCAAGTATTAGAATTTCCACAAGAGTCCCAACCCTTCCATGTTCGGATAATTTTATATTCATGGTTGCATACTGTGTCATTTATTACATCATCTGTATAAGAAATATTGGTAACTTTATTTGTACAATTATCGATTGATGATGATGTTCCTGTTCTCACAGGCAATAGGTTGGATTTGCAATCAAGCGTCAAATTTTCAGGACAAAAAATTCTTGGTCTTGCAGTATCTATGATAGTGATAATTTGGGTACAATTACTCGAATTTCCGCAGGAATCGATAGCTGTCCAAGTTCTTTTTAAATTAAAATTATCGTTGCAGGAACCATTGTAACGAGAATCCCGATAACTGATATTGGTGATGCCTTGAGCACAATGATCAATGGTTTTTGGGATATTCGTGGAAACCGGGGAAGTATTTGATGTGCAGGTGATGGTAAGATCCTGCGGACAAATAATTGTCGGATTCGATGTGTCGCCAAAAAAAATTAAAGTATTGAATGAGAAAATTAAATTATCGCCATTTTGAAAACATTTTGCATGATTCCATGCCGATAACAGGAATATGATAATAAATGTCCTGATTAGTAGATTTAATAAAACAACACGGGATACAGCATTAAAGGAATGGCTTAATAAATTAAATGTTTTCATACGCAAGAATTAATTACACTAGAAAAGAATGAAATGGTACTGTGTAAGAATTTAATTATTGCTGAAACTTCTGTTCTTAAATTAATTAGGATTATAAGAACTATAAGCTAATTCGGTAGTCAAATTTACAAATTATTTGGATACAGGCAAATTTTGATACGATCATATTGATTCTACCTAAATTTTACAATATGTAACTTGTTTCTAATTATATCTTTAGTAATCTAATTACCTTTGAATTTCTTGTACCAAAACATTTCAAATAATACATCCCCGCGCTTAAATTATCTGTCTCTAGAATGAGGTTCGAATGGAATTTTCCATGAGTTACTTCGAAGCCCTGCGCATTGAGAAGACTGTATCTCATTTGAGATTTGTACTCGGTTGTGATATGGATTTCATTGGAGAATGGAATTGGAAATGCTTTGAGATTTATGGATTCGGAATTGTCAGTAGAGAGTATTAATTTAATTTCATATGGACCATATTCAAATTCGCACACCCCTTTATAAGCCTTAACAATATACATGCCTGCTGCAAGATTCAGACCGGTATAATTCACAAGCGTATTGGTACTTGCATCATAGAATACGATAGAATCAGCACCGGTTATAAAGACTTCAATTTGGCCATCTGGATTTTGAATATCACTCTGGTGTATTAATTTTACCGAATCAAGGTTTAATGCCGGGCCGGGATAATGAATACCCTGCTCGTAATTTAATAAGCATCCTGACTCCTCATCAATCTTGAATTTTATCGTATCCTCAGCTGTAGTCGCAATTTGAAATGAACTGTCTTTTAAAATTTTTGTGGTATCCGTTTGATAATAAAAGTAAAGTGGAAGATCAAGGTCATGATGAGTGCTCAGCAAGGTGAATGCGGTATCCCCGGTACAATAATTAAAATAGAAACTATCGACAGCAAAATGAATTGGTGATTCGATGGTAACTTTCAAACTGTCTGTTGTAACATTATTGGAAGCATCTTTTGCAGAATAAACTATTGTCGTTTCTCCGATTGGAAAAAGAGTTCCGGGATCCGGTCCACTAATCTTTTTGAATTCTATTAGTGCGCAATTATCTGTAGCTATTGGACTTGGTACGATCACATCACATCGCTTAATAAGGGTGTCATTCCATAATTGAATAATCGGTTTAAGAGTATCGAGTACTTCAATTTCAATTGTGTCTTTTGAAATATTATTTGATGCATCTTTTGAAGTTAAGATGTAGTTGCGTTTTCCTGTGTCATCACATGTGATGTTTGATTTTGAAATGGTTAACAGTGGCGAAGGGTCACAATTGTCAGTATGAGTTAGAATAAAATCTGAAATTTTTATATTGGCTAATCCATTGGAATTTAAAAATATTTTACCATTTTTACCGATCAGAATTGGTGCCATATCATCTATTGTTTTGAGTTCATAGCCTCTAACGGTGTTGCAATTTTTAGCATCGGTTATTGTTACTTTATAATTACCTACTTTTTTATTTGTGATTTGATTAGATGTTTCTCCAGAACTCCATAGATACTTATAGGGAGAATTAGCACCTGTTACAGTTATTTTTATCTGACCATTAGAGTCCAGCGGGCAAGCAGGGTTTTGTAAGATGGTAGGATTGACAGAAAACGAATCAGGTTCAGTAACAACAACGGAGCTACTTACAGTGCATGAGTTTGCATCAGATACAGTGACTGAATACACTCCGGCAATTAAATTATTAGGTGAACCTGAAGAGTAAATAAAATTATATGGACTTGTTCCACCGTTTGCTGTTGCTAAAATGGAACCGTCTTTTCCGCCGGGACAACTTACGTTTTTCACAACTTTGAGTTCATGTGTTAAAGCTGATGGTTGCGTAATGATCACGCTGGCTGTCGCTGTAGATCCTGAATTGTCTGTAGCAGTAACCTTATAACTTCCGGCACTTAAGAGCGTAGCTTTATTTCCCATATCACCATTGGACCAATTGTAGGAATAGGGTGGGTCACCTCCTCCTGCAGAAGCTGTGGCTTCGCCATCATTTCCTCCAAAACAACTTACATTTTTCTTTGAAATGATATTGACCGTTAGTGGAACTCCTCCGCCAACCATTGTTCCCGATTGGCTGTCATTAATTATTTTATCACCTGAAGAAGATCCATTTCCATTGGCAAGATTGGATGAGAAATACATTGTGATTACGGCACCATTCGGACCATTCGGAGAAGTCCAGGTAAAATTCCATGAGACTGATCCGCCGGAAAAACTTTTAGCACCTCTATGATCCACGTATTCCCTGGAATTAAAAAACGATGTTCCATTTCCTGTGCCTGCAGTGAGGTTACCAGAATTCACATTACTAGCATTAACCACAACCAACTGAAATCCTCCTACTAATGGAGAGCCCATGGTTGCTGTAGTTGTGAGTGTAATGTCATAGGTAGTATTTGGAGTGATGCTTGTGGGAAAACCAGAGATGTTCACAGTGCCATCAAAACTACCTCCTGAGTGACAATCACTGCATAAGCCATCAAATGGAGCGCCTGTTTTTCCATCCGGTGGATCAGCTGACCAGCCCAAAAAAAGGATGAAAGAAGCAATAACTATTGGAGTTATGGTTTGCTTGTAATGGAAAGACATTTTCGTTTAATTTAGTTTGTATGCAATTATAAGGATTTGATGATTGCCGATGAGAATTTTAACTTTTGGTATTACGATCATCAAGGTGTTAAAGTTAACCAATCCGCCTGTGATGAAGAAGATAATCCGATGAAACTATAATTATTTATGATAAAGCGGCACTTTTTATGATGAAGAAGATGATATCAATCCATTAGAATCTAAAATATCAGTTTTTAAATTTTCTTCCGGCACTTCATTAAACTTCTGCTGCTTAAATAATGTAATGTAAAACTATCGAGTCTGAGTTCTAAATCGATTACACTAAAATCACTTATTGAACAATGAATTCACAAATGCTTTTTTGTTAAATACCTGCAATTGATCAATTCGTTCTCCAACACCTATATATTTTATTGGGATTTTGAACTGATCAGAAATGCCTAATGCAACTCCACCTTTAGCGGTACCATCGAGCTTGGTTAAGACCAAGCCTGTTAAATGTGTTGTCGCAGTAAAATGACGGCATTGTTCAATTGCATTTTGTCCTGTGGTTGCATCAAGCACAAGCAAAACTTCATGTGGGGCAGTTGGCAAGGATTTGGAAATCGAACGATATATTTTACCAAGCTCTCCCATGAGATTTATTTTGGTATGCAATCTGCCAGCAGTATCGATAATCGCAACGTCTATATTATTTTTGATTGCCTGCTGCACGGCTTCATAAGCCACGGCAGAAGGATCCGCATTCATACCCTTAGAGAAAAAATCACAGGGAATTCTATCAGACCAAATTTTCAATTGATCAACAGCGGCAGCACGAAAGGTATCACCGGCTGCTATCAATACATTCTTTCCCTGTTGCTTGAATTGATATGCTAGCTTACCAATAGTAGTCGTCTTGCCGACTCCATTTACTCCAACCACTAGGATTATGTATGGTTTCGTGGGACCACTTTCAAAATCATCAAGATCTTTGGTATTGTTTTCAGATAACAATTGGATGATTTCATCGCGCAGGATTTCGTTTAATTGATCGGTTCCCAAATACTTGTCCTTTGCAACTTTTGCTTGTATGCGTTGAATGATTTTAATCGTGGTTTCCAGTCCAACATCAGAACTGATCAGAATTTGTTCTAATTCATCTAAGAATTCATCATCAATCTGAGTTTTACCTACTAATGCTTTAGTGATTTTTTCAAAAAAGCCATCTTTGGTTTTGCTAAGGCTTTGTTGTAAATCGATTTCTTTTTCTTTGCTGAAGAAACGGTCAAAAAATCCCATAAGCTGTTTATATAAAATAAAAAAGAAGCCCCAAGTGGAAGCTTCTCATATACAATAATATTATTTTCTAAATTACTTAGATTGTTCGAAGAACTCTTTCACTTTGTCTTTATGGACAATCATTTCTTTATAAGTGTATTTGCCGGTAACTGGATCTTTAATTGATTTAATGACTTTCACGTGATCTCTTCCAGATCCAACGTTGGCAGCACGTTGTGCAACTCTCGCGTTTTTAGATACTTTAGCCATGATTATTTAATTTCTTTGTGAATGGTATATTTCTTCATGATCGCATTGAATTTTTTCAATTCCAAACGATCCGGAGTATTCTTCCTGTTTTTTTCAGTGACATATCTCGATGTACCCGGCAGGCCGCTGGTCTTGTGCTCTGTACATTCAAGAATGATTTGTTGTCTGTTGCCTTTTGCTTTCTTAGCCATGGATTAAGATTGTACTTTGTTAGCTAATTTTTTTATATAGGAATATAAACCTAATTTATCTATAGTTCTCAATGCTTTTGCCGTCACTTTCAAACTGACCCATTCATTGGTTTCGGGAATGAAAAACGACTTCTTCTGAAGATTCGGATTAAATCTTCTTCTCGATTTACGATTTGAGTGAGAAACATTATTACCGTAAAGCGGCTTGGTTCCAGTTAAATCACATACTTTAGACATATCTAATAAATTCTTGTGTTTGCTAATTGTGACTCCGTAAGGATTCAAACCTTAAACCTCCTGATCCGTAGTCAGGTGCTCTATTCAGTTGAGCTACGGAGCCCTTTTAAAAACAGGTGGCAAAGGTACATATTTTTTAAAAAATCAGTGGAATTTATAATTTAATAAGGCTTTCAGAACATTTAAAACCATTGCCCTCGACAGATATATGGTAAATACCTGAGGGCCAGCCAATTACTTCCACG
>JBGAWX010000088.1:0-6697 GCA_044227375.1 Saprospiraceae bacterium
TCCCAGCAATCGAAATCGGCTCCAGTGTTCCCTTCACTTTATCATAATAACATGCCATCCGGTAAAATCCGGTCTTTTGAGCCACAGGGATTCTCAGTTTGATGAACTTATCTGAATAATCACCGCCATTTGTAATTTCAATCAATGGGCTTGCAGGATTAAAATACTGCCCCAGTTCATGGGAGGTAATGTTTGCATAGGAAATAGAAATTTCTTTGGACTCCCTAAAAGCTCCATTCGGGACATCAATAATCAATCCTTCAAGAGGTGATTGTGTTCCAGTAACCTCTAGTTGTCCGCCTGAAGATGGAATGGATTTTTTTACTACAAAAATGGAGTTGTCTGTCTTTATTTTTCCGGAATCCGGATTTGGGACATCGTCATCAGAACAAGCTGAAATAGAAATAATCATCAAGCCCAAAAAAAGGCTGATGAAAAAATTAAAATACTTTTTCATTGCAATAGGATTTGTACAAATATTAGAATGAAAATGATTGTGAACTATTGATTGAAGTCACAAAAGGAAATGATGAAAATCAATTCAATTATGAGTGATATTCTAACAACTAAAATTGATCCTTGTAAATTAATAAATAACTGGATTCGATATTTTACAATTATGTTTGGTATATCACGAAAAACCGCCAACAATAAATGGACGCACTGAGATTTTATAAATCTTTTCTCCGGAAAGAACGCAAAGCAAGATAAAGCGGTAAAATAATCCATAACAACATAATCCCACCTGTATAAACGATCCCCATAGCGCTACCAAAAAAATCTTTGTACAATGCTCCGGTGTATCCCATCAATGCACTCACGTCCATCTTGAGCATGATAGATACGCGGGCAAGATCAATAGGATTTAATGCGGTTAAAAATAGCGTCAATTTTTCCAAAGGATAATCGCTAAACGTGAACAGGATCATCAACACAATTCCATCATAAATCAATGCAAAATAAAACCATAACAATAAGACAACACCGATACCTCTTGCTTTGTCTCTAGACTTTACTGCGGCCCAAAAAGCCAGGGATGTACACGCAAGTGTCAACCCGATTCCGGTAATGATCAAGGTAAAACCGGTTTCATCGGTAGAATATAAAAACGTTGGAATGCCCATGCCTACTAACAATGCAATGACCATTGCAAATCCGGTACTCAGATATTCGCTCAACAACACCTTGGTTCTACTTACAGGTTGTGCCAATAACATCTCTATAAATTCATAGGAATTGTAATAGTGAATGGTTGAGAATATCATACTGATCAACGGAATCGTGATCAATTGAATGTTCATCAAACTCAAAATCGCTTTGCTTGGATTTTCTTCCAGATTGAACAATAACAAACTCACCAAAAGAAGAAAGCCAGTATAAGCAAGAATTACTTTGTTTCTTATGATGTCATATAATATGTACTTGGATAATCTGAGCATGTAATTAGTTTCCTTTAGCTTTCATCAATTCTGCAATGGCTTTAGCAAATTTATCTTCACCGGTCATCACTTTCAAACTTCCCATGTCGCCGTCAAACTCAATACTGCCTTCCTGCAAATACAAAACATGCGTAGTCAACTCATCGAAGTCACTCAAAATATGCGATGTGATGAGTATGAGTTTGTTTTTACTTTTTTCGCTTTGAATTTTTTCTTTCAGGATTTCAGATGCCAATGGATCCAAACCAGCAGTCGGTTCGTCGAGTATCAGGATTTCCGGATCAAACAAAAATGCTATTGCTGCACTAACTTTTTGCCGTGTTCCTCCTGACAAAGTTCTCATGGATTTATCTGCAATGTCATTTAGTCCATAAGTATGAATCAATTCTTCATCAAATCCCGATGAATTTTTTCTGACATCTTTCAGCAATTTAAAAATTTGCCCCACTTTCATGTGATCGGGATATCGTCCGATTTGTGGCATGTATCCGATACGGGAACGGTATTCATCATTTTTCAAAATGCTATGTCCATCCAATAAAATATCTCCGGAATCGGGTTTGACTAAACCAAGGATGCATTTAATCAGAGTGGTTTTACCCGAGCCATTAGGTCCAATCAGGGAAACAACCTGGCCTTTCTGAAAACCGGTCTGGATGCCTTTCAGCGCAACACTTTTTTTAAAGCTTTTATTTAATCCGTTGACAGCTATCATAAAGCGTTGGGAATCATTTTAGGTTTGTCATCCACAAGATCAACAGGGGTAATGCTTGGAATTGCTTTTTCCGCTTTATCCAAAATAGAGATTAAAATACTTCTTAATAAAATTAAACATACGGGATTTTCTTCCACAATCATGGCATACATGCTCACAGGGTGATAAGGCACATCACCAAAACTGTCTTTGTTGAGGTCATAGCCTTCGAATTTATCCCAATAGTTGCATGTAAATTTATTGAGCATCATGGTCCCATTTGTTGCTACGTCAAAACTATTGCCCATAAAATTATTAAATTGAAACGTATTGTCGTTGCAACTTGCCTGTACTTTCAAGCCCCAGCCATTATCTCGGAAAACATTTTTTTCAACAACCATCCTGCTGCTGCCTTCCATGTGAATGCCTACCGTATTTTTTATAAAAAAATTGTTATGCACCCGGCTGTCTGATATGTCTTTCAACAAAATCCCGTACGCAGATGCGCCCCAGTTGTTTTCAAAAGTGTTGTTTTCCATGTGAACATCATGCGAATACATCACCGCGACTCCGGCTCCATTGTCGATAAATGTATTGTGATTGTACTCATCATTATGCGAAAACATAAAATGCAATCCGTAGCGAATGTTTTTAGTACTGTAATTATTCAATATCCTGGACTCCGTTACAAATTCAAAATAGATTCCATCCCGGTGTCCGCTTACATAATTATCTTCAATGACCGCATGATTACATTTCCACAGGTGAATGCCATTACCGGTATTTTGTTCGTTTTTAGATTGACCTTCTATTCTATTATTCTTTATATGAATATTGGTGGTATTTGAAATGTGGATTGCAAAGTATGCATTGACTATAGTGTTGTTGCTGATTAGAATTTCTGAAGCGTCAATACATTTAATAGATGCAAAGTCATTCATCGCTGATGCTCCACTATTTAAAAATTTAAAACCCGATATGGAAATATTTTTTCCGCTGAGGGTAATGAGTTCGAATTTATGTTCCCCATCAAGTACCGGATTGTTTTTTCCAAAAAGCGCAACAGATTTAGTCAACACAATATTTCCTTCCTTGTACCAGCCTTCATCTACCAGTATTGTGTCCCCGTTTACAGCAATTTGAATTCCTTCCTTGATCGTTTTGATTACATGTTTCTGTCCGACATTTACTGTACGGCTAAATATGGGTGAAACGACAAATGCAAGAAGTAAAGAGACTCCTAATTTTATACTTTGTTTTCTATTCGATGTTATCATAGACCGTTTTCCATTCCACTATTTTTCGTTCCCCTTGAGATCCAAAATTTTTCGCTGTATCTGAATTCGCAAAAGCAGCAACATTAAAATTCATCGGACTTTTAATATCCTGCCCAACCACGAAGGTACATAAATTGACATCCAGGAGATCATTCTCTTTCTCGTAATTCACCACCAGTACTTGACTTACCTCAGACTGTTCCAGTGTTCCGGATTTCATTAACCGTACCATGCAACCTACATCATCAAATTTATATACTTTTCCTTTCTTGGTCACGAGTTCGCTGCCGAATTTTCGATCGATGATTCCCATTTTGCAAGTGTAGCAATTGTCCGTACCATACTTAAATGGCTCAGCTTTAGGTGTGCAGGATAGTTGAATACACAAGAAACCTATAACCATTACACCAATCAATTTAGAATTCATTTTATGATGCTTATACCATTCATAAATCCATATAAATATCATTATTGAAGCCGCAATAACAATAACCCAACCACCAATGTCAGGCTGAGAGTACGCATCAAAATTCAATAAGCGTTTATGCCCTATTAGTGGCGGATGGTAAGACATACCGGGAACTTTTATGGCTGCAGATTCATCCAGATTGTGACCGTATTCATATCCCCAGCGGTAAAAATCATACATACTAAATACACCACCAAAAGCAGTAAAAACAAGATACCAAAACAAAACGGCCATCTTTCCTGAATAAGCGACAAGCAAACCAAGAATCATATAAAAGAGTACCACATACTTCAAAAAAGTAAATTCCGGAAACATATCCACATTGATATGCCGCATTCCAATATAGTGATTCAATCCATTGATGATATCAATATCTCCTTTCAATGTGTTCAGCCAGATTTTCATAGTCAATCCTTCAGGATACTGAGGAGCAAACAAATCTATCCTCCAGATTGGTACAAAGAAGGTAATGATCAGAGACAACGATGACGCTGCTACAATGATGCGGGATGTATTGCTGATGTTAGTCATTGATAAATTAATTTAGAATTTGTGTTTAACGATTTCGAGTTCTAAAAACTTCAAAATCATTATTCGATGTTCCTTTTTTTATTTGCGATTTCGTCGAAATATTTCAATAATAAATAATTCTTAGCATTTGAATATCGAACATTGATTAACGAATTATGAATGTTGAAAAAATAAAATCTTCTCTGTTCATTTCAAGGAGAATATAAAAACAATGCAATTCGAAATTTGCTATTCGTCAATCATCATTCATAATTACTTCATAAGAACAAAAAGGGTCGGGCACTCGATAGGTCCGACCCCCTTACTCAAATTAAATGCTTCTGAAAACTTTAATTTATTTAGATGGTGGTAATAAAACTGCGTCAATTATATGAATCAGTCCGTTAGATGCTGGCACTGTGGCGATCACATTTGCAGTACCATTGACCATCATTTTACCATCTTTCATTTGTATTGTAATGTTATCTCCATTCGCCATGCCGATACTTTGTCCATCCTGGATAAACTCCGGCTTATAAACCCCAACTGCAACATGATACTCCAGGATATTTTGCAATGCAGCTTTCTGATCAGGTTTCATTAAACCGTCAACTGTTCCTGCAGGCAATTTATCAAAAGCAGCATTGGTTGGCGCGAACACTGTAAAAGGTCCTGCGTTGGAAAGGTCATTTACATACTCTGCCTGCTTTAATGCTGCAACCAGAGTTGTATGATCAGCAGACCCAACTGCAATTTTTACAATGTCCTTTTGAGATTCCTCGTCCTTTACACCTGCTTGTCCCATATCAGCAGTTGCAGCAGACATATCTGCTTTTTCTGAACCTGAACCGGTTGGCTGAGACGGATTATTGCATGAAAAAGTATAGAGTAAAATCGCCGTCATGCAAAAAAGAATGTTTTGTTTCATAACTTAAATTTTAAATGATTAGACCATCTGCTTTGATTTATTATTGAACTGCAGCAGTTGTTTTTCCCGTACCAAAACTAATTGGAATGCCCGCTCCGGCAGGACTCACTCTGATATATCCCTGCATCTCCTGGTGCAAAGCAGAACAAAAGTCAGTGCAATACATTGGAAATACTCCAGCCCGCTCAGGTTTCCACATTAATGTTTGAGTTTCTCCTGGCATGATCAATAACTCTGCATTGTTTGCCCCTTTGATGGCAAATCCATGAGGAACATCCCAATCCTGTTCGAGATTCGTAACATGGAAATAAACCACATCGCCCAGTTTAACACCTTCAATATTGTCAGGAACAAAATGTGAACGTATAGAGGTCATGTATACGTGAACTTCATTTCCTTTGCGCTCCACTTTTGCATTTTTTTCACCAAGTGTGACATATGGATTTTTGTTCTCCTCCAATTTATAAATTTTCACGCTATTCTTTGTCAGCAATTCTGCTGGAATTGCTTCAGCATAATGCGGTTCACCAATAGTAGGAAAGTCGAGTAACAATTTCATTTTATCACCTTCAATAGAATACAGTTGAGCACTTTGCGCCAACTCAGGTCCAGTGGGAAGGTAGCGGTCCTTCGTAATTTTATTATATGCTATGACGTATTTGCCCCAAGGTTTTTTTGTTGGGCCTCCCGGTACACATAAGTGTCCAATAGAATAATATGTTGGCACTCTATCCACAACCTGCAAATCACTCAAACGCCATTTCACAATTTCCGAAGAAACAAAAAATGAAGTATATGCATTTCCATTACCGTCAAATTCTGTATGTAATGGACCTAAACCCGGTTTCTTAACTTCACCATGCAATACTGCATCGTATTTTAATACCGGAATGCCTTCATAGTCTCCGTCATAATTTTTTGCAGCAATGGCTTCCTGAATTTTTGTAAATGAAAACACTGGAATGATTGCTGCCAGTTTTCCACTACCAACAATGTATTCACCGGTTGGGTCTGTATCACAACCATGTGGAGATTTTGGACAAGGCATAAAATAAACCATATCGGGACAATCCTTTGGATCCAGCATCATGACTTCTGTTTCCATGGTACTCGTAGCCATGTGTTTACCTTCGTCATATTTATTATGAGCATACTTTACTGATTTTTTCATTGCCTTTCCGGCTTTCAAATATTCTTCTGCTTTTTTCCAGTTCACTGCAAGTATAAAGTCTTTATCTTTTTGTGAAGCATTCACTTCCAATAAAGTATTTGCTCTTTCAGAATTGTAACAACTGAAGAAAAACCAACCATGTGATTTTCCTTTTCCAGCTCTGGCCAAATCAAAATTAACACCAGGCAATAAAATCTGAAATGCAATTT
>JBGAWX010000088.1:6707-12091 GCA_044227375.1 Saprospiraceae bacterium
GCAATTTTCATATCACCGGTTGGCTGATCAACACTAATAAAACTCAAAGTACCTCTGAAATTTTCTTTATAGGTGTTGATGGGCACATCCAATTTATCACCAATGGGTACGCTGAATCGGGTACCAGCAACCACATATTCAGAATTTTCTGTGATAAATGGAGAAGAGTGATTCCCTCCACTATTCGGAATTTCAATGATCTCTGCAGTTCTGAAAGTTTTTAAATCAACTCTTGCAATACGTGGTGTATTGTTACCATTTCCAAATGCCCAACGACCATCATGAACGCCATCCGTTTGAGATAGTGCTATATGGTGAAGATCATCCCAAGGAACAAAACCATGAGATGTATTCAACATCGGCTTGGTTTCTTCTGAATATCCATACCCTTTTTCCGGATCTACGGAAAAAACAGGTATCACTCTGAAAAGTCTTCCAGATGGCAATCCGTAAACAGACATTTGCCCGCTGAATCCGCCGGATACGAAGTTGTAAAACTCATCGTATTTACCGGGTGGTACATATGCTTTGACAGCAGCATCACCTCCCATTGCAGATTGAATTCCTTTGGGTTTGCAAGCATTAAAAGAAATTGCCGCGAACAAAATGAATCCAACAATTGACAAAAGGTGCATTCGTTTAAAAATCATGATTTCTCTATTCATCGTAATAAATTTTAGTCTGTGTTGATTAATTCAGTTATTGCTCGCCATCATTCTTACGCATAAACTCAATGACATCCCTGGCTTCTTCTTTACTGATATTTTGATTGGGCATTCTTACTAAACAGAGCTCTAATAATTTCTGTGCTTCCGGATCCGTTTCAAGCATCATATCCACATTCATAATCATGTTCATGATCCAGGTAGGTTTGCGTCTTTTGGTGACATCCGCCCATCCGGGGCCGACGAGCTTTTCGTTTGTCAATTTGTGACAAGCCATGCATTTCAAATCATAGATATTCTGTCCGTTTTTAATCATATCTGCATTCAAAGGATTACTGAATGTAATTTCTCCTTCTTTGACTTCTGTACCATGCACTTCCGGTTGGTTCTTAGACAGATCCTGTATGTCTACTGCCTTATAATCTTTTTTTACACCACCACTACAAGCAAGTTGAAATAAACCAAGGAAGAGGAAAAAACCGAAGACGTTTAAAATGTTGTTTTTCATTGTTCAGAATTTTTAATTTGATAATAAAGGATACAATTGTCTTTTTAATAAAGTACGAAACTATTTGGCTTTGAAATTGGGAAGGATGACAACGGTTAACTATTCAAATGATTCTTATCAACGGACTTGGTAATGGGCATAATTAGTTTTGCAGCAATAAAATCGAAGAAATGTTTTTTTCTAAAAGTTTTGGATATGCCCTTCGGGGAATTCTTTATATAGCAATGACTGATGGGAATACAGCCAATATTCAAGCAGACGAAATGGCTGAAAAGCTATCCATTCCAAAATATTTTATGGCCAAAGTCCTCAAGCACCTTGCCAAAGAAAAAATTATAAAATCCATTAAAGGTCCCAATGGTGGCTTTCGCTTAATGGAAAATACTTTAGAATTGAAGTTGATTGAAATTTTAAAAATCACTGAAACAAAGGATCCATTTGAGAAGTGTATACTGCAATGGAAACAATGCAATTCCAAAAAACCCTGCCCGATGCATCATCTCATCACGTCTTCAAAAAATGAACTCATCAGAGTAATGAATACATTTTCAATTCAAGATCTGATGAATGATAAATCAGAATTGAGAAAACAATTGCTTCAAAATGAGCTGTGATGATTCCTTTGATTATGTTGAAATAATTATTTTTGACTCCTTAGAATACCAGACATCACCATAGATATATTTGATACCTTCTTTCATCCAGGATCAATATTAAACCTAATCAAACCTTCCAAAACATTCTGGCATGGTTGAATGTCA
This sequence comes from Saprospiraceae bacterium, assembly GCA_044227375.1. Classification (GTDB taxonomy): domain Bacteria; phylum Bacteroidota; class Bacteroidia; order Chitinophagales; family Saprospiraceae; genus Vicinibacter. The sequence continues at coordinate 8,642 of JBGAWX010000088.1, forward strand.
AATTGGTCCATAGCTTATCTTATCATTGCAATTGCTTTTAATTTCCAATGGCATTAGAATATCTGAATAGAAAATAATTTATACTACTTTTGCGAAAACGATTTTTTGCTTACCTATTTATCATTCTTCCTTTCTTTGATCATGGGCTTCGTGTTGGGCTTGTTGGGTGCCGGTGGTGCCATCCTGACCATACCGATACTCGTTTATCTTGTAGGAATGGATGCGCAAGTTGCAATTACCTGCTCCTTATTTATCGTGTGCATTACCAGTCTGACGGGTGGAATTCGCTACATTCTCAATGAACAAGTTGACTACAAATCCATACTTCGATTTGGCATTCCTTCAATCCTTGCAGTTTGGATGGTTCGAAAATTTATACTTCCGGCAATACCCGATATCTTATTTCAATCGGTCTTCTTTAGTTTGACTAAATCTTCGTTTCTACTTTTTTTATTTGCGATCCTCATGATCATTGCGGCTTATAAAATGATTCTTCCTGCGAAATTGCATGATGATAATAAACAGAGGGACTCCGCTTTGATTCACTTCGTGCTCAATGGGCTGCTTGTCGGTTGCATTACAGGCTTATTGGGAGCAGGAGGTGGCTTCCTCATTGTACCGGCTTTAGTCATTTTACAAAAATTGGATTTCAAAATTGCTGCGGGTACTTCGCTTTGCATTATTGCGATAAATTCAGCAATAGGATTTATAAGCAATACTGAACATTTAGATCAATTGGATTGGCCCTTCCTGCTGACCTTCACAGGCATAGCCATTCTGGGGATTCTCATAGGTTCTTATGTGTCTTCAATTTATTCCTCACAAAAATTGAAACCGGCTTTTGGGTATCTATTGATTTTTGTTGCTGTATTCATTCTGATTGAAGAGTTTCGTTCTTATTTTTATTAAACAAAATCCATTGTTTTACATTTCTATAGTTCTAATCGATTGATTAAATTTTGAAATTTATTATCATGAAACAAAATATTTTCCTTTCCGTATTATTAATCTTCAGTTTACTTTCTTGTAAAACCGAAGTCACAGGTCAGAATAAAATCAAAGACATTGCTGCCCAATTTAAAAAAGATTCCGGAATCCTGGTTGATGTCAGAACTCCTGAGGAGTGGAATGAAGGTCACCATCCCAAAGCAATTCTGGCGGACTGGAACAGCGGTGACTTTAAAAAGCAAGCTGCAACATGGAATCCTTCAAAATCCTATTATCTCCATTGTGCTGCTGGTGGCCGGAGTGGACAAGCGGTCGAATACCTTAAAAGTAAAGGGTTCAAAAAAGTCTATAACCTCGGCGGTTATGACGATGTATTAAAATTGAAATTGGAATAATTCAATTTTGAGAATCCAGTTTCTCAAAAGGCATCGCCATCTGCTTTAAAAGATTGAGTTCGTCTTCATTACGGAATTGCTCGATTCCATATTCTATTTCATCAACATTCACTTTGTGATATGTGCCAAATAAGCGATCCCAAATCGTAAATAAATCACCGTAATGTGAATCCGTTTGAGGACGGAATTGACTATGATGTACTTTATGCCACCCCGGAGTTACAATCAACCAACTTGCATATTTTTCAAACCAATGCGGAAACTTTACATTCGCATGTTCTGCAATAAGCCAGGGAAGAAATAGAGTGTAATAAATAATTGCACTTGCCAGTGGCATTCCCGTCAGAATTTGAAAACCTGCCTGCCAGAAATTTTGCATCACGATTTCGAATGGATGAAATCGTCCACCGGTAGTTGAATCAACGTGAATGTCACTATGATGCACCCGATGGTATCTCCAGAGCAATGGGATTTTGTGAGTAATAATATGAAGTACATAACTCCCAAAGTCCAGTGCAAACATGCCTAATATTATCTGCAATACAAAAGGCAATGGAATCCATTGCAAGATTCCAAAATGATGTTCATTCGCCCAACTCACGGCCAGTATAAAAACGGAGCCACTAATCACATTAACCAACAACGTACTTAGAAGCAATACCAGATTCCTGCCGGTATGTTTCATGCGCTTTGGGGTATTAAAGTAAGGAACAAAGGATTCAATGGTCCAAAAGATCAATAATGAAGCCAGTAACAAAAGGGGTTGAATATCACCCAGAACTTTTAAAATCTGATCCATAATAATTTTTTTTGATGGTGAAACATGATGCAAAGGAACCGGGATTCTAAAAGCGCTTCGCTTCATCCTATAGATCAAGACGTCTTAAAATATTGGGAGATGTCCTGTTTTATCGGCAGTGTTGAAAACCAGGATCTTACAATCTGAAATTACTGCATGTTTTTTATTTGCATACGGTATTCAGAAGGAGTCATGCCGGTAAATTTTTTAAATGCGGAATTAAATGCAGCCTTTGAATTGAACCCGGAATTGTAAGCAAGGCCCAATAATGAATACGTTTCATTGGATGCTTTTTCCAATTCCCTTTTAAAGTGTTCCACTCTTTTCTTATTGATGAGATCAAAAAAATTCATTGAAAGATACTGGTTGATCAATTGAGATAACTGATGCAAAGGGATGCCCATCTTATCAGCCAATTGTTGAAGATTCAATTCCGGATCGAGATAAGGTTTTTCTTGCAGTATGACTTGTTCCAGTTTAATTAAATAACTTTTTGCTTTTTCCTCATTGAGCCCTGACTTTTCATATTTAAGCGATGTACTTTGGTCAGCTCTCATAATTTCAGGTAATGGTTCTTCATTCTCAATCTCTTCCCGAATGTCCTTAAAAATCTCAGGTTGATTCATTCCCCTGTAAGCCATAATATAAATCACGATGGAAAATAAGACATTTGAAATGCGATCTGCAACCTGTGCATTTACAGAAATGGTAATGGCGATACATAACAATAAGATCCCTAATCCAATTAAAAAGAAATGGCGCAACCAATCCAGGGTTTTGTCCTCAGTCGTAGAAAAATACTGCAAAATGTTGCGGGTATGTTTCTTCAATTCCAGATAAGATAAAGACAAGTAAATAATAAAAAGAACCAAGCTGCATGAACTCAACACCTGAATCAAGTCTTGTTTATCATTATAACTGTCGAGTATAAATTGAAGCTTATATTCAGTTGGCTTGGAGTAATAGGGAATTAAACACCCAATGGATATTACAAAAGGTAACAAATGGAGCAAATGCCATAAACTGGTTTTTCTTGACTTGTTTGTCAATGACCAAATATAAAAATACATGCAAGCTCCTTGTAAAAAAGTGAACGGCATATAAATCATGGATAGATGGGGAACCTTTAAGATGTAACCGCTTCGATAGATCACATCAAGCACCATGATAATCGCAAAAACAATCAGAAACAATGCCAGACAACGGTTTGCAAATACAGGTCCTTTCCGCTGTGACCATAAATAGATACTCAGAAAAATACCCTGTACCGCTCCAAACAGAATAATTACAGATAATATGTCTAAGTGT
>JBGAWX010000089.1:0-11899 GCA_044227375.1 Saprospiraceae bacterium
CGGTTCACCGGGCAGGATGACAATAATTTTATCCATGAAGGTGAATCTTCCACAGGCATCGGTAACTACCAATCTCAAAATACATGTTGTCGTATCGAGGACAGCTGAAGGTGTGAATGACGTTGAAGGAGAAGTGGGATTTGAAAATGTTCCTCCGCAATTCAATGTACTCCACTGATAAGAATATGGTATTGAACTCACGGGTGAACTTACAGATGAAGTAAAATTATAGGACTTGGCTTCAATCAAAGTATCCGAAGGAATGTTAATCACTACCGCAGGTGCTTTATCAATGGATGCAAATAAACTGAAATTAAAAAACAATCGTTGTGCCGCGACATTCTCCGGTTTATCGCTTTTATCATGGGAGTGCCCGGCTTCATACATTACTTTTCCCCTGGCATTATCTCCAAAGGCTTGTCCATATGCAACTACAGTTGCCGGACCAGGTGATTTTGTTGGTATATCACTTTGTGTTAGGTCAATAACCGCCAGCTTTGTTGACGCTCGCCAACTGCCTGACAATACAGGCATATAGATATTTTCTGATCCATTATCCGTTGCATCATCGAGATTGCCCATGAACTGCATGATTGGATCCGTGTGATAATAATAATTGTATGGTGGAGTTCCATTGGCATGGTCTGTCCAAATGAGTAAGGAGTTTTCTGCATAAGGACTTGGCTTGGGATTTTTGGGAACCTTATTTGATAGAAAGTTCATCTGCGTTACGGTATCCGCAGGATTGTATAAATTTTCTAAAGCACTCACCGCATGACAAGCCGCCCAGATGGTCCCCAGGCAGTCTTTATTCCATGAATAAAGCCTGCTATGTGTACTCCAATCAGGATCTGCGTGTGGCATTGCAAATACATCATCACAACAATCCAGCAATGCAGGATCTTTAAAAGAATACGCTGAAACCGGAATGCCTGCATTAATAATATAATCTTCAGCTATTTTTCCATTTTGCTGATCCAATGTCCAATTCGGTGGAGCCGTAAGGGTCAATGCAACAGGAACATTAATGCTTGAATTAGTGGTTACCCCTACAACTCCTAGCGATTGCCAAAAAACAATCCGTGCATTTACTGCTGCGGACCGGTATTCCGATTGAATAATAAAGGTTCCTCCTTTATAATCAATCCCGTTGTATGAAAAATCGATACCATCTTTTCCCTTTGATGGATTAATAATCCATTTAATCGGAACTTTGTGGTTCTTCAATAGATCATAAACAAGTCCATAGGGTTTTAATCCATTCTCAAAAGTTTGAGGTGTCACACCCATGTTGATAATGAAACTACCTGAAGAAATTGTTTCTGTTGCTGCATTCAACTTAATTACCGCAAAAAGCAACGCCAGAATTTTGAAATACTTATTTGGCCGATTTAAGTTACCTCCGAGTGGAATATTGTTTATTTTGAATTTGGGTATCATGGTGTTATTAATTCAAAATTGATATGGCAATAATTACAATCAAATTCATTGGATGAATTCTTGCTGATACTAACGAAATACTTAAGTGAATAGGAATATTCTCCGAACACCATTAGTTGAAACCAATCAATGAATTTTACTAGATGTATTAAAAGGAGAAATAGTTTAGATAAGGAATTATTATAAACCACTCCAGATGCAAAAATTATTGTGGCATTATATTCTGGCTTTACGGAATATATTGAACGCTTTGCCACTCCATGGAGTAGATGTATTGTAGTTTTCATAATCTTATGACCTACCCAGGATACAGCAAATATTATACCGAATGCATTAATTAGTATTAAAATGTATAAAATACTAAATTTCAGTGAGATAATAGGTAAATAAAAGGAATTGCCCCCAGCTTGCAACTGCCGGTTGTGCTTACTTAAACCAATAAAATTTTATTCAGTTACATTCAGATAAGACATTATTTCAGTACTGAATGCATTGCCTTAAAATCCAAAGAAGATTGTGCCGAATTAATATTCGCAGTATTGTGATTTTTCCAATATAATTACATCTGAGAATGATTTTGTTTTATTACTATATTTAGACTCATGTTGATTTTTACATTTATTTCACAATTGAAAATTTCCTGTGAATCACCCCGCCAGATGTTTTGATTTCCAATACATATTGTCCTGCAATCAATTCATAGGTCTTGATGATTTCATAATATTTGCCTTTTGTTTTGAAACCACCGGCTGATGTGATATTAATGGCTTTTCCATTGCTATCGTAAACTTTCATCTCCAGATCAGTATCTTCTGTCAACCACAATTCGACCTTCAACAAATCACTTACAGGATTTGGATAGATCGATACATTCATTTCAGCATGCTCATCTGTCACTCTTATCGAAATGGTCTTGCTAAAGGTATAGTTTCCATCCTTATCTACTTGTTTCAATCGATAATAGTATATCCCCGGATTTTTTACGGCGAAATCATCTGCCTGATATTCATGTTTGGTTAAATTTGGATTGTGGTGTGCAGGAACATGGTCAATTTGTACAAAGTACTTTTCGTTTTCAAACTTCCTTTCAACTTCAAAATGATCGTTTTCTTCTTCAGCTCCGGTTGTCCAGTTGAGTTCAACAAATTCACCATTATACAATCCACTAAAAGACAGCCATTCCAAAGCAAGTGCCTGGGATACGACACCGGCATCAATATTAGGAATCACTTCTCCCGGCGAAATGCTGAACATTTTAGTAGAACCCATTCCATAGGTGCCCTCAACATCACTATCGACATCATCGGGTCCTGCTTTGGACTTTGTGAATGCATATTTTGAATTGGGTATTTCAAATTTTACATAATAGTTTCCATAAGTCAATCCGTCAAGCATAAACTTACCATCAGTTCCGGATTCACTCTCGCTTACTTTTTTGCCAATTACATTGAATGCAGAAACTTTTACTCCGGGCAACACTTGTTCCCCATTGTCCTGTATACCATTTAAATTCTGATCTATCCACACAATATCTCCTACCTGAGATTTAATCAGGAAGCCTGCGAAAATATTATTTATTTCTTCTCCACTCAGGAGCGTAAATGTTTTTGTAGTGTTGATTCCATTTTCATGTGTGATATCACTATCCTTATTGGGGTCACCACCCTGATATGGATAATCAGGAGCTAAATTCGAAGGTCTCTCGAATTTTATATAATACGTTCCCGGTTTAACACAATCAAAATGATAATACCCGTCATCTGAAGCAGTACCGGATCGCACCGCGGTTTTTACTGTAAATACTGTTGCCCCGGTAATTGCATCAATCAGATAAATATTAAGACCATTGATACCTTTTTCCTCAGGGTCAAATTTTCCATCCATGTCATCATCGAGCCAGGTGTATCCGGAAATTTTAGCACATTTGTAATACCCGGCATCCAAACTTTGATCGAATTCTCCGGGATTCAAATGAGTTGTTGCCGTGGTATTTGCTCCATTGGTTTGATCTACATCACTATCAAAGTTATCATTAGAAACATTCGGAGTCGTTTGTATCCAACCCACTGGAAGATCAAACTTGAGATAATAATCTCCAGGCATCAATCCACTAATAGTATAATATCCATTTGCATTGGTCACAGCAGACTTTACTGCAGTTTTCAAACTTGCGTTGAAAACGGTAACATTTACATTCTGAATACCTGTCTCACTCACATCCTGAATTCCATTTCCATCTTTATCATTCCAGGCATAATTTCCAGTTGATGCAAGTCTCACCAAACCTACATCATTCGTGCTGTCTTTTTCATACAGATCCAATGTCAAACAAGTAGTCCTACCGATAGTATCAGCATCACTATCTATTTTATCATTCGAACCCATATTTGAAAATGTAAATCCATAATCCGGAACATAGGTCCCCAATTTGAAAAGTATGTAGTAATCTTTGGGTGTTTCCAGAAAATCAAATTGATAATTGCCTGTTATATCCGTGGTATCTTTTAGTATGAAATTGCCTGAACAAGAATACAATGAAGTTTCAACTCCTTTAAGAACGGGTTCATTGTTATCCTGCAATCCATTTCCATTTAAATCATCCCAGGCCGTTCCTACTATTTGCCCTGCAGGAATTTTTACTAGTGTCGGATCATCTACGGTTCCTTTATCACCGGGCTCTCCCGGATTAGTACCACCTGTTGCCGCATTATTCGTTGCATTGCTTCCGCTATCTGAAAAATCCTTTGCATCTTCAGGGTCATCATCCGGTAATGAAACCGGATCATCATTCTGAGGTTTATCCGCATAAGCAATGACTTGATTATAGTAAATGTATTTTAAGGGTCTGAACAAGATGTCGAATCCCAATTTTATAGATTCTCCAACCTTAATCGTACCACCCGATGTTACTTTGAATAAATTCAAATCCGTTTTACCATTGAATCCACTATTCAGGGTCAATGGATTTGTTCCATTAACCAGCATGGCAAAATTCTTTATGCTGTAATCACCCGGATTGAGTGGTAACGGAGAAATAAAATTTCCAAACTCTGCAGTAATATTATCTGTGGACTGGATGTCACCAAGAGTGACATTACCATTATTCTTCAAACTGATTTCAAATTTTGCTGTAAACGTTCCATCCAGGTTATTCACCACACTTATTAATTTTTTGGCCGCTCCGATTTTCGGATTTTGCGGCAATATGGTGATTGTCGGATCATCCGGATCGCCATCATTATCGGGATCTTTGTTTGTCAAATCATTTGGATCATCACTTAAATCCGTTACCGGATTTCCTTTAGGATCGATACCTCTTGCAGTAGCTACATTCACTACTTTTCCGGTATCGATATCAATTTGTGTGATGAAATAGATGCCGGTAAATACAACACTATTGCAAGCACCAACTCCTAATGTTGGAATTGGTCCACCTGAAACTGTGACCAATGGATCTGTCACCGTAACATTTTTCAAGGTGACATTTCCTGCATTGCATACCCTGAATTGGTAACTTATAGTTTCACCTACATTCGCATAACCATCTCCATTCAAATCATTCCACGTGCCTGTTTTCTCAATAGTGATTTTTGGATATTGCGGCAAGTTTGTTTTTGTAGTATCATCCGGATCACCATCATTGTCAGGATCTTTGTTTGTCAAATCATTTGGATCATCACTTAAATCGGTTACCTTATTTCCTTTAGGATCTGTTCCTTTTGCGGTAGCTACATTCACCACCCGCCCGGTATCAATATCCACTTGGGTAATAAAATAAATTCCTGTGAATACATTGCTGTTGCAAACACCAACAGGCAATGTTGCAATCGGTCCGCCAGAAACGGTGACTAAGGGATCTGTTACTGTGATATTTTTTAAAGTAACGTTTCCGGCATTACACACTTTAAATTGATAACTTATGGTTTCTCCTACATTAGCATAACCGTTATTGTTGAGATCATTCCAGTTACCCGTTTTTTCCAAAGTAATTTTTGGATTCTGTGGCAAATTTGTTTTTGTCGGATCATCAGGGTCTCCATCATTATCAGGATCATTGTTGGTAAAATCATTCGGATCGTCACTGATATCGGTAACCTGATTTCCTTTAGGATCATTTCCTTTAGCAGTAGCCACATTCACCACGCGTCCGGTATCTATATCTACCTGATTGATGATATAACTTCCAGTAAACATTACACTGTTGCATGCCCCAACATTCAACACAGCCAATGGTCCCCCAGAAACAGTTACAAGCGGATCCGTAACGGTAACATTGGTCAATGTTACATTACCGGTATTGCATACATTAAAATGATAAGTAATCGTTTCGCCCACATTGGCAAAGCCATCATTATTCAGGTCATTCCAGGTTCCCGTTTTTTCCAATGTAATTTTGGGTGACTGAGGAATTAATGTCGTTTCATCATCAGAGTCTGTGACATTTATATTTTGTGGATCTTTTCCTGTTGTTGTTGCTGTATTGTCTTTTTTTCCAGCATCGATATCAGCTTGTGTCAACGTGTATGTTCCGGTGAATGCTGAATTATTAGATGCACCGGGTGCCAGGGTAATCGGTCCTCCGATTACTGTTACAATAGGATCTGTGATTGTAATGTTTGTCAGTGTGACATTTCCGGTATTTGTTACTGTAAAAGAATAATTTATTTGATCCCCGACATTAGCTACACCATTGGGTGCAACCGCATTCATATTCAAGACACCTGTCTTGATTAAATCGATTGATGCGCTCTTCGGAATGATTGTCGTTTCGTCATCCGAATCCGTCACATTGATATTTTGTGGATCTTTTCCGGTAGTGATTGCCGTATTGTCTTTTTTACCGGCATCGATATCTGCCTGAGTCAAAGTATAGGTTCCAGTGAATGATGAATTGTTGGATGCTCCGGGTGCCAAGGTAATCGGTCCCCCAAGTACAGTAACTATCGGATCCGTAACAGTAATATTTGTTAGTGTGACATTTCCAGTATTCGTCACTGTGAATGTATAATTTATTCTATCGCCAACATTTGCTATGCCATTGGGTGCAACTACATTCATGTTCAATACTCCGCTCTTGATTAAATCAATTGAAGCATTTTTTGGAATGTTTGTCGTTTCGTCATCTGTATCGGTTACATTTATATTTTGAGGATCCTTTCCGGTTACTGTAGCGGTATTGTCTTTTTTTCCGGCATCGATATCTGCCTGAGTTAAAGTATAAGTTCCTGTAAATGCTGAATTATTTGATGCACCGGGTGCTAAGGTAATCGGACCTCCAACCACAGTGATCATTGGATCTGTTATTGTAATGTTTGACAGAGTAACATTTCCGGTATTTGTTACCGTAAAGGAATAATTTATTTTATCCCCGACATTGGCAATGCCATTTGGTGCGACAAAATTCATATTCAGCACTCCGGTCTTAATCAGATCTATCGATGCATTCTTTGGAATGTTGGTCGTTTCATCATCCGTGTCGGTGACATTATTATTTTTAGGATCTTTCGCAGTTACAGTTGCCGTGTTGTCTTTTTTTCCGGTATCAATATCAGCTTGCGTCAGTATATAGAATCCCGTAAATGCAGAATTGTTAGATGCTCCCGGCGTCAAAGTGATAGGACCTCCACTAACTGTAATGATTGGATCACTTACCATGATATTCGTAAGCGTCACATTCCCGGTATTTGTTACTGTAAAGGAATAATTGATCCGATCACCCACGTTGGCAATACCATTCGGTGCAACAACATTCATGTTCAATGTACCGGTCTTAATCAGATTAATTGTTGGATTTTGAATGGCCGGTACTACTGCAGTATCACTCGAAGGCAGTAAGACTCCTCCTGTTGGAGTACCTGTTACCGTTGCAGTATTTGTAAATGAGCCTGCATTCACTTCAGGTTGCTTTATGGTATGCGCGGCCGAATATGTCCATACTTCCGTGGTTTCTAATATTGAATTGTTGTTTGCATCACCGGAAACATAAAGTATTGTTCCGGAATCTGCATCAGGATCCGTTACGACTACATTACTGATGTTTAAGTTTCCTGTGTTATCGACAACAATTGAATACGTCAATACATCATCTTTCGCAATATAGTAGTTGGGAATTTTCGTACTTGATTTTGTCAAAGTCCATGAAGGCGCTCCGGTAGTCACTGTAAATGAAGCAGTACACGTTTGTGTCGCTCCACATGAATTTGTATAAGTAAACGTTACCGTTTTCGTTCCACCCAAACAATGATCTGGTGCTCCGGTATTGTTATTGGATAATGAGCCATTGCATCCACCAGAAGCATTTGCTGTGGCGAGCCATGCGTTAAATTTTGCATTGATCACCGCTTGTCCCTGACATGGAGCTTCCACAACATTTGAAGGACAATTGAGAACCACAACTGCCGGACTATTGACCGTAAATGATGCCGTGCAAGTCTTCGCAGCTTCACAAGTACTGGTGACTGTGAAAGTAACTGTTTTAGATCCACCACAAGCTAATGGTGCTCCGGTACTGTTGTTTGACAAACCTGAATTGCATCCACCGCTATAAGTCACCGTTGCCAACCAGTTTGCATATTTTGAATTTATTATGGCCTGAGTTTGACAGGCTGCTTCAATTACATTGGATGCGCAATTGATTACAACTGATGAAGCAGGACTTATTGTAAATACAGAAGAACAGGTTGTAGAAAAAGGAACGCAACTTCCGGAATATGTAAATGTAACGGTTCTTGATTCTCCGCAAGCAGACGGATTTCCGGAACCACTTGTTGTTAATAATCCATTACAACCTCCGCCGGCAGTTGCTGAAGCCAGCCAACTTGAATATTTTGCATTGATCGTGGACTGAGTCTGACATGCAGATTCTGTTTGTGAAGGGGGACAATTTAAAGTCACCATAGAATAATCCTCAACTTCTCCATCCGCTGCACTTAATATAGCACGCTCATCCACATCAGGAGTTCCGGCATCATCATTAAGATTGTCTGTTGTCAAACGGATTCGTAAATAATGTGCATTCACAGGACCACTTATTGTGACTCCTGTCCAGGTAAATGTAATGTTACCATTAAATCCATTAGCTACAACAACAGATTGAATTTCATTAGATTTAAATACCCCATCCCCATTCAAATCAATCCACGCATAGAGGTTGGCCGGTATCCCGGTGATGTTGAGTACATTGGTTACTGTGACACTGATATTTTGAGGGCCACCATTGGTTAAGGTTGGAAAAGTCAATACCCCATTTTCATCATCGAGATTATCCAGATCATCACCATTGGCATCTCCTGTCGGTAGAGGACCTGAATCTCCATCATCAAGTGTATTGATCCGCAGATGGGTACAATCTAAAATGTGTGAAGGTGAACCATAGCTTGCAGGTGAATCGCTGTAATCCGTTTCCAGAATCGCAGTAAACTGAATAGAAAAAATAACATGAGCATCATCGGAAGTTGGATTTGCTATATTACTTTTTATTTGATCAAAACCTGCACCACCCACAATAGCCGGTGTATGGGATTCACTGTGCGTTGTCGTGCCAACATAAATATTTCCACCTTTTACGCAAAGATGATTTGCACCTCTGGGGTCCCCCGTGTCACCAAGATAATCATTGTATATTCCTCCTATATTGGTTGCGTATTTTAATGTCGATACATTCTCATTGAATCCTGCAAAGAAAATGTCGAGACCACCGCTGTTGGTTGCATTGTAAAAAGATTCATTTTTTAAATTGACTGTTGGTATTCCAACGACATCCTGTGCCGTGGTACCAAAAACCAAAAGAAATGATTCTTCAGTTCCTGCACAATTATATTGAGTAACTACTTGTATACCTGATCCGATATCGTTGCCACTTCCCCCAAAATAAGTAGCTTTATAACTCGCTGCACCACCTGTTACACCTACAATACCAACAACTACATCAGTACCTCCATTATGGGTTTGATTGAATGCTCCGGAAGATGTTGGAAAAGCATCTGATACAGAACCAGTCCACGCAAGTTTCGCGCCATATAATTCTACATCATTGATGCGATCATTACCCCATCCACCAATTTCATCCAAATAATTAAAAGCAGTTGCATTGGAATTTAAAATACCCAAAATACCGTCTGTATTGTCAGTCAAATCGGATTGAGTTGCTGCACCATTCACTTCAGGAAATCCAGCATTGGTATTGTCACCCCAACCTGCAAATGCAATTCTTCCATCTGGAAAAACTTCCAGATCATTGAATGTTTCTTCCGCTGCACCACCAACATAGGTACCCCAAAGCAAAGTGTTATTGTTTGTAAATTTTCCAATCCACATTTCACTTAAACCTGCAAATGTTGCATCTGCTACACCTCCGGTAATATAAGCTGCAGGTAATTGTGCCATTGCTGTAATACCAACAACATAAGTGTTGTCATTGATTGCGCTAATGGAAGTTGCGCCAAGCGTTTCATCACCAGCACCACCTAAATATGAAGAATAGAACAGACTTCCCAGATCTTTTGAAAATGAAGCGACGAATCCATCATAAATATCTCGTGTTCCATCAAAGGAAGTTCCTGCCAGTGGTATATCGACATCTGTCTTTCCACAGATAAACACTCTGTTGTTTGACAAACTCAAACCATAAGCAACAACTTCTTCACCGACTGCAATCGTGCCTGGACCGAATAAGGTCATATCTACCAAATCCGAACCGCCACTATTGATTCGATATACCATCGCAACTCTTGGCATTCCCGTCGCGCCAAATCCTGCAATTGCATTTAAATATCCATTGGCATCATAAGGTGCAGCACTGGTTGAAATTTGCCTGTTGGTTGCACCGGCACAATAGACCATTCCGTCCACGGGATCAACTTCTATTGCAAATAAATACTGATCAAAATCAGGATCATTGCCATCCATAAAAGTTCCCCAGGTTAAAATAGGATCAATTACCAAAGGATATCTCGAATCAATTTGAGAACTCGTAGTGAAATGAACCTTACCGGATTCATTAGCGGCGAATGCAAAATGTACAGGTACTTTTCCGGTCTCAGTGACCTGATAAGATTCAGGAATGTTGAATTTAATATCGGTGAAACGAAGTCCTACTTTCAGACTGCCGTTATCTTCTACAGATACTTTGTCCTGGCCTTCCAGTTGCATATCGATTTTTGTATAATCAGCACCCGCATCCAGGATCCAATCGAATTCCAGTGAACCATCAGCACTGCTATACAATCTCAGATCAATACCAGGATAGACATCTTCAAGAATCAGATCTTTTGCTGCCATTACGGAAGTTGCCCATTCTTTGGCATTCTTGCCTAAGAAATAATTGTATCTGGTACTAAACGAGTTTCCCAGTTTTAATTTAGGTTCTTTGTTTGCAGCGTTAAAATTGAGCGTGAATGTGTGAGTTCCTTTCAAATAAATTTCGTCTTCAAGGAATTTTCTTTTTTTAATAAAATAATCCTTTGCAACGAAACGGATTTTTGTTTTTTCGATATAAACTGCAGAATTTTTTCCTTCAAAATAATACAGTATGTTTTTGTCTTTGAGTTGACCTTTATTCTCCATAAACCGGAGGATCTCTGCATTCTTCTTTAAGGTTTCTTTTACTTTTTCTTCTAACGCGGCTTTTGGATTGGCCTGAACTTGTGCATTCAGCCCCATATTTAACATGAATACACTAAATATTATGGACCATACTATATGGAGTCTACTCCATAAACAAATGGAGATGCTCCGTAGAACTCTTCTATTATTATGATATCGGTGTTTCTTCATTTCAATTCTTTAACAATAAAAATGAATTAGGGTGCTCGCGAATTAAACTGTATTCATTAAATCGTTTTAAGAATCTATCCGGTCTACAAATCGATATGACTTCAATTGCATGAGAAGTGTTTGGGAATGGAAATTTTATTCCCCGAAATGATACATACTTAAATGAAATGAAGTGCGAGATCAATCCCTCAGTGAGAAGTTGATTGATGGAAGCTCCTATATAGTTTAGCAATGTGGAATTGCACAAGAAATATACGAGCCTCGAGGGATCCCGAGTTGTAGTTAACATTTTTTAAGACTTAGCCTATTTCATGCAATTATTATGCCAATAAGATTATACTTTAAAATAATATCTAACCAATTGGTTTTGTGCTATTTAATTGGACAATAAGGAATATGCCGGGGAGAAAAAGAGGGGATTTTCCACGGTACCGACTTGATTTTTCGATTCAAATCAGTTAGGCCGGGAATGATGTTGATTTGATTTAATTAAAGCAATTGTTTGGGGTCCTTTTTGATTGGTTTGAAGGATGTCCATATATAATGGTGATGTTTATGATATTCAATTTAAAATATACTCTTAATCTAAATCACTCATTTCCCATTTTATTTGAAATCTTACAAACTGCGACGTTTATCTAATGCTAATAATAGAAGGGGAGTCTAGTTAAACCTTTAGTGCAGC
>JBGAWX010000008.1:0-27582 GCA_044227375.1 Saprospiraceae bacterium
TTTTTATTTATGTAATAATTAGTTTAAATCAGATCAATTCACTTGAATTAAATTCGATTTTAGAAATGCAATCATAAAATTATTTCAATGCAGAATCATATTTAGATATTTAACACAGAGTTCGATTTATACCTTCCCAATGCAAGCAATTTCTAGAATCATTCTAAAAAAGATATAAAAAGACTGCAATGTCCAAAATTTGTTTTGTAACTCGATGGAATAGATATGACTAATGTCATCGTCACCAATGGTTAGTTGTCATTTCTTAATTGAACAAAACAGAAGAGATTTGAAATCCAATGAATGCTTGAATTGATTTCGGATAATATGGTATTATTAATCAATTAAATTATAGGACTATGAAAAATCTTGCAGCACTTTTACTTTTGATGTTCATCTTCATCTTTTCCAATTCTTGCTCTAAAGATGATACCTCTCCCAATGCATTGGGAGGTGACACGAACATCGCCTTGACGGTCCCGGCCAGCGTGACAAACATTTATGGAGAGTATGGATCCGCCTTCATTTCAGGAGCAACCATGACGGTTAAATCCAGGGACAATGGGGTCGTGACCTATGAAGCACAGGTAGATCTGGATCAGTTTTCAGATTCATTAAAGATTAAGACACTGACGACTTTGACACAGTTGGCGTCGTACTATAAGTTCGATACTACCTATACCTTAACTCCGGATAACGTATTGAAATTTGAATTCAAATTGAAAGTGACTTCAGAGGGCTATGCGGATTATTTCACTGAAGGAAAGGAGTGGGTGATCGGTAAATACAATGATGGCGTGGGTACCAAGTACACTGTACAAAATGAAAAAGGAGAAACACTTACCAGGGAGGTAACTGAAAAAACCGGACTGGACGATTGGCCATTTGGATTTTTTTATATCAAGACCTCCAAAATAGAACATGTAACGCTTGCCGACAATCCGACGATATCAAAAGTAATCTATCGCATCAACCATAAATTCGGTTTAGTGTATGTTGAGTATCAGCTAAAAGACGGGACAACACTAAAGCTGGACGTATGGGCGCTGTTTATTTAATTAATGATTTACTTTTCGATTTCATAGGGATACGAATTACGAAGATTTTGTGATGCAAATAATTTGGATCAGTTGCCATTCAATCTGGGTTAAAAAATTATTATTTTTAATTGATTAATTGGAATTACAAGAATTAAATTTTTTTTTAAACTGCTCACTGCTCACTGCTCACTGCTCACTGCTCACTGCTCACTGCTCACTGCTCACTGCTCACTGCTCACTGCTCACTGCTCACTGCTCACTGCTCACTGCTTCAAAGCTTGGCATTTTGCTCCGAGTGTTTTACGATTTCGTACAATTCCTGTGAACGATTTTTGTAACGCTCGGCATATTCTTTTTCATTTGCCAGTTCGCAGACTTGTGATTGGATTTCATAGTGCCTTGCCAGGTATCGGACGATACTGACATCAGTAACATATACCAATTGATCTTTGATCGTAAGACTTTTTACAAAAGCGGGTTCAAAGCGTTTTATAAATTCGTAATGAAGTTTGCTAAGGGCTTTCCAGTCTTTCAGAGCATCAAGGTCTTCAATTTTTGGGATGTAATATTTATCATAAACTGTAATCATGTCGGCTGATCGCAATTGTGTTCGAAAACTGATGTTGCGGTAATAAAGAAAATAACCCAGGATCAGTGTGATGGCAATTTTTATCATTCCTGTTTTTTTATCTCTGAATACACTAAAGCATTCTACAATAGCATAGGCAACAAATGGAATGAGCAATGCAGCCAAAGGGGTGCGGAGACGTCCGGAAACATAAAAACCAAGTAAAACGGCAAATTGTAATAAAATTGAAATATAGAATCCCCAGAATTGTTTTCGATGATAAATTGCAAAGAGCAAACCAACCAATCCAAATGCAGCCAAGACACTGAACTTGATAGGAGTGTATTCTAATATAGGGACTTGCGATTTATAAAAATAATAATTCTCATTACTGGAAAATTCAACACCCATGAATATGGAGATGAGTTTTTGCCAAATATTTATAAGATAAGTAAATATGGAAGGATGAGTTTTTAAAGCATCCAAAACTACGGGAAGAAATTTTCCGTCATTGCGCCCCATAATCTCTGCACATTTTTCTTTTTCCGGATACCAGTTGTTGACGGTGTTGGATTCATAAACATTGGCTGCTAAAAAAGTAATGGCACCAACACTGGAACTGCTGGTTAATGGTGCACCGACTATCGCGTTTCGTATCATTACCGGTGAAAAAAGTAAAATAAAACCTGCTAATGCTGCAAGTCCGTTTTTTAAAAGAATTACAGGCTGTTTTCGTTCCAGGAAAGCATAGACGATCATCATTCCAATAAAGAATAAGGAGATTGTCGATTGCATCAGGAATCCGGCGGCAAGTGTAATCCCCGCTATAAAAAAGCTTTTCCGGGTTCGTTTTTCAAACGCAAGATCAAATGTCCAGATATTGAGTAAAGTAAAAAATACCGTCCATGTGGTGCGCAATAAAACAGTTTCCTGAAATAAAATAATGCCGCAAAGCAGGTAGAGAATTCCTGAGATGAATGCAACAGTATCCCCAAAATACTTTTTCGAAATTTTCCATAAAATGAAACCACTAATCAGCCCAATGATGCATTGTAAAAAGAGCATCCAGTAAACTCCATTTCCGGTCAGTTTGTATAATACAGCCAGCAAGTATGGATACAAGGGTTCCTGATGGAATGTATTTCCTCTGTACCATTCATTCCATAATTCCTCTCCGGCCACAAAGGTGCTGTCTCTGTTTGGATTTGCTTCCAGGATTTCACGTTCTTTTTCAGGATGTTTTTGAAAGTAGTATTCTGCAAATGCTTTATGCCAGGAGTGATAAGGATGATAAGCTTCCCTGCCAAGGACATCACCAGCTGCAATTCGTTTTGCCCAATCATCAAAAAAGCGATTGTCGGAATCATCCCACTGATACAAAACATAAATGGGTTCATTAACCACCGAAGTAAAAAGCGAAACCCTGGTGATTAACCATCCAAATAATAGTAGGGCAATGATCCATGTGGATTTTTTTTGAAACCATGGATCGATGCGCCCAAGTCCCGAGTTGATTGAACTGTTTATAGAATCAGTTGATTGCGATGATTCTTTTGATTTCAGAGCATTCCTTTGTTTCGAACTCATATATTGAATTAGAGTGATAAAGATAAAGAAAGGCTGTAGTTCTTTAACCTGTTGGTGGGCATTTGGGATTCTAAGGTTTAGTAGGGCCATCCTCCCTAAGGAAATGTATTTGTGTTTTATGATAAGATTAATCTTGATTCCTTAAACAAAGAATTGATAAATCCTTTATTTCCTACAGCCTACAGCCTACAGCCTACAGCCTACAGCCTAAATTCCAATTTCCTTTGCAATCCCGAATTTCCTGCTTACATTTGCTCAGTTTCCAATAACACCTCGTCAAGCTGGTCATTTCAGGACCGATCTTAATTAAATTTTCTAGCTATGAATAATTCAGTAATGAACCCATGCCGCTATTTTATTTATGTGGCATTATTTAATTTCTTTTTTGCTTCTGCTGCCCTTACGCAGTCAAATTGTATTTCAACCGTAAGCACAGCTTGTGTGGGCGATTGCCATGCAGTGACTTACATTGGAAACAAATCAGCCAATGCCTCATATAAATGGTCAATCAGTTGTGGGACAATTACCAATCCCGACCTTCAAAACCCACATGTTGCCTGCTTTTTAAATGCCGGTTTGTGTACCATTCAACTAATAGTTCAGGAACCTGGTCAGGCACCAGAAACCTGCGCTGTGAATGTTCAGGTATTCCCATTACCAACAGGAATCTTAACGCTTTCGAAAGATGAGATCTGCCAGGGAGAATGCATTCGCCTGAATGCAAATCTGCTAGGCACTCCGCCATTTAGTTTTCAAATCAATGCAAACGGTACACCAAACAACTATACCAGTGATTCATCAAATTTTTCAGTGCAGGTGTGTCCGAGACAAAATACGACGTATACATTGGAGAGTCTTAGTGATCAAAATTGCAGCAATACCAATCCAAGCAGTAAGGATAGCGTGATTGTACAAGTTCCGTTTACAGGAGCGGTGGTTCAATTCCAAAACCAATTGTGTGCAATTCCATCAAATTACAACTATCAATGGTTTGCTTGCAATAACTCTAACTTATTGGGAACGGGTTCTTGTTTTGCACCACCTCAGGATGGATGTTATTGTGTGATTATTGATAATGGTGTTTGTAAGGATACTGTGTGCAAAGATTTTAGCTGCGATTTGACCTGCACCTTCAATGCTCCGGATACGATAAATGTTGGGGATACTGCATTAATCTATTACACTGGAAATGGCGGTCCATCCACTGATTTCAACTGGGTGTTGGATGTAGATAAATTTAAGGGTTTGCATTTCACAGGAAATGATAGTCTTAAAATCAGATATACCCTTCCGGGCTGCTATCCGATACGTCTCAATGTTAAAGAAGCAAACTGCATAAACAATTGCCTGGATACTATTTGTGTCATATCAAGAGCATGTGCTTGCGATACATTTACAAAAAACGAGATTACCCCGATTTCATCAGGAGGTTCATCCTGTTGTTACGATATAACCGGTCAGAATGCTTCTGTCAATTGTTTTAAAACCATGGAAATTATTTTAAGTGATGGCACTTTTAATAATGTAACTCCTGATCTGCCGGCAGGTTGGATTGCCCAATTTATCAACCCGAGGCGCCTTGAGTTTGCACATACTTCCGGATTTTTTCCAATTGGAAGATTTCATGCAGGATCATTTTGTGTAAGCAACGCTGCAAATTATAACATCACCGTCAGGTATGTAAAAACTATTGCTACAATTGGAGATACCTGTACCTTTCAATATGCATTTAATTGTCAGCAGCCACCGATACCGCAACATTGTGACTCCCTGATTACCTATCTTGAAAAGCAACATACACTTCCTTCATTTTGCTGTTATAATATACACACAGATAATGCCAATGCTAATCTGTTCAATCAAATTAAAATAGTATTGAGCTCAGGTACCTTCAGCAATACTTCTGCTAATTCAAGTCAGGGTTTTTTCCTCATTTCAGGTGGACCACAGGAATTTAGTTTGGGGCATAATTCAGGATTTATTCCAACAGGTTCAACAATACCCGGATCATTCTGTGTTGGAAGCGGGAACAATCCACTTACAGTTAAGATCATTTATTATTTCAATACATCACAGGGGAAAGACAGTTGTACCAGTCAATTCATTTTTGATTGTCCTGGTTTCAATCCAGCACCGGATTGTTGTGATTCGACAACGATGCAATTGCTTCCATTCGGGACACAACCGAATTGTTGTTATGATGTCCAAGGCAACAGTACCAAGTCGAAGTGTTTTTCGCAAATATGCTTTAAAACGAGTTCGGGAAGTTTTAGTAACATAGTCGCAAATCCGGGTTGGACGGCTTCAGTGACACCACAGGGTTTTTGTTTTATCCCTACTTCCATGTTTATTCCTTCAGGACCAATTAATCCGGGATCGTTTTGTGTATCGGGAGCTACGAATCCTTTTACAATTACTGCTAATTATTATGACAACAATGGAATGATACTGGATTCCTGTAAGAAATCATTTGTAAGAGATTGTCCACCACAACCAAAACCTTGCAATTGCGACTCACTCACCAATAAAGTGACACCTGTATCAATAAATCCTGGTCTTTGCTGTTATGCAATCCAGGGGACCGTTCCTGTAAACAATTGTTTTACATCAATTGGTGTGACTTTAAGTTCAGGTAGTTTTACAAATATTGTTACCGCAACAGGATGGAGTGCACTCACTAATGGACTAAAGAATTTCACTTTAAATCATAATTCTGGTTTTGTTCCGACGGGCACTATCAATCCGGCAACATTCTGTGTTACCGGGTCAGTTTCTTATACAATCAGTGTGAATTATTATTTCATCAGCAATGGGAAAAAAGATTCTTGTAAATTTAATTATGTATTTGATTGTCCCGCACCACCAAAGCCTTGCAACTGTGATTCATTGACCAATGCGGTGAATCAGACTTCCGTCGTGCCGGGTTTATGTTGTTATGATATCGAAGGGGAAGTTCCTACAGCAAATTGTTATTCACAGATACATGTTTTCCTGAGTGCAGGAAATTTCACAAACATTCAGAATGGTCCGGGATGGTCTCACACTTCAAACAGTACGCAATATTTTACGCTGAATCACAGCTCAGGCTTCGTGCCTTCCGGTACAATCATTCCGGCAAGTTTTTGCGTAACGGGTGCAACGGTTTACATGATTACGGTAAATTATATTTATACCAAAAACAATGGGTTAAAAGATTCCTGTTCGTTCAAGTATACCTTTGATTGTCCGTCTCCTCCAAAACCCTGCAATTGTGATTCCTTAACCAACTTTGTAAATCAGACTTCAGTCGTTCCGGGATTGTGCTGTTATAATTTGCAGGGCAGTGTTCCCACTTCAAACTGTTTTACGTCGATACAGGTATTGTTGAGTTCAGGAGGATTTACAAACATTCAGAATGGAGTTGGTTGGTCTCATACTTCAAACGGGGCGCAGAGTTTCACGTTGACCCACAACTCTGGATTCATTCCTTCAGGCACTATCAATCCGGCAAGTTTTTGTGTAACGGGATCGACATTTTATATGATCACCGTAAATTATTTTTTCAACAACAATGGAGTTAAGGATACCTGTACATTTAAATATACTTTTGATTGTCCAAATGTACCCAAGGTTTGTAATTGCGATTCACTGAGTAATAATGTAAATCAATTTTCCGCAACTCCCGGAATGTGTTGTTATGATATCGAAGGAGAAGTACCTACTGCAAATTGTTTTACACAGATCAGTGTGCAATTGAGTGCGGGCAGTTTTACAAATATCATACCGGCAACAGGTTGGAGTGCGAATTCAAACGGTTCGCAGAATTTTACACTGAATCACAATTCAGGGTTTATTCCATCTGGTACAATAGATCCGGCGAGTTTTTGTGTTACCGGGGCGACAGTCTATATGATCTCAGTGAATTATATTTTTACAAACAATGGGGTAAAGGATACCTGTACATTCAAATATACCTTTGATTGTCCGGATGTTCAAAAGCCTTGTAACTGTGATTCATTGACCAATGTGATCAATCAAAATTCAGTGAACCCGGGCTTGTGTTGTTACGGTATTCAGGGACAAATACCCAGCACAAATTGTTTTGTGGAAATCAATCTGCAGTTGAGTTCAGGTTCTTTTACTTCAATAGTTCCTGGAAATGGATGGAGTTCAACTTCAAACGGACCACAAAATTTTTCATTGACGTACAACTCCGGATTTATTCCAAACGGAACAATCAATCCGGGAACTTTTTGTGTTACAGGTTCAACCCTGTACGCGATCACTGTCAATTATGTCTCATTCAGCAATGGTGTATTGGATAGCTGCAGTTTCAATTACATTTTTGATTGTTCATCCGTAAAAGATACATTATGCGATCAGGGTTCTTGTTCATCGGGCAACAGATCATGGCAAACCATCGCCAGTGGCATACCCTTTGTGTATGACATGGTGGTTTATCAATGCAAATTAATAGTTGCAGGTCAGTTTAATCAGATTGGCACAACTCCTGCGAATAATATTGCGGCCTGGGATGGTTCAAGCTGGACATCATTGGGATCAGGTGTGAATGGTCCTGTCAGAGCACTTGCCGTGCATAACGGTATTCTCTATGCGGGAGGACAATTTACAACTGCAGGAACAACAAACAATGTAAATAATATTGCAGCCTGGAATGGATCTGCCTGGAGTCATCTCGACAATGGTATGACAGGAAGCGGTAGTGTTTTCGTCTCTGCTTTATTGAGTACAGCAAATGGTCTGGTAGCAGGAGGTTCGTTTCAAAATGCAGGATTGACTTCTTCTTTAGTCACAAATAATATTGCACAATGGAATGGCAGTACCTGGAACAGCAACTTCAATTCGCTGAGTAATATTTTTAATGGACCTATTTATACCTTAAGGGAATTCGGAGGACAGTTGTATGCAGCGGGTACATTCAGTAGTCCGCATTTAAATACTGCAAGATGGAATGGAAGTGTGTGGATGAATAATGGCAGCGGAATAAATCTTGTAAATAATGTTCCATACAATGGAGTCGCAGCACAATATGTATATAGCGGAAATCTAATAGTGGGCGGACATTTTTTAAACGCAGACAATCTCCCAATGACCCAGCATCTCGCAAGCTGGAACGGCAGCAATTGGCTTGCCACTCCCGGCGGCGATCTGCCGGATACCATTGATGCAGTGCATGATTTTATGAAGTACAACAACAAGTTATATGCAGGTGGTGCAATCACAAAAATGGGAACTACATTATTGAAAGGAGTTGGCGAATGGAATGGCAGCAATTGGTCGAGTACGAATCATCCACCACAAATTATTTGGGCGCTGGAGGCTTATGATTCTTGCGGC
This sequence comes from Saprospiraceae bacterium, assembly GCA_044227375.1. Classification (GTDB taxonomy): domain Bacteria; phylum Bacteroidota; class Bacteroidia; order Chitinophagales; family Saprospiraceae; genus Vicinibacter. The sequence goes on from JBGAWX010000008.1 coordinate 8,533, forward strand.
ACCATATCCTGTGATCTGTATTCCGGAGGAGAAGGATTTATCAATCGCTGGGTATGTCTTACCTCTAATAAGAATCTGAATTCAAAATCAGTTTTCGAAATTCAACCCAATCCGGTTGAAGAAATATTATACGTAACTATTGAAAATTTAAATTTGAATTCAAATTCCAATCTGCGAATTATCAATTTGCAAGGTAAATTGATTTCAGAAATTAGAAACGTCCATGAAGAAACCTCGAAATTGGATGTAAGCAAACTTACGAATGGAATGTATATCATCGAATATGCCGATGGAAAGAATACGCCATCCCAGAAACTGTTTATGAAATTTTAATTTCATTAAGGAAGCCCTGAAAGGGCGAAATTTAAAAGCGATGTTCAACGGGCATCGCTGAAAGGGCGAAATTTAGAAGCGATGTTCAGCGGACATCGCTTTTTACGAATGAATGAATTCGCGAAGGAATGATTGTACGAAAAAATAAGAACGGGGAATTTTCCAAACCCGTTTAAACACATAATAAAAAAGGGGATGCACAGCATCCCCAGCATTTCCAATAGAAACAAAAAAATTTAAGCTCCCTTCATAAATTCGGTAAGTCCTTTTTGCAATTCTTCCTTGTTCATTACCGGTTGAACTTCTACTTTGCCACCGAGATTGATCCACATCAATTCACCGATCGGGGGCATTTCTGAAGAATCCTTCATGTCAAAAAACAAATAAATGGTGCGGGTCCCACCATCTGCAGTAAAATAAGCGGATTCCGGTTTTGTAATGGACATCAGTTTTTCGATTACATTCGGCAGTGTTCCATTTAGAATGGCTTGATTGGAAACCGCAACATCGAGAGAACATTTTAACATCATGCGCATAACGAAATGAATTAAAAATTAAAGATTAAGAATTATACATTAAACTATGAGTTCCGATTTTATCAGGATGAACTATGAGATCTAAATTCTTGCCTGCAAGCTTGAAAATATTTAGATTCACAATAAATCATTCAGCGGTTTTTAGAATTTCATGGTATTAATCTTGATTCTGATTCGAATGTGAAAACAATCTTAGATCTCAAACTTCAGGTCTAAGGATATTCTACTTACTTCCCTTTTTTGTCATCGGTTTTTTATTGAGTTGATTTTGCATGGTAGCTGAATCAAATTCTACCCACCCATTTTCAATTTTACCGTCTTGTTTAAAGTGATACAAACCAAGCCAGGTAACTCGAATTGGCTTGTTCGTTGCGGGCTTGCCCATGAAACTTCCTTTGTTGGTACCTGTAAGTACACCACGGACAATAACCTTGTTTCCTGAAATGATTAATTCATCAACTGAGCGCTTGACATCAGGGAAACCCTTTTTAAAATCAAGAATTCTTTGCTTCACTTCATCGCGGGTATTTTCAACACCTAAAAAATATGGATGGGAATGGTCTGACCAATAACTTAAAAAATGATCAATGTCTCCTTGATCTGCTGCGGCAAACATGGCTCTAATGTTTGTTTCAATGACCGCATTCGGATTTATTCCTGCCATCAACTGACTCTCAAATGATTTTACATCAAATTGCACATTGCGCATTTTGATTTTACCTTTTGCATCCAATTCGTCTAAAACTAAAAAAGGAAGGTTCACTTTATTTCCGGTTGGCGGATTCCCCATCATAGATCCGGTGTTTGTGCCTGTAAACATTCCGCGTGTGGTGACAAATTTTCCATCACTTGTCATTTCTAACACCTGATGTTTCAAATCCGGAAAGGCGGTTTTTTGAGACTGAATAATTCCCTTAAATGCACCAATCGGAGAGGGTGCAGATAAAAATGGATTTGAAATTGTGAAGTCCGGACTGCAATAGTTGGCGAACTTGTCTGTTTCTCCGGCATCCATGACTGCAAATAAATCGCGTACTGTTTTTTCGGCTGTCATTTTAGCACCTGGAAGTCCGGCCATAAGCTGCGATTCAAAAGATTTATTGTCAAATTTTACATCCAGGGATTTGATTTTGCCTTTTCCATCAAGTTCAAAAATAGAAGTAATCGTAATCTTCACTTTATTTCCTGTCGCCGGGTTTCCCATGAGCGAACCTGTATTGGTGCCGGTGAACACAGTTCGTGCAGCAATGAGTTGATCATCTGCAAACCAATTTAGAACTTCGTGTCTTAAATCCGGAAATGCGGAATGAAATCCTGCAACAGCGCCCATCCAGGTTTTTTTGTCAAGTGTCCCTGGAGCGAAGGGAGCCCATGCTTTAAAATCTTCAGTAAGTAGCCGACTAACAGCTTCACTATTTCCTGAATCAAGATAAGAGAAATACTCGGTGACAATCTTACCGGCTTTCTTCTCCTGAGAAAATAAAACGGATGTACCGACAAACAATAAATAGACTATAGTTTGAATCTTCTTTTTCATATTTTATTTGAATAATGAATTTATTATAATAATTTATGCAATTCTAAAAGCCCCTCCGGCTACACATGTTTATGAAGAACAACTTCGGAAATTAAAAGACTGCAATCCGTTCATGACGCCAAACTCTGCTAAAGTGATTTTGGAAAATCAGAAACTCCTTTGAACGAAACAATTTTACCATTTACAACTTTAAAGTAATGCTCATAGTTGGCAGCAAAGTTTTTTCCGGTTGAATTTTGTTTGAATTCTGCATGAACCAATATGGTAATATCATCCCCGTCAGCCAGAAATCGCGATGGTTGAAAAATGGTATAAGTAACTTTAGTACCCAAGTCCTGAAAAAATTTTGAAACACCATCTTTTCCTTTATAAATGTTGGCTTTCGAATCCAGGGAAATATCATGCACTTCAAAGACTACATCATCACTGCAAAGGTTTAGTACACCAGGTAAATCCTTTTTACCAAAAGCCTCATATGCAGCCATGATCACTGAAGTCGTTGGATTTGCATAAGATCCATATCCTATCGCACTCATTACAAGATTTGGATTGGCGACCCAATGCGAAATGGCTTTGCCTGCATCGTTTAATTCTACAATATCCATATTCCAGAGATCAATGTGTTTAGAGGTTGGAGGCAGATTCATAAAGCTGCCTGTATTGGTTCCTGTTAAATGAACTTTGAGAAAATATTGGTTTTTACCGGCAGGAGCAATTTCAGTGACTTCGGCTTTGAAATCCGGAAATGCTGCAAAAAACATCTTGTACTGGTTGATTGCATTTTGTACTCCTTTAATAGGCTGAGGACCGAGGCTGAGTTCAGTAAAATCATCGGTGCAAAGACTCGCGAAGGTATTGAAATCTTTGGCGGATAGGGCTTCGTAAGCCTTGCGAATAGTTGCTTTCTCGGCTTCATGCATGTTTCCCGGGGAGCATCCAGGAATTGTCAGACTCATAGGGCTCATAGAGAGTAGAAGGTAAATTAGCTTTTTCATGTTTGTTTTGTTTTTAAGTACAAGCTATTTACGGAGTCAAGCTGAATTTGGATTTGGAAAACTAATTTTTTTTATTCATTGACAATTTACCATTAATCATTATCCATTGTCTACAGCATCATCCCATGAATATGGGATTCCACATATTTTAATCCGCAGTTTGTGGAAGTTAATTTTGTTCATGTAATCCAACAGATTTGTATCTTTTAGTTCTTTTCGGTATAAACAACAAATAATTAAATGCAGAATTATGAAAAGTACATTGATGTGTTTGTGTTTGATATGGATGATCTCCTGTCGTAGTAAGCAAGAAATAAAAAAACCTTCATCAGAAGAATTGCGCTTGGCTATGTGTGCTGCAAAAACTACCGATGCAGCTTGGTATAAATCAGACAATAAAGCACCTTTATTTGAGGGCCTGGGCAGTTTGCAATATAAAATCAGCACTGCAAGTGAAGAAGCGCAAAAGTATTTTAATCAGGGTTTGATTTTATCTTATGCATTTAATCATGCGGAAGCAGCGAGGTCGTTTCATTATGCCACAAAACTGGATTCAAATTGTGCAATGTGTTACTGGGGTTTTGCTTATGTTTTGGGACCAAATTACAATGGTGGAATGGAGCCCGATAATTATGAAAGGGCATATTCAGCAATTCAAAAAGCAATGAGCCTCTCAGCATACGCTACAGAAAAAGAAATTGAAATGATCAAATCTTTGTCGACTCGATATGTAAAAGAACCTATCGATAATCGCGGCCATCTTGACAGTATGTATTCTATTTCCATGAAACAACTCTATCTAAAATATCCTGATGATCCTGAAATCGCCGCCTTATATGCGGAATCTATTATGGACTTACATCCCTGGGATTTGTGGGACAAGCTAGGGAATCCCAAAGAATGGACTCCGGAGATTATTGTTATTCTGGAAAAGTTGTTGAATAAATATCCTGAACATCCTGGGGTCAATCATTTTTACATTCATGCAGTCGAAGCTTCCTTTTCTCCGGAAAGAGGTAACCGTTCAGCTTCCCTTTTTGACAATGGTCTAATACCTGCTTCCGGACATCTGGTGCATATGCCTTCACATATATATATCCGGACTGGAGAATATCATAAAGGTTCTATTGCCAATTTGAATGCTGTGAATATAGATAGTCAATATGTGAGTTCATGCCATGCGCAAGGAGTTTATCCGTTGGCATATTATCCGCACAATTATCATTTCCTGGCAGCGACAGCGACTATGGAAGGCAAGAGGGATTGGGCAATCATGGCAGCGCAAAAAGTAAGTGATCATGCCGATCAGGACTTGATGAAAGATCCGGTTTGGGGAACGCTCCAACATTATTATGTCATTCCCTATTTTGTAAAAATCAAATTTGGGATGTGGGATGAAATATTGAGAATGAATAATGCCAATAAGGAGTTGAAGTATCCCGAAGCGATCAGACACTACGCAAGGGGTTGGGCTTATTTAGGAAAAGCAGATATTGAAAATGCAAAAAAGGAATGCGACACACTGGAGTTGATGTCAAAAGATACCAGTTTGAAAGAAATCACCATTTGGTTAATCAATTCAGTAGCTTCGGTTGTAGACATTGCGTCAAAATTACTGAGGGCTGAAATATTGGCAAGCGAATCATCTTTTGATACCAGTATCACATTATTGAAAGAAGCAACAACTTTGGAAGATGCACTCAATTACAATGAACCCCCGGATTGGTTTTTCTCCGTAAGACTTCACCTCGGAGCAGTTCAAATAGAAGCAGGAAAATTGGATGATGCCATTGAAAGTTATAAAAAGGATTTGACCTGGTGGCCTCACAATGGTTGGGCACTCCATGGTTTAAGACTTGCTTACCAAAAGAAAAAAGATGTCAAAGCCGTCTCTCAAATAGAAAAAGAACTAAAGACAAGTTGGGCCTATGCAGATATAAATTTAGTCGGGTCCAGGATAAAATGAAAGGTAAAATTTGAAAACAGAAAATGTCCTGTGAAACACACTTGTTCCTTCCAGCGTCCCTGCTTGAAGTCATGCTGTTCCTTCAAGCGTCCCCGCTTGAAGGCATGTTGGTCCCTGCTTGAAGACATGTTGTTCCTTCAAGCGTCTCGCTTGATGGTAAATTTGTCCCTCACTTGAAGGCATGTGGGTCCTTCAATTCAACAAACACCTCTAAATTCTTACAAATTAATCTATTTTTGCATATGAATGACTCATCATATGGATTCCGGACAACAAGCGGTTAAATCAGAATATGTAAGTTTTAAGGAACTGGTCTCCGGGATTCAGTCCTGCCTTGAAGAAATCAAAGTGCATAAGAAATTACTTGTTGTATGTCTGTTGTTTAGCCTGACCTTGGGAGTTTACACACGGTGGGTATCAAAGAAGGTCTTTGAAGCGGAAGTAAGTTTCATGATCAATGAAGAACAGAATACAGCATCGGGATTAGGAGGCAGTTTAGGACAATTTAGCGGATTGTTGGGTATCGGTACAGACATCAATCTTCAAAAGATTCTGGAACTTGCAAAATCAAGACGCATAGCAGAAAAAGTTTTTTCTTCTTTGTTTTTGGAAACACTTTCTACTGAAGTCAGTGAGAAAACTGCCATTATGAAATTACAGGTGCAATTCACACAGGAAGAAGTCACCTATGAATTGGCAAACCGGCTTTACAATGAAATGAGTAATTTTTATATCGATAAGATGATTGAAAAACAAAGAGAGACCTACAACGATATAAAGCATAAAACGGATTCATTGAAAACACTGATTGAAAACAAACAATATAAACTTGCAGGAATTAAAGATAGTTATCGCGCAACATGGTTGTATCAGGAGGAGGTACCCAAGACCATTCTGGATCAGGAAATCAGAATGCTCCAGATGGTGTATGGAGAGGCTCTTAAAAATAGAGAAATCGCGTCCTTCTCTCTTGAAACGCGGACTCCTTTTATTCAAGCCATTGATCTTCCCATCATTCCGTTAAAAGTAATTCAGCAAAGCTGGCTGAAAGCAATTGTACTGGCTTTGTTCTATGGATTAATAATAGGTTGCGGATTCATCCTCATTCGTAAATTTTTAAGGGAACAACTGTCTTAGTCACTTTATTTTAGCATTATCCTTTAATAATCTTTTCCGTCATTCTGCCGTTCTTTCAATCATCCTGCCTTTCTTTAACTTCATCTTTTGGGAAAATAAAAAAGCAATTTCACCATTATATTTTCATCAAAAATGAGTAATTTTGTTGCTCAATTATGATTGAAACCCTCATATCATCTAAAACGAGAATAAAGCTGTTGCTGAAGTTCTTTCTCAATAGCAATACCACCGCATATCTTAGAAGTCTTGAAACGGAGTTTGGAGAATCAACGAACGGAATACGCATAGAACTAAACCGGTTGGAAAAAGCAGGAATGTTGTCTTCCGAAACCCGCGGAAATAAAAAATATTTTAAAGCCAATACTTCACATCCGCTTTATAATGAAGTACACAATATTCTCTTAAAGCATCTGGGCATTGATCAGATTATTGAAAAAGTAATCGAACGATTGGGTGAAGTGGATGAGGTCTATCTCTCCGGTGATTTTAGCAAAGGGAAAGACAGTCAATTTATTGATTTGATTTTTATCGGACATTTAAATCAGAAGTATTTGTTGAATCTCATTGGAAAAGCCGAACAACTGATTCAACGTAAAATACGCATAAGACTTTTTGAACAACGGGAAGATAAGAATATTATAAAAATTTTAAAAGAACAGGAACCATTGTTATTGTGGTCCAATAAGGAATAGGAATATGTATACGCAGTTAGTCAGCAAAGAAAAAAAACTGGCAGTCATAGGATTGGGATATGTAGGATTGCCATTAGCACTCGCATTTGCAAAAAAGTTTAAGGTGATTGGCTTTGATATTAATGAGGCACGAATCGATATGATGCGCAATCATCAGGATCCATCCCGTGAATTGACCGCAGAAGATTTCAAAGATGCAGATATAGAATTTACTACTAAACTCGACAAACTCAGAGAAGCGCATTTTTTTATTGTCGCAGTGCCTACGCCGGTTGACGAACACAAAGTACCCGACTTGAAACCCATTCAATCTGCCTCACATACCGTTGGAAAGGTTTTAAAAAAAGGAGATTATGTAATTTATGAATCTACCGTATATCCGGGATGTACAGAAGAAGATTGTTTACCGATTCTAACAAGTGAATCTGAATTGGAATTTTCAAAGGATTTTAAATTGGGATATTCACCGGAACGGATTAATCCCGGTGATAAGACCAAGCCGTTGCAAAGCATTTTGAAAATTGTATCGGGAAATGATGCAGAAGCTTTGGAAGAAATTGCAAAAATTTACAGTGCCATTATAGAACCGGGAGTTTATAAAGCCACGAGTATAAAAGTGGCGGAGGCTGCCAAGGTTATAGAAAACAGTCAGCGCGATTTAAATATTTCGTTTATGAATGAGCTGGCAATAATTTTTGACCGCATGGGTATTGATACCAGGGAAGTTCTGGAAGCTGCAGGTACAAAATGGAATTTTTTAAAATTTTCACCGGGACTTGTTGGTGGGCATTGTATAGGAGTAGATCCTTATTATCTATTGCATAAATCAAAAAAACTCGGATACGATCCTGAAGTCATATTAAGTGGAAGAAGAATCAATGACCGGATGCCGGCTTTTATTGCAAAGAAATTAGTCCAGCTCTTGATTGGAAAAGGGAAAAATCCCAGCGAATGCAAAGTGTTGATCAATGGAATAACCTTTAAGGAAAATGTATCCGATATCAGGAATTCAAAAGTTGCAGAGTTGTATAATGAATTGCGCGGTTACTCAGTACAGGTGGATGTCAGTGACCCCCATGCGGATAAAGATGAAGTCCAGCACGAATATGATATCCGGATCATCGACAATCCGGATCATGATTATGATGCAGTGATTGTTGCCGTGGCGCATGACGAATTTAAAAGTTTAAATCCACAGCATTTTGCAACGATGATGAAAAAAGATCCTGTGCTTATTGATTTGAAAGGTTTATACAAAAGACCTGAAAACGGGATAACGTATTGGAGACTGTAAAATTTAGAATTGCAAATTGATTAATAAATGCTTTTAGAATAAAGATTTATCTCAGAGTTCAGAGAATAGAATATTTAAAATGAAAATCACAATCATTGGTACCGGTTATGTAGGCTTAGTCACAGGCACTTGTTTTGCGGAAACAGGAAATGACGTAATCTGCCTCGACATAAATGAAGAAAAGATAAAAAATCTTCAAGCCGGGATCATTCCGATTTATGAACCAGGTCTCGACCTGTTGTTTGAAAGAAATGTAAAGGAATCCAGGTTGCAATTCACAACGGATCTCAAACATGCAGTGGAACATGCTGAGATTATTTTTCTCGCACTTCCAACGCCTTCTGGAGAAGATGGTTCCGCCGATCTGAGTTATGTCCTGGACGTAGCAGAAAAGATTTCGCATCTCATCACTAAGTATACAATAGTTGTAAACAAGAGCACGGTGCCTGTTGGAACAGCCGAGAAGGTTGAAAAAATAATCAGTAAAAATCTCGATCATAAATATTTTGATGTTGTTTCAAATCCTGAATTTTTAAGAGAGGGAGTTGCTGTCGAAGATTTTTTAAAACCGGATCGCGTAGTCATCGGAAGTGAGTCGGAAAAAGCCAGCGAGAAAATGTCGGATTTGTATGAGCCATTCGTAAGACAAGGCAATCCTATTTACATTATGGATTGGAGAAGCGCTGAACTTACAAAGTATGCAGCCAATGCTTACCTTGCTGCACGGATAAGTTTTATGAATGAAATCGCGAATTTATGCGATCTGACAGGAGCAAATGTCGATATGGTACGTATGGGCATGGGCAGTGATACCAGAATCGGAAAGCGGTTTTTATTTCCCGGTGTGGGATACGGAGGATCATGTTTCCCGAAAGATGTAAAAGCCTTGTTTCATACTTCAGAACAACATGACTATGAATTCAAAATTCTCAACGCAGTCATGCAGGTAAATGAGAAACAAAAGAAACGATTGAGTACAAAAATCCAGGATCATTTTAAGGAAAGCCTGAGCTCAAAAAAAATTGCAGTCTGGGGACTTGCCTTTAAACCAAATACTGATGATATCCGTGAAGCACCTGCTCTTGAAATTATACAGGATCTGTTGAGCAAAGGAGCAAGCATTAGCGCGTATGATCCTGAGGCCATGAAACACACGCGTTCCATCTTTGGTGATAAAATTCATTTTGCCCATGATATGTATGAAGCATTGCAAAACGCTGATGCACTTGCATTGATCACAGAGTGGAATGTGTTCAGATCTCCTGATTTTGATAAAATGAAATCTTTGATGAATCAACATATCATTTTTGACGGAAGGAATCTTTTTGAACATGAAAAGATGAAAGAACTTGGTTTTAAATATATCAGTATTGGCAGACATTAAATTCAATTTAAAATTAACCATTAACAATTAATAATTGATGATATGAAATTACACATGGTTGATCTCGGCGGACAATACGCCAAAATAAAAAATGAAATCGATCAGGCGATTCACGAGGTATTGGATTCAACAATGTTTATTGGCGGACCAACCGTAAATGCATTCAGGGAAAATTTGCAAAATTATCTTCAGGTAAAACATGTGATCCCATGTGCGAATGGTACAGATTCATTGCAGATTGCATTGATGGCCCTTGATCTTCAGCCTGGAGATGAAGTCATACTTCCTGCATTCACTTATGTAGCCACAGCAGAAGTCATCGCTCTGCTTAAACTAAAACCTGTAATGGTAGATGTGTATCCCGATGATTTTAATGTCAATGTGGATGAAGTCAGATCAAGCATCACATCAAAAACGAAAGCCATCGTTCCGGTTCATTTGTTTGGTCAATGTGCCCGTATGGAAGCCATCATGAAAATTGCTGAAGATCATCGATTGCATGTTGTGGAAGACAATGCACAGGCCATTGGATCTGATTACACATTTAAAAACGGAACGGTAAAGAAGGCAGGAACTATCGCCGACATTGGCAGTACATCTTTTTTCCCTTCGAAAAATCTTGGTTGTTACGGTGACGGTGGAGCACTCTTTACCAATAATGATAATTTAGCCAACAAAATGAGAATGATTGCTAATCATGGTCAGGGATCTACAAGATACTATCATGATGTGGTCGGAGTGAATTCCAGGCTGGACGCCATTCAAGCAGCAATCCTCGATGTAAAATTGAAATACCTTAATGAATACGCAGCAAAAAGAAGAGCAGCTGCTGATTATTATGATGCTGCATTTGCAAAAATGGAAAACCTGGTCACGCCGTTTCGAAATGCAAATTCCACCCATGTATTTCACCAATACACGTTGAGAGTGCTCGATGGAAGCAGGGATGCATTAAAAGCGCATCTGGATCAAAAAGGAATTCCCAATGCTATTTATTATCCGGTACCTCTTTATAAGCAAAAGGCATATGAAAAGTACAGTAGTGAAAATATGTTTCTGCCCGTTACAGAACAACTCAGTGAGGAGGTGATTTCATTACCCATGCATACCGAATTGAATCCCGAGATACAGAATATCATTATAGACGCTGTACATTCTTTTTATTCAAAATAGTTTGACTGATGGAATCATTTTTTGCGCATCCAACAGCAGTAATTGATGAAGGTTGTTCTATTGGAGATGGAACAAAGATCTGGCATTTCAGCCATGTGATGCCGAATGCTAAAATTGGTAAACAGTGCAACATTGGTCAGAATGTAGTGATATCACCGGAGGTTGTACTGGGCAACAATGTCAAAGTACAAAACAATGTGTCTATCTATACCGGTGTCATTTGTGAAGATGATGTGTTCCTTGGACCTTCTATGGTATTTACCAATGTCATCAATCCACGATCTGCAATCAACCGGAAAAATGAATATGCAAACACCCGCGTAAAAAGAGGTGCAACTATTGGTGCGAATGCAACTATAGTCTGTGGGAATGATATCGGTGAATTTGCTTTCATCGGTGCAGGTGCAGTGGTCACTAAAGAAGTTGCAGACTATGCATTGGTTATTGGAAATCCGGCAAGGCAAACGGGTTGGATGAGTGAATATGGACATAAATTGAAATTCAGTGAAGAAGGAATAGCAACCTGTCCTGAGTCAGGAGAAAAATATAAATTACATAATTCAAAAGTCATGAAACTGTCATGATCAAAAGATTTGCATTAGTAGGAGCCGGTGGATATGTTGCTCCAAGACACATGAAAGCCATTAAGGAAACAGGCAATGAACTTGTCGCCGCTCTGGATAAGAATGATTCGGTCGGGGTCATGGACAATTATTTTCCGGCCGCGGATTTCTTTACTGAGTTTGAACGTTTCGACCGCCATCTTGAAAAACTCAAGCGGAAAGGTTTAGGAATTGACTACCTGAGTGTTTGTTCGCCAAATTATTTACACGATGCACACATTCGTTTCGGATTGCGATTGGGTGCAGATGTGATCTGTGAAAAGCCACTGGTGTTGAATCCTTGGAACATCGATGCTCTAAAAGAAATGGAAGTGGAAACGGGTAAAAGAGTTTTTAATATTTTGCAACTCCGGGTGCACCCAAAAGTAATTGAACTGCGAAACCGCTTGATGCAGGAAAATAAAAAATCAAAGTACGAAGTCGATCTGGTATATATCACTTCAAGAGGGAAATGGTATTACAGTTCCTGGAAAGGAGACATCAGTAAATCAGGAGGAATTGCAACGAATATTGGAGTGCACTTTTATGATTTATTGGGATGGTTGTTCGGAGATGTTCAAAAAAATATAGTTCATATTCACGAAAAGGACCGCGTTGCCGGTTTTTTGGAATTTGAAAAAGCAAGGGTGAAGTATTTTTTAAGTATCAATGAAGAAACATTGCCAAAGGAGATTTTAAATTCAGGAAAGAAAACCTTCAGGAGATTGGATATTGATGGCGTAGAATTTGAATTCAGCGAAGGATTTACAGATTTGCATACCGTATCTTATCAGGAAATATTAAAGGGTAATGGATTTGGTTTGGAAGAAGCAAGAAGATCAATTCAAACTGTGCATGACATTCGAAATGCAAAGGTAATAGGTTTGGTAGGCGAATTTCATCCGTTAGCGAAGTAAATCTAATTATAAATGGCTTTAGCCAAGTGTAGTTTTAAAAATAGTAATTGGTTTTAAATAAATCATTTTCAATTACAATTGACTTTAGTCAATTGTTGGAAGATGTGGAATTAGAACTATTGAAGTATGGAAGACAATTGACTGAAATCAATTGTAATTGAGAGATAGAATTAATTATTTGTTTAGCTAGATTGAAATTAGGTTCAATTACAATTGGCTTTAGCCAATTGTGGAAGTACAAATAATTGAGTAAAGCTAAATGTAGTTTAGAAGACAATTGACTTCAGTCAATTGTAAGTGAAGAGAGAAATGTCAGTACCAGAAATTAAAAATTGACTATTGACTAAAGTCACATAGAATAAAGAATGAAAACCCAGCTTATAGCAGAAATCGCACAGGCCCATGATGGCAGCCTTGGGATTTTGCATTCCTATATCGACGCTCTGGCTGAAACCGGAATTCAAACTATAAAATTCCAGGTGCATATTGCGGAAGCCGAAAGTAGTGAGTTCGAACAATTCAGAGTTCCGTTTTCTTACGTGGATAAAACGCGCAAAGAGTATTGGAAGCGAATGGAATTTACCAAAGATCAATGGAAAGAAATCAAACAGCATTGTGAAGAGAAGCACTTAGAATTTTTGGCGACTCCGTTTTCTATAGCAGCCGTTGAATTGCTGGAAGATTTAAATGTGTCGAGGTACAAAATCGGATCGGGAAGTATTTCTGATTTGTTGTTGATCCATAGGGCTGCATCCACAAAAAAACCGGTCATTCTTTCCAGTGGAATGAGCAGCTGGAGTGAATTGGAAGCAGCTATTAAGTATGTTCAGAAATATCACAATAACATTTCCCTTTTGCAGTGCACTACAGCATATCCTTGCCCTCCTGAACAACTTGGATTAAGATTAATACCGGAGATGAAGCAACGATTTAATTTACCGGTTGGATTTTCAGATCATAGTGCTTGCATTTACAGCGGTATCGCGGCGGTGGCTTTGGGAGCTGAACTTTTGGAATTTCATGTGACCTTTGATAAAAACATGTTCGGACCGGATTCCAAAGCATCATTGATCATAGATGAAGTTTTCGAATTGGTTGAGGCCATAACATTTGTCGAAAAAGGTTTAGAGAAAAATGATTTGAAAAATAATGTTTCCCGATTTGCTGACATGAAAAAAAATTTCGGTCAGTCTCTTGCAGTAAATAAGGATCTCAAAAAAGAACACATCATTTCAAAAGAAGATCTTGAATCAAAAAAACCGGCAGGACATGGGATTCCATCCGGTGAATTTGAAAAACTGATCGGAATGGTGTTGCTCCGCGATTTGTCAAAATACGATTTCATCAATTGGAACGATGTCAGACATGGATAAGCGAAAGATATGTGTGGTCATTACGGCAAGACCGAGTTACAGCAGGATCAAATCTGCATTAACAGCAATAAACGCACATCCTGAATTGGAATTACAACTCGTTGTTGCTGCATCTGCTTTGCTGGACCGGTATGGTACAGCTTATAAATACATTGAACAAGATGGGTTTCAAATTGCAGCAAAAGTTTTTAATGTACTCGAAGGAGAAAATTTGACAGCACAAGCAAAAACAACAGGACTTGGTATTTTAGAATTGGCAACTGTATTCGAAAATTTAAAACCTGATGCGGTTGTTACCATTGCCGATCGTTTTGAAACCATGGCAACGGCGGTTGCTGCGAGTTACATGAACATTCCGTTGATTCACATACAAGGCGGCGAAGTAACGGGGAGCATTGATGAAAAAGTGCGACATGCAATTACCAAATTGTCAGACCTACACCTGGTATCATCACAGGATGCTTTTGAACGGGTTGTCAAATTAGGTGAAGATCCGGAGTATGTTATTGTTACGGGTTGCCCTTCGATTGATATGGCAGATGAAATTGCTAAAGAGAAAATAGCAGATTTTAATCCAATAAAAAAATATGGAGGAGTAGGAACTGAAAAATTAGATAGTGAAAATTTTATAGTGGTATTGCAGCATCCGGTTACAAATGAATACGAAGATGCCAGAGTACAAGTAGAACGTACTTTGCATGCGGTACTCGAATTGGATATTTCTTGTTTATGGTTTTGGCCGAACGTGGATGCAGGATCTGATGGAACCTCTAAAGGTATTCGTGCATTCAGAGAAAAACATCAGGATTCGAAAATCCATTTTTTTAAAAACATGGAGCCGGAGGATTTTTTGCGATTGTTGAGAAAATCAAAATGTCTCGTAGGCAATTCAAGTACTGGGATTCGGGAATGTTCATTTCTGGGAATTCCTGTTGTAAATATTGGTTCAAGACAGGAAGGCAGAGTGCAGGGTAGTAATGTCATGAACGTTAATCACAATAAAGAAAAAATCAAGGCAGCAATTGTAAAGCAAATAGAACACGGATTTTACCCTCGGGAAATATTATATGGTGACGGAAGGGCGGGACAGAGAATTGCTGATGCATTAGCAACTTCCAGTTTTAGAATCGATAAAAAAATTTCGTATTGAAAACTGGACAAAGACCGGTTATCTGGATTGGAGAGCCAGAAGAATTTTGCAAAGCTGCCGTATCTATTTTAGAACCACATGCTGAAGTAATATTTAAGAAAGTTAGGGAGAATGATCTTACAGAAGTCTTTAATCAATGCGATGTATTTGTTTTTAGACTAGGATTGAAAATTCAGAAAAAAGATTTAAATCAAAACCAACGCTGTAAGATGATCGCTACTCCGGTTACCGGATTGGACCACATCGATCTGGATGCGTGTCGTGAAAACAATATTCAACTTATTAGTTTAAAAGGCGAGGAACTATTTCTTCGGGAAGTGAGGGCAACTGCGGAGCATACATTTGCACTTTTGTTTGCATTGATCCGTAATATTGTTCCGGCTGCACAGCATGTCACTCAGAAGCATTTTGATAGAAATTTATTCCGGGGACATGAATTGTATCAAAAGGCATTCGGAATCATTGGTTATGGAAGATTGGGAAAAATTGTAGCCAACTATGCAAAAGCGTTTGGAATGAGGGTGTTGATTCATGAAATTGATAAAAAGAAAATTCCGGAGAATTCTGAATTTGAGTTTTTAGAATTAAATGAATTACTTCAACATGCTGATTATGTAAGTCTTCATGTGGATTCCAATAGAGATAACAAGCATTTGGTGGATAAAAAGTTTCTTTCGCAAATGAAGCAAACTGCTTATTTAATTAATACCTCAAGAGGAAACCTGATTTATGAATCGGATTTAGTAGATGCATTGGAAGATAAAATCTTAAGCGGCGCAGCACTGGATGTTGTCGAAGGCGAACCGGATGTTGATTTTGAAAATCGGCTTTTTCAATATCATAGACAAAATGCAAATTTATTGATCACTCCGCATTTGGGTGGCAATACGGTTGAGTCTTTTGAAAAAACAGAATGCTTTATTGCTCAAAAAATAATAGATCAATTAACACATGCCTGAAATTTTAGGAATCATACCGGCAAGAGCAAATTCCAAGAGAGTTCCCGGAAAAAACCTCAGGATGTTGAATGGGAAACCATTGGTGCAATATGCCATCGAAGCAGCCTTGGATTCAAAATTACTATCGACAATTGTTTTGAGTTCTGATAGTAATGAGATATTGGAACTTGCAAAAACGTATGGAGATAAAGTGATTCCAATAGAAAGGCCTGCAAAGTATGCAACAGATGATTCACCGGCGATTGAATATGTGCAGCATGCCCTTGAGTATTTGAAACAAAATCAGAATAAACAATTTGATTATGTTGCGATAATACAACCAAGCAGCCCTTTAACAATAGGAAGCGATATTGACAATACAATCGAATTGATGCTGGATTACGATGCTGATTGTGCAGTGAGCATAAGAGAAGTTCCCTATGACCTTCATCCATCAAAGTATCTATTTCTAAAAAACAATAAAATAGAATCCTTCTTAAATGAAGCACAGATCGAGCAAATCAAAAATGAGGAGCAAAAATTCTTTGTGAGAAACGGCTCAGTTTATGTTTCAAGCATGAAACTTATTCATGAAGGAAAATTGCTTTCAGAAAATTGTGCAGCATACATTATGCCTGCTGAGAGATCGGTGGATATTAATGAAGAAATGGATTTGTTGTTTGCGGAGTTTTTAATAAAAGGACGGATGAGTTAAAACCAAGGAGTATTATCTTTGTAAAAATAATAGCAATGACGAAATTACTAATGTCTGAACTCCATAAGTTATCCGTAAAGGATAAAATTAAAGTTGTCCAAACTTTATGGGATGATATTGCTGAGGAACAAGCAATGGATTCAATTTCGGAAGAGCATAAAAAAATTTTAGAGCAAAGAATTCAAAAGATCAAATCAGGCAAGGCAAAATTTAAGTACTGGTCTGAAATTCAAGCCAAATTCAAACAAGTTTAATGAAGTATACTGCTTCAATTTATTCAGAGGCTGAAGAAGATATCGATAGCGCCTTTGTCTGGTATGAACAAAAGCAGATAGGATTAGGCGATTCCTTTTATAATTCTTTAAATAATTCTGTAGCTTCCATTTGTAATAATCCATTCTGTTGTGAGGAAATTTATAAAGATATCAGAAGGTTTGTAATTAAAAAATTCCCATTCGGTCTTTATTACAGAATTAATGTTGAACAAAAGGAAGTACAAATTATTGGTGTCATCCATTTTAAAAGGAACCCTAAAGTATTAAAGAAACGGAAATAAACTCTAGAACATAAGGGATGAAAATTATCCAGGTAGTTGGCGCAAGACCAAACTTTATGAAGGTGGCTCCTTTGCATAGGGCCTTTAATCACTATCCTGAAGTGCAATCATTGATTGTTCATACTGGGCAACACTCCGATGCAAACATGAGCGAAGTTTTTCTCAACCAACTCGATTTGCCAAGACCTGATTTTTATCTTGGAGTAACTGGTGGTTCGCATACGCAAATGATGGTGGGTATCATGTCTGAATTTGAAAAAGTACTGGAAGAAGAAAAGCCGGATTTGGTTATAGTTGTAGGAGATGTCAATTCAACATTTGCCTGTGGACTGACAGCGTCAAGAATGAAATTTCCATTAGCACATGTAGAAGCAGGTCTTCGAAGTTTTGACAATACAATGCCGGAAGAAGTCAACCGAATTGCTGTGGATCATGTTAGTGATTTTTTATTTACTACTGAACCCTCAGCGAAAGAAAATCTATTGTTGGAGCAAGTACCCGAATCCAAAATTCATTTTGTTGGAAACTGTATGATCGATTCATTGATCCGCTATCTACCAATGGCAACTACAAATTTAATCCCAACAGTACTGTTGGGACAGCAATTAAACCTCAACAATTCATCTTATGTCTTAATGACCATGCATCGGCCATCCAACGTCGATACTAAGGAAGGGCTTGAAAATATTCTTAAAATCTGCGAATCCGTTTCCAGTAAAATAAAAATCGTTTTTCCGGTGCATCCAAGGACGCGCAACAAAATGGTTTCATTTGGATTGTGGACCAAACTCAATGCCATTGAAAATTTGATTCTCACCGAACCCTTAGGCTACCTTGAGTTTTTGGGATTGATGAAAGAATCGACTGCGGTATTGACGGATTCCGGTGGGATACAGGAAGAGACCACTTATCTCAAAATCCCCTGTCTTACATTTCGCAAATCAACGGAGCGCCCGGTGACCGTTGAAATCGGCAGCAATGAGATGATAGCTGACTTTGATATCAATCAAACTCTAAATCATTTGGATCAGATCATCCGAGGTCAATGGAAAAAATCTGAAATCCCGGAATTCTGGGATGGCCATGCAGCAGAACGGATCGCAAAAATTTTGGTCGGGTAAAATTATCAATATTCCTTTACGCCTTATTTGCAACTCTGAGTTTTTACGAAAAATCAGTTATATCTCATGTAAGGCCGCAAAAACTCAAGAAGATTATTGAGCAAAGAATCAATTCCATTAATTACTTAAATCTGTATATTTTTGTTAATCAAAGAGAGTTCATTTCTGTCTATTTCCATTTTTACTAATTTGAAAAAAATTCTGTTTTTCTTTCACACCATTCGCCATTTAAAACCCCGGCAAATAATTTACCAATTCTGGTATCGCCTGAATTGGAAGTATTCTAATTTAAATTACTTTGGTAAAAGCAAAATTAAATTCAATTTTGATTTACAGCTTGTTGATTTTCCAGTTCTTAAAAAAGGATCTTCTTATCAAGGGAATAACAGTTTTACATTTCTCAACAAGAACAAAGCATTTGAGGAGAAAATTGACTGGAATTTTTTGGAGTATGGTAAACTCTGGAATTACCAGCTTCAATACCTGAACTGTCTTTTGGATGAACAAATTTCAGTTGATGAGCGTTTGGGCATTTTAATTGACATTTCAGAACAGATCTTTGGTAAAAAATTAAAGCCGGAGCCCTATCCAATTTCATTAAGACTGACCAATGCCTTGATTTTTGTACAAA
>JBGAWX010000090.1:0-11898 GCA_044227375.1 Saprospiraceae bacterium
AAAAACATCATCACCTTAGGGGGCTTATTTGGAATTGCGCAAAGAAGATTCAATCCGGATGAATTGACATGGGATTCTCAATGGGATACAGATCATTTTGATCCCAACAGACCAACCGGCGAAACTTTTGCAAAAACATCAACGACATTTATGGATGCATCCGCTGGATTAAATTACCGTTGGCAACAATCAAAAAGAACAAAAATAGATTTTGGTATTGGAGCTTTTCATTTAAATCAACCCGATCAAAATTTTTTTGATACTCTTACAATCAAGTTACCAATACGATTCAATATCAATCTGACTCCAAGTTTTAAATTGAATAATTCTCTTGACTTATTACTGCATGGACAATATCAAAATCAGAATCCTTTCACAGAAACCATCGTTGGAGGTTATATCAGAATTTATCTCAATCAGCATCGGGGTAAGGAACTCAATTTGTTATTAGGTATTGCAGACCGTTTTGATGACGCCATCATTCCTAAAATTGCTGTGGAATGGACGAACTGGTATTTTGGATTTAGTTATGACATCACTACATCAGACTTTAAGCAATATACAGATCAACGGGGTGGACCAGAGTTTTCATTAGTTCATATTTTTACCAAAGCCCGAGTTTTGAAGCTCCTGAAATCTTGTCCCATCTTCTAATTCCCTGAATCGATTTTATGAAACCATATTGCTTCATCATATTTTGTATACTGGGTGTTCTTCAAATTAGATCACAATCTTTATCGAGCATTCTTAGCGTAGCTGAAGAGTCCCTGACAAGTGAAAATTATTTTGATGCTTATAAAAAATATCAGGAGGCACTTGAATTCGAACCAACAAACATTGCCTTTCTTTATAAAGCAGCTGAAGCAGCAAGAATGTTACAAGCTTACAGACAATCCGCCGAATACTATGATGCCGTATTAAAACATGAGAACAACAATCTCTATCCGAAGACATCATTCTATCTGGGTCTGATGAGACAAAAACAGGGCGATTATGTAAGTGCAATTACCAATTATAAAATATACCAAACGGAACATGGTGGAGAAGATTCAAGCCTTTTAGCAATTGCAAAAAAAGAAATTCAGGCGTGCCAATGGGCTATTGAACAAATTAAGAATCCAACTAAGGGAGTAGAGATCAACCGAATGAATGACCAGATCAATTCCCCTTATTCAGATTTTGCACCAATACTTATCAAAGATGAAAAATTGATTTATTCTTCTTTGAGATTTGAGAATAAAATGTCGCAATTGATTCCAAAGAGATTTGTTTCGTCTATATTAACTTCGACAAAAGAAGAGACACCAATTCTGTTGGCTAATGATTCTTTTATTCCATCCGGGCTCAATTTAGCCCATACAAGTTTTAACAGCAAGTTTACCAAAGTGTATTACACAATTTGTGAGGATCTCAATGATCACGATAAACGCTGTGATATCTATGTAAGCAATGTGGATTCAACAAACCATTGGTCAGTTGGCACTAAACTTCCGGATCCCGTCAACAAATCCTCATTTACAAATACACAACCCAATTGGGCTTATTTACAAGAGCAGAATTCCGAAGTTTTGTATTTCGTTTCGGACAGACCAGGAGGAAAAGGAGAGCTGGACATCTGGTATACCTATATTGATAGTCTTGGAAATTATTCAGAGCCAATCAACTGTTCGGATTTAAACACCATTCAAAATGACATAAGCCCGTTTTTTCATGAGAAAACAAAAACGATGTATTATTCATCAGAAGGACAGTTGGGAATGGGAGGATACGATGTTTATAGTTCCAAATTAACGTTCGATCATTGGAGCATTCCAAAAAATCTTGGTGTTCCTGTTAACAGCAGCTTTGATGATGTCTATTTTGCTATTAGTTATAAAGACACCATTGCATACTTTGCTTCCAATCGCACGGGTACTCAATTTCTGGATAACGAAGCGGAAGCCTGCTGTCTTGATTTGTTTAAAGTTAAGATGCAATCCTGTGAAGTTAAACTTGAAGCATTGGTTTACAATTTATATACAAAAGCGGAAATCCTTGGAGCAACTGTATCATTATATGATCTTGATCAGGCGAATTCAACACCTGTTGCAATTACAAATCTGAATTCCAATAATTTTAGTTATACCGTATTGTGTGATAAAAATTATAAACTTATCGCGACCAAACCCGGTTATACTTCCGATTCCGTAAGTTTGTATACAGGACTTCCCGGAGAATTCCCAACCATTTCAAAGAAGTTATTCCTGAAACCAACAATTGCAAAATTGGATGTGCTTACATTCAATAGAAATACTGGAGATCCATTATTTGGGGTAACGGTCATACTCAAAGATTTGGATGATTTGTCAAGACCACCTGACACCTTGCGCAGCGACAGCAGTAACATAACTCACTTCAGTTTGATTCCATGCCATAAATATGAATTGACCGGCTCTAAAGAGGAGTTTGCCACAACGGGTTTCAATTTTAAGGTGGACTGTGGATTGGATGGAACGATGACACAAAAACTTTATCTACCAACCATACTCTTTAGCTTTTTACCTGTAACGCTTTACTTTGATAATGACAGACCCGGACCAAATTCAATGAGTCTTTCCACAAAACTGGCTTACTCAAACACTTTTAAATCTTATATTAAGCAAGAAGATTTATTTCTCCGGACTTATGCTAAGATCACGGTAAATGAATCAGATTCTGTAAAGAATGCAATGAATGATTTTTTTGAAAATGAAATCAAATATGGCCAGGATAAATTCAATAAATTTTTAGTTGTACTGGAAAAAGATCTTATTAGAGGAAAAAAATATGAAATCTTCGTAAAGGGATACGCATCTCCTTTAGCCAAAAGCGATTACAATTACAATCTGTCGCAAAGGAGAATTACTTCAATTTATAACGAGTTCTATAAATATCACAACGGCATTTTAAACAAATACATCAAAAACAAGCAACTAAAACTAAGTCAAAAACCATTTGGCGAAACCACAGCACCTCCTGGAATCAGCGATAAAAAACAAGATCCCCGCTCAGTATTTACAATTGAAGCATCCAGGGAACGAAGAGTAGAAATTATCGAAATTAAGGAATAGGAAAATCAAACATTATGAATTCAAATTTATATTTCTTGATTATACGAAAATTCAACTTAGCGCTTTTTATTAGCGTGCTTAATATTTTGTCCATACAATTTAATCAGTTAAGTGCAACCCATGTTGTTGGAGGTCAATTGAGCTATAAAAAATTAACAGATCTTGGAAGAGGTTATTTTGAAGTCACCTTGATTTTCAGAAGAGATTGCGGTCCGAAAACAGAACCCATTGACAGTCCTGCACTATTAGGTGTATTTTATGGAGACAACCAGAAGGCTTTCAAAATAGGTGTGGATGGGGTTGTTCCTTTAAAACTTAGAAAACATGAAATAGTCCCAGAGACCATTGATAATATTTGTATCGGTAAATTTTCTGCAGTCTGTGTTGAACAAGCATTTTATTCCGACACGGTGTTCTTCCCACAAGATGACCGAGGTTATTTACTCGTGTATCAACGCTGTTGCAGAAATGCATCCTTGCAAAACATCAATGATCCCTTGGAAACGGGAACGACTTTCACTTCCACTATAGACCCACAAAATCTGTTTCTTGGAAACTCGAGTCCGGACTTTGGAGAAATTTTTCCACCCATCTATATCTGTACCAATAAACCATTCTTATTTACCAATAGCGCCGTAGACCTCGATGGTGATTCATTGGTTTATTCCTTATGCAATCCTTATCAAGGCAAAACGAAAAAGGACCCGGGAGGCCGACCTGATTTTCCTCCATACGATACAATCACATGGAAAACTCCATATAGTCTTAATAATTTGTTGGGCAGTCCCTTCACTTTAAATTCAAATACCGGTGAAATGAGTTGTATTCCAAAGTTTACCGGTCAATATCTAGTTGGAATTTGTGTTTATGAGTATGATAAATTAACAAAAAAGCTTAAAGGATCCTCGAGACGCGATTTCGAATTGAATGTCGTTCCCTGCGGTATTAAACCGGTAGCATCCTTTGATTTAAATTCGAAATTATGCGATGGTTTAAAAGTTGATTTTAAAAATCAAACATCGGATGGCATTGATTTTACATGGTATTTTGATTGGCCAAATCTAAGTCCTAGTTCTTCGGCATTTAATCCAAGTTACACATATCCCGGACCCGGCACTTATGAAGTCGTATTGATCGCAAAAAATGGTGATTGCGAGGATACCAGCATTCTTAAAATTAAAGTGATAGATCCGAAATTGAATATTAATTTTAATTATACTTTGGATTGTATCAACCAGGTCAACTTGCAACTCAACGATATATCCAGTTCCAGCGGACTAATAATAAAACGAGAATGGAAACTCATTGGAAAAAAGGATACGCTTTTTTCTGACCTGGCGAATCCAAAATTCACATTAAAAGGTGACGGTAAGATAGTTATTACCTTAACCATAACGGACGAAAACGGATGCATTGCCACCATCAGTAAAGAGTTGGAATTAAATGTAATCAATGTGCAACTCATAGCAGATAGCTTGACGATCTGCCGTGGAGATTCCACTAAATTGGTAAAAAATCCGGACCCAAGATTGATTTACAACTGGACCCCGACGACATCATTAAATCTAACAAATCCTAGTGATCCAATTGCAAAACCTAAAACCACAACAACCTATTCCGTTACGATTACAGATGGACCCTGTGCTGCAATCAGGCAAATAACCATATTTGTACGAGATAAAATTGAAGTTACAGTATCCGGTGATACAACTACATGTGATGGAAAAATCGACCTGATCGCCAAATCAGATACCGCTACCACATTTATCTGGTCACTTGATCCGAATTTTAATTCAGTTGTTTTTACCGGAGATCATTTTAAGACCACAACATCCGGTACAAAAACATATTATATCAAAGGTGGAAATGCCAATCAATGCCCGGACACCGCTTCAATTACAGTCACAGATCATTCTCTTAAACTCGATTATCTAAAAGAGTATACCGTGTGTACAGGAGACACTTTTAATTTAAGTGTCATTAATCTCAATCCGGGGGACCAGTTGTCAATAATCTGGTTGCCTAATCCCATTATCATTGGAACATTAAATACATTATCTCCTACCATTTCATGTGCTTCTTCCGGTAAATATGTATTGTATTTTTCAGTAAAAAATCAATTCGATTGCAATCTTTCTGATAGTGTAATTATAAATGCCGTGGCCGCACCAATACCTGAATTCACAATGGATAATGAATGCGGTTCTCTCTTAGTTAAAGTTACAACACAAAACAATGGAAGAATTACTTGGGATTTTGGAGATGGCATAGGGAAATCCAATGAAAAGTCTGCAACATACCTTTATAAAAAACATGGTAAGTATATCATAAGACTCTCCATAGATACAATATGTGTTCGTTCTTTAGAAAAAGAGATCACCGTCGTCGACTTGAATTTAAGTAAATTAAGAGACACGGTAATTTCTTGTTTTGGAGAATCTGTTCAATTGAATCCCGGTGCCAATCCTAACTACCACTACGAATGGGTGCCTTCTAAAGGTCTTGATGATCCAAGAAGTCCGAACCCAACAGCCACTGTAGACACCACGACTACGTATTATTTAACGGTTTTTGATCCTGATTTTCCGGATTCATGTTCTCTTAAAGACAGCATTACCGTATTTGTTCCACCAACTCTGAAAATCAAAGCTGAATCTGACACGACCTTGTGTGAAAAAGCTAAGATTACTTTAAGAGTGACTTCAAATTTAAGCGATACTGAATTCGAATGGTGTGACGAGTTTAATCATCCTGTTGGCAAGTCAAAAGAGATTGATGTCAATCCTGAAAAATCTACATTTTACATCGTGAAAGCAACTGATGCATTTGGATGCACACTAAGAGACACTGTAGAAGTTAAAATTGTTGGATTAAAATCGAATTTAGCGGATACGATAATCTCGTGTTTTGGAATGCCTGTGCAATTAAATCCCGGTGGCAATCCAGACTATCATTACGAATGGACTCCTGCAACCGGTCTTGACAATACTAAAATTCCAAATCCTACTGCGACTACATCAGTCAGCACTAAATATTTTGTAACCATTTCACATCCTGATTTTCCCGGAGTCTGTATTTTGATGGACAGTGTATGTGTATTGGTACCCCCGGCACTACGCATTCAAGCAGGACCGGATACCACCTTATGTGAAAAAACAAAACTGACACTATCAGTTACAGCAAATTTAAATGGAACGGAATATGAATGGTGCGATGAAAATAATCGTCCTATAGGCAAAACAAATCAAATTGATGTCTTTCCGGAGAAATCCACCTTCTATATTGTAAAGGCCATTGATACTTTCGGTTGCAATGTCCGAGATACCATTTATGTCAAACTGTTTGAATTGAATGCATCACTGAGCGAGCCTGATGCCATCTGTCTTGGTGATACGACTTTCATCAAAGTATTGGCCGGCGCAGGAACTCATTATAAGTATGAATGGTCGCCAAAAGAATTTATTATCGGAAGCAATACCGATTCAATCATATTTGTCAATCCAAACCAGACCACAACTTTTAAAGTTAAAATCAGCAATGATCAGAATTGTGATTGGGAACTGACGAGAACAGTCGTTGTCAGCAATCCAAAAAATAAATTTACGGTGAAGGCAGATCCAACTAAAATTGTTCCCGGCCAAAAGTCACAACTGACTGCAACCTATAATTCCGGATGGACGTATTTGTGGAGCCCTCAGGATGGGTCACTTTCTGACAGCAGCATTTACAATCCCGTGGCGACTCCTTTAAAGACAACCAGCTATACAGTGACCGTCACTGATGAAAATGGATGCACAGCAACTGATGAAGTTACCATAATTGTAAATACTTGTTTTGAATCGATATTTCTTCCTAATGCCTTTAGCCCCAATGGCGACCATGTGAATGACACGTTATATGTGCGATGCCTGCCTAATGCAATTACCAAAATGGAATTGGTAATTTATAGCAGGTGGGGTGAAAAAGTATTTGCAACAACTGATAAATCCATTGGCTGGGATGGACGATTTAAAGATGAGGAACTTCCTCCGGCAGTATACGGCTATGGTTTAAAATTTACCTGCCATGAAAATCAGGAGTTAGTCAAAAAAGGAAACATCAGTATCATAAAATAACACTTCAATTTTAATGATTCATATTCAGGAATGCCCCATTTGCAATTCAAATGCATTTCATAATGTGTTTACCTGCAAAGATTACTCTATTAGTAAAGAATCATTTGATATCATCCAGTGCAATTCATGTAAACTATTGATTACATCTCCAAGACCATCTGGTAGTGCCCTTTCAAAATATTACAGTTCGGAGGAATATATCTCCCATAGTGATACAGCAAAAGGATTTATCAATAAACTGTATCATCGCGTGCGTAAAATTACATTAAAGCAGAAAGTCGCATTGATTAAAAGATATTCACAAAATCCAGTCTTACTGGATATCGGAAGCGGGGCAGGCTACTTTATCAATTCCTGTAAGCTAAATGACATTCATGCAGTTGGAATTGAACCGGATGAAAAATCAAGAGCGCGTTCTGTCAGACAATTTAATATTGAAGTATTTGATGAAGGGGAACTTGACAGAATGCCTGCATCTATTTATGATGTCATTACGTTATGGCATGTTCTGGAACACGTTGAAGATCTCGGAAAAAGAATCAATCAAATTTATAGATTACTTAAAGATGATGGAATTGCGGTGATTGCATTGCCAAATTGTTCGTCTTTCGATGCAAAACATTATCAAATGGATTGGGCAGGATATGACGTACCGAGGCATTTGTGGCATTTTACTGCGGATACCATTCAACTATTATTCCGCAAAAAAGAATTTGAATTAATTTCCATTTATCCGATGCCATTTGATGCGTATTATGTTTCCATGTTGAGTGAAAAATACAGAAACACACGCTTGGGAATTTTAAGAGGATTTATCCTGGGATTCATTTCCAATCTCAAAGCATCCTGGTACAAAAACAACAGCTATTCGAGCCAAATTTATTTGTTTAGAAAAAAACAATAGTTTAAATTCATTGAACCCATATCATACATTGAAAAGAAAATGCATGATGTCTCCATCATGAACAACATAATCTTTTCCTTCAATAGCCATTTTTCCTGCTGCTTTAACGGCTGCTTCTGACTTGTAATGAATGTAATCGGCGTATTGAATCACCTCTGCACGTATAAATCCTTTTTCAAAATCTGTATGAATGACTGCTGCAGCCTGAGGAGCTTTTGTTCCTTTAATTATAGTCCAAGCCCTGACTTCTTTTTCTCCGGCAGTGAAATAGGTAATCAAATTTAAAAGTTCATATGCCGCTCTGGTAATTTTATTAATACCCGGTTCTTCCAAATCCATTTCTTTAAAAAATTCCGCTCTGTCTTCTACCGGCAATTCTGAAATCTGTGCTTCAATTTCAGCGGAAATAAATAATACTTTAGCATTTTCTGAAGCCACTGATTTTATAAAGGCTTCTGTATGTTTGTTTCCGGTATGTATTGAAAATTCATCTACATTGCAAACATACAACACCGGTTTTCCGGTTAGCAATTGACTGGATTTTACAAATGCAGCAGACAGTTCATCAGAAACGAATGATCTTGCAGGTTTTCCCGATTCAAGATGCTTCATGACTTCTTCAGCAATTGTCAAATCTTTCAGGATTTCCTTATCTCCACTTTTTGATTGTTTGCGTATGCGGTCGATTCTTTTTTCAATAGTTTCAAGATCTTTGAGAATGAGCTCCGTATCTACAATCTCTTTATCACGAACAGGATTCACTGATCCGTCAACATGCACGACGTTATCATTATCAAATGCCCTGATGACATGAATGATGGCATCTACTTCCCGGATATTTGCCAAAAACTGATTGCCAAGGCCTTCTCCTTTTGAAGCACCTTTTATTAAACCTGCGATATCTAAGATATCTACTGTAGTAGGAACTGTCCGCTGCGGGTGCACGATTTCTGCAAGGGCATCCAAGCGTTGATCCGCAACGGTAATCACTCCAAGATTTGGGTCCTTAGTTGCAAATGGATAATTGGCTGCAAGCGCACCAGCCGAAGTCAATGCATTAAACAATGTTGATTTTCCAACATTTGGTAATCCGACAATTCCACATTGTAAACCCATACGATAATTTAAGCCGCAAAAATAGAGAAAAGGAACCGGTATCGTCAAAAATTGAATATCATTAACTTTGTAATCAACACCAGCGTATTCGCAAGCTACCCGGCACCTCATAAATTCTCAATCCTAAATTAATCGAAATGTTTTAGCTTACAGATCATTTGAATTTTGTACAGAAATATTAAAGCAAACGAAATTGAATTGTCTTTAAAAACATTCTTTATCCATATTTGTCCTATAAAGCATGAATTATCTGGCTCATCTTGCCTTGGCTTACCCGGATGTCGATTTGATTGCCGGTAATTATATTGGTGATTTGGTTACGTACAAAGAATTAAAGGCATTGCATCCTTCCTTATTAAATGGCTTGAAATTGCATCGGTGGATTGATCATTATTCCAATAATCATCCGAAGCTATTAGAAATCAACAAAGCATTGCATGATTCTGTACATAAATATGCACCGGTGGCGAGTGATATTATTTGCGATTATATGCTTTATTG
Organism: Saprospiraceae bacterium; assembly: GCA_044227375.1. Classification (GTDB taxonomy): domain Bacteria; phylum Bacteroidota; class Bacteroidia; order Chitinophagales; family Saprospiraceae; genus Vicinibacter. The sequence goes on from JBGAWX010000090.1 coordinate 9,726, forward strand.
CAACTGGCAAAAACACTTCGAAATCAGTTATTCCGGATTCTGCGAATTTAATTACCATACTTTAAATGAATATACAGACATCATGCCCGAACGTATTGCAGCAATTTGCAAAAGCATGATTAATCACCGATGGTTGCAGCAATATGAATCCATTGAAGGACTCGAACACGTATTGCATCGAACCAACCAAAAAACCAAATTCCCTGTAGATCTCAGATTGGTCATACCGGTTTTCCTTAAGAATCAATCCGAATTCACGGATCTGTTTAATCTGTTTTATTTAGATTGCAAAAAAGAAAGCATACTTTGGATTAACCTTCAAAATGAAACGAAACGGTAAACGATTTTGAAAACAATTTTTCGATAATCGTTGATTCAGGCAATTTGCTATCGTAGATTAAGATATTGTTCAAGCCATGAGAGAATTTGATTTCGGGAGAAAAAATGAAAAAGGGCAAATAGAATTGAAGTCCCACACCAATTTCAAACTGGAAATCATGAGGTGAAATGCGTATGATCTTGAATTGATCCTTATCCGTTCTGCTGTTTGATGCAAAATCATAAGAGTATTTAACACCCGTCAAAAAAAATACACGCTTGTCCTTGTATGGTGCGGAAGTAAAACGCACTAAAAGCGGAATCTCCCCAAATACGGATTCAATTCGGTCTGATCTTTCAATATTTGTATTGATATCAATATAAGACAATGAACGGTAGGAGAGCGCAATGCTCGGGAGTACCCTAAAATCGAAGTATTCACCGATTTTAAAATTAGCAATCATCGACAGCGTCAATCCGGGTTGACTCACTCCTTCATTCCATTTGTAATTCGTATTGTTGATAAATCTTCTGGAGTGTTCAATCTTAAAGCCTGTTGAATTGTAACCGATCGTGAGACCAAAGTAATGTGCTTTCTTTTTAAAATTTAAATAATTATAACTTGCAGATCTTCCTTGCGAGAAGACCAAGAAAGGACAAAGGCAAAAAAGTAAAAAACCAAATGCTACTTGGTTCCTATATAAATTGTACATATCCCAAAAGTCAGTGGTTTAAACGAGCAGTCTCTAAGTCCTTCCTGTTCCAGAATCGCTGTAAAACGATTATAATCCGGAAAATGTTGCACCGATTCAAACAGATACGAATACGCGCGGGAATCCTTAGACATGAGATTGCCAATAGCCGGAAGAATGTATTTGAAGTAGAGATTAAATAATTGCTTGATGGGAAAATGCAGTGGTTTTGAGAATTCAAGAATGATCATCCTGCCTCCTGGTTTCAAAACTCTGTACATTTCAGAAATTCCTTTTTGAAGATTCTCAAAATTTCGCACACCGAAGGCAATCATCACTGCATCAAATGCATCATTATTTAAACTCAATGCTTCTGCATCTTCAACAGAAGCAAAAATTCTACTTTGCAAATTTTGTTTTTCAATTTTTAATTTTCCTTTACTCAACATCTTTTCAGAAATATCTACTGCATGTACTCTGAATTTCGGGTACATCTTTGCCGCCTCAATCGCAAGGTCACAAGTTCCCGTTGCCACATCCAGCAGAACAGCATTCTGATCAGAAAGGAAATCGAGATATTTCAGAGTTTTGGTTCTCCAACGCCGATCAATACCCAGAGAAAGAAATTGGTTTAAAAAATCATAACTGCCCGCGATATTGTCAAACATCCTGGTCACCTGGGACTTTTTAGAATCCACTGTTTTATAAGGACTTATCTGGATCAAGGTCATGATTTTCCGCAAAGGTACTACCTGAATAAAAAGGAAAGTAATGACTGTATAAATGGTATTTTTATAAATATATATAATATTAAAATACAGCTCTTTAAATTGTAAAAAACTTCATCTGATCTTTTGAGTTTCGATCCTGATTCGCTATCTTTGCATGCCCTTAAAAAAGTGCAAATTCAATATGTCTGAGAAGGATCGCATCATACAGGTAAGCATAGAAAAACAGCTTCAAACTTCTTATATCGATTACTCGATGTCGGTCATTGTGGCCAGAGCATTACCGGATGTCAGAGATGGTCTTAAACCAGTTCACCGCAGGGTGATGTATGGTATGAGAGAGTTGGGATTAAATTACACCAAACCCTATAAAAAATCAGCAAGAATCGTAGGTGAGGTCTTGGGTAAGTACCATCCTCATGGTGACGGTTCAGT
>JBGAWX010000091.1:0-11804 GCA_044227375.1 Saprospiraceae bacterium
CCAGCAAGGATACCCGCTATGATGAACGGAAAGTGGTCTCCCATGATGAAAATGCCTTGTTGTCGAAGCCTGTCATTCATTCTAAAGAACTTTTATTAATCCATGAGGAAACTGAGGTCGTTGGCATTGATGAAGCGCAATTCTTTGATATTCATCTTGTTGAAGTCTGTCAGGACTTGGCGCTCCAGGGTAAACGAGTTATAGTTGCCGGGCTCGACATGGATTTCAGAGGGGAACCTTTTGGTCCTATGCCCGGGATCATGGCAGTGGCGGAATACATCACAAAAGTGCATGCCATCTGTCCACATTGTGGCAATCTGGCCACGCATTCCTATCGATTGAGTGAAGAAGCTGAAACGATTGTGCTGGGGGAAAAGGATAAATACGAACCCCGTTGCCGATTGTGCTTCTCGATGGGGACCATTATCAGCTTTAAGTAATCAGTTTAATATAGTCCATGGACCAAAAAAGAATCCAATCTGCCCTGATCTCTGTATATCACAAACAAGGTCTTGATCAAATCGCAAAGCTGTTGTATGAAATGGGTATTGTAATTTATTCAACCGGAGGCACCAAAGAATATCTGGAAGAACTGGATCTTCCTGTGGTATCGATCGAGGAGATAACCGATTATCCATCCATATTGGGAGGTCGTGTAAAAACGCTTCATCCCAAAGTGTTTGGTGGCATTCTGGCAATCAGAAATGACGATCATCTCAGCCAACTGGCACATTTTCAAATTCCGATGATCGATTTGGTTGTTGTGGATTTATATCCGTTTGAAGAAACACTGAAAACTACAACGGATCATGCTGCCATTATTGAAAAAATTGATATCGGTGGCATTTCTTTGATTCGGGCAGCTGCAAAAAATTTTAATGATGTTGTGGTAATTCCTTCTTCACAGCAGTATCCAAAATTGTATGAAATATTGCAGGACAATGCCATCACTTCCCTGGATCAAAGAAAAAATCTTGCATCAAAAGCATTTGAAATCAGCAGTACCTATGATCAATGCATTTTTAATTATTTTCAGGGAAATGCCGAAGCAAACGGTTTTGATTTGAGATATGGTGAAAATCCTCATCAGAAAGCACGCTTCATTGGCAACTTGAATGAATGCTTGGAGATTCTCTCTGGAAAAGAACTATCCTATAATAATATTCTGGATATCGATTCTGCGATCAACTTGATGAGAGAATTCAGAGATGGACCGCCTTGTTTTGCGATATTGAAGCATACTAACGTATGTGGAATTGCAATTCGCGAAACCTTGGAAGCGGCCTGGGATGCCGCATTGGAAGGAGATCCGGTTTCTGCATTTGGAGGAATACTGATTTGCAATAAAAAAGTGGACGCTCAAACTGCAGAAAAAATAAATGAATTGTTTTATGAGGTGTTGATTGCGCCGGATTTTGATGATCAAGCCATTCAATTGCTTACAGCGAAGAAGAATCGAATTTTATTAAAATTGAAAAAATATCCTGAAGGCATTAGCGCTCTCAGGACAGCCATAAATGGTTTTGTGGAACAGGATCTCGATTTGCACATCACTTTAAAGAAAGATCTGAAACAAGTGACACAATGCGGTGCAACGGATCAGCAATTGGTCGATCTTTTATTTGCTTCTGCTTGTGCAAAGCATTTAAAATCGAATGCAATAACGTTGGTAAAAAATCAACAATTAATAGGAATGGGTTGTGGTCAAACTTCGCGAGTCGATGCATGTAAACAAGCCATTGAAAAATCTATCAGCATGGGCTTCACCACTGAAGGTGCGGTCATGGCTTCAGAGGCTTTTTTTCCATTCCCTGATTGTGTAGAGCTTGCTGCAAAGGCGGGTATTAAAGCCATCATACAACCCGGGGGATCTGTAAATGATCACAAAAGCATTCAACGTGCTGACGAATTGGGTATCGCCATGGTCTTTTCTGGAATCAGACATTTCAAACATTGATGGAATTAAATCTCAGTATCGATATTGGCAACTCAAGGGTAAAATTAGCCTTGTTCGAATCTGATGAAATAAAACACTTCGAAGTTTTTGAACTGGGAAAAGAATCAGAAATTATCAAATGGTTGGAAAGCATATCCTTCAAAAGCGGGATTTATTCCAATGTGTTGAAAGAAGATCCGTATTGGATAAATTCGATTTTACGCCGTCATCATGTCATTAAACTGAATGCCGAAACCCCAAAGCCTTTGGTCATACAGTATAAAACTCCAATGACTTTGGGTTCTGATCGAATTGCAGCGATGGTTGGAGCTGCTTCATTATTTCCAAAAACTGATTTATTGGTTGTCAATGCGGGTAGCTGTGTAACCTTTGATCTGGTCAATTCCAAACTGGAATTTATCGGAGGCAACATTGCTCCTGGGCTCGGCATGCGTTGGAAGGCCATGCATCAATTTACTGCCAATTTACCCAGGGTTCAAAGTATTGATATGGAATCTGGCTTTCTGGGCACGACCACGATGTCGGCTTTGCATAATGGCGGTTTGCAGGGAATTGTGTTGGAAATTGAAGGCTATTATGGAAGGTTGAGGCAGAATTACAGGGATTTAAAGTGTATTATCACCGGCGGAACCGCTCCTTACTTGGTAAATCAATTGAAAATTGACAATTTTGCGGAGCCTTATCTCGTATTGAAAGGCTTAAACACCATCTTAAAATATCAATGAAGCATTTATCATCTCTTTTAGCAGGTTTAATCGTCTTGCTTTTAATCAACGGGCTTAACGCTCAGAATACGGAAAACTCTCCATTATCTCGATATGGCCTTGGAGATCCAAGGACGATGTCAACGGGATGGATGTCAGGGATGGCCAATGCAGGAGTTGGATATATTTCAGAGCAATTTTACAATCCGCTGAATCCCGCATCCTTTTCATTTCTTCGCCAGACCGATGTTGAGCTGGGCATTACCGCTAAATACAATAGTCTTGAAGACGGCAAGAAAAAAACTTCAAGAGGTTGGAGTGGGGGATTAAACCACATTTTCGTGGCCATCCCTTTGAGGAATTCGATCAATGAACTTTTAGATCGTAAAAACTACAAGCAATCTTTTGCTTTACAGTTTGGATTAACTCCATATTCTTCCGTAGGATATAATGCCGAGCTGAGGGATACCGCAATTCTAAGAGGAGGAAAAGATACTACTACCGTGTTGCGCTCTTTACAAGGTGATGGATTGGTCAATGCTTTTCAATTGGGATTTTCATATCGGTACAAAGATTTAGCTATCGGATTGCAAATGAATTACCTGTTTGGCAATCTGAATTATTATCAAAATCTTTTATATTCCAACATTCCATCTACCTATGATTCCTATCTGACCGATAAATATCATATCAGTGGTTGGAAGCCTACTCTTGGATTTATCTATAGAAAAATACTCAATCAAAAAGAAATCAATAAAGACAATACACAACGCAAAAAACTTTTTTCTGCCGGATTGACAATCAATCTGCCCACCAATTTTACGTCAACACATTCCGCATTGCATGTCACCCGGTTTGACGAAAGCATAGACATTGTCGATACCGTACTTTACCTGAATGAACAGAAAGATAAAGGGCAGTTGCCATTTGGCATCAAAGCAGGTGTTTATTATAGTCACAAAGACCGGTATGGCTTAATGACTTCATTCAATTATGATGATTGGGATCATGCTGATTTACCAAATGGAGTTATTGGTGTGGTGCAATCCACTACACAATTTCAAATAGGCGCATGGTATAAGCCCGGATTAAGCGGGTTCGATAAATTTTTTAAAAAATCAATTTATCGTTTTGGTGCTTATGTGGGTAATGATTATCGTGTAGTTGAAGGAGAACATGCTAATAATCTTGGAGTCACTTTTGGCTGGGGTTATCCAATTTTATTTTTAAGACAGGATGCAATGATACATCTGAACTTTGATTTCGGTCAGAGAAATCTTGGAAATCAATTAAAGGATACCTATTTCATGATTCATTTCGGGATCAGCATCAACGATAATGAATGGTTTTTGAAGAGAAGGTATAATTAATGGACAATTGACAATGGACAATTGACAATTGGGTATGAAGAAATGAAAGAATGAAAGAAATGAAAGAATGAAAGAAATGAAAGAGTGAAAGAATGAATTGGAATAATTGAGGGTGTAAAATATTTTGTATAAACCCTATTTTCAAAAGTTGCAATTAGTGTTGACATCTTTGATCAAAAATAATAATAAATTGATTAAGTATAGCTCCCCAGTTTCTGACTGTTTGGGTCCATTTGCGTTCTAAATTACTAATAGCAAGGTATACCGCTTTCATTGCAGAAGAATCATCTGGGAATATATTTTTAGATCTTGTATATTTCCGTATTCCGCTATTAAGACTTTCAATCACATTAGTGGTATAAATGATCCTTCGGATTTCATGTGGAAAATCAAAATAGTGTGTAAGATCTTCCCAATTGGTTCGCCAGGATTGAACTGCATAGCCATATTTTTTACCCCACTTGAGATCAAAGGTATTCAAGGCATCAGCTGCAGCTTCACGATTAGGGGCATCATAAACAGCTTTTAAATCAATCATAAATTCTTTTTTATCCTTCCAAACTACATAGCGAGCACTGTTTCGAATCTGATGTACTACACAAAGTTGAGTTAGAGATTTAGGATATGTTGATCGAATTGCATCAGTAAAGCCTTTGAGATTATCAGTGCATGCAATGAGAATATCTTGGACACCTCGAGCTTTAAGGTCTGTCAGTACATTTAACCAAAATGAAGCGCTCTCGGTTTCATTAATCCACATACCCAGTACCTCTTTCATACCCATATTATTCAAACCGATTACAAGGAAAATGGTCTTATTTATAATCTTTCCATTGGTTCGAATTTTTAAACAGATTCCATCCATCCATACTACAAAATAAACAGGTTCTAGAGGCCTGATCTGCCATTGCTTGATATGATCTAACAACCTGTTAGTTACATTGGATACGGTGCCCTCGCTAACGTCGACTCCATAAATTTCCTTTATCTGCTCTTCGATATCCCTTGTAGTCATTCCTCTAGAATACATACCAATTATAGCCTGTTCAATCTTATCGCTCATCCTTTCATGCTTAGGAATGAGCTGTGGTACAAAACTGGATTTTCGGTCACGAGGTATATTTAAAACCATATCCCCAATGGATTCGGTCTTGACCTTTTTCTTACTATAACCATTACGGGAATTGCCACTATGGTGACCTTGTGGACTATGTTTTTCATAGCCAAGATGTTCGTCAAGTTCTGCTTTAAGCATTTCTTCTACACCTTGCTTGAATAGGCTTTGAAAGAAGTCTTGAAATTCTTCCTTATTCTTGAATTGCTTGAAAAAGTCTTTGGGTAAATCTAATTTGTTTGGTTCCATAATACGGTTGTTTAAGGTTAACAATTTTATTAAATGTTTTTAACCTAATCACAACTTTATAAATAGATTTACACAAAATTATTTACAGGACCGAATTAATATTCCTTATTTTAATTTGCCCATTGCCCATTGCCCATTGCCCATTGTCCATTGTCCATTGTCCATTGTCCATTGCCCATTGCCCATTGCCCATTGCCCATTGTCCATTGTCTTCACTCTTTATAGAATTTAGAGAACTTAAATCCTTCCGCTTTTAATAAATAAAATCCAGAGTTTAATTCTGATAAGTCGAATGAAGTTTTTGATTTGATCATTTTCTTTTCCAAAATATTTTTACCATGAACATCATAAATTGAAATGAACAATGGTAAACGATATTCAGGAATTTCGATGGATAAATCATGATGAACAGGATTTGGTGAAAGTTTAAATTCACGTTCATTTTCCTGATCATTTACTTTGGTGATATTGCAACTGCAGGGAATGGGTTTCGTACTGATGACGAGATTATCAAAATACCGTTCTTGTTCGACCGGGGAACCATCATTCCAATAGTTTTCAAAAAAGATGGCGTTGATATGTAAATTGTTGGGGTCATTATTCCAGGTGCTGTGCCAATCCAGATTAGTAGAAGATGCCTGCAGTGTATCATTGATCCAAAATTCAAAAATTCCATCCTTAAGACCGGGTGTATTTAATCTGGCATGAGCGACAATGCAATACCATTTTCCGGAATTTGCAGTACTGTATAAATCTATGAATCCAGGTTTCCAACCCAGCCATCTCAGATTGTTGAAGTCATTGTATTTAGTTGATTTTAATTTACCGTCAACACCGATGCCGCTGGCTGGATCCATTCCCAGGTTGTTATTTGGTCCTGACCAGATATGTGCCATCATGCCCTGGGCCCAATTGCTGTTGGCAAGACACATGGCCCTGCTCAGTTTTGCCGGTCCACCTCCTGTCCAACCTTGTTGTGACTTGACATCCATTCGCCAATAAATCTCATCAAAGTTTTCTGTGGGATGAGCGGCATTTTTTCCAATATATGTATCCGGTGTTTTGCCAAATGATTTAGACAAACCGCCAGCAGCAACTTCGCCCTTTTGCCATTTTACGCGCATTCCGAAAGTATGATCCCTGCCCACTTGTTCCATGCGGATAAAATCACCGCCATTGGAGTTCACTTCAAAATATTTTTTATCCAGAGGAGTATTGTCTTCAAAGTCATCGCAGAAGATCGTTCCCTGTGGCGCATCTAAGCAACTGAAGCATTGAGAGGAAATGCGTTCCGAATAAAGCAATTGTATGATTCCAGTTGTAAGCGACAGAATAGTAAATTTCGAAATCATGATACGCAAAGTAAATTGATTTATTGGAATTGGTCAATCTGAATTCATACCAAACTCGTACGAAGTTGCAAATCTTATGGCTGCTAAAATAGATGAATATTGATGATCATTGAGTAGTTGCAAATTCCGAAAGTCATATGATGCTTACAATTCTGTATTGCATACAAAACTAGCAACTAGAACTCAAACCAATAACCAATATAATTTAATTACGAATTGTTGTAACCATTAACTGCCAACTCCTAACTCCTAACTCCTAACTCCTAACTCATAACTAACAACTACCATCCAACAACTACTAACTACTCTTCAATGACTTCAGGAAGTGCCTTGATGTGGGCAAATACATCAACGCCGTTTATTTTTGCTTCAATGCGTTCATCAGACATTTTTACACCTTTTACATCATGCATGAGGCCGGATGGAGAAACGGCTTTGACACCATAGAATTGTCCGTCTTTAGCGATCGCTTTAATTTGTAAAATATTTCCTGCACGATTTACACCTTTTACATCGAGTTTGTCTCCTTCGGCAGTCAATGCTTTGATATCATAAATAGTACCATCTTCTCCTATTGCTTTTACCGGTGCGTTTTTATCATCACTGGTCAACACTTTGACGGGCAATACTTTTCCATTGACAAATGCTTTGATATCCATCATGTGCAATTCGCCATTCATCATCATTGCTTTGACAGCATAAATTTTTCCTTCTTTATCTAAAGCTTTTACATCCAGGATGCGGCCATCGGGATGAATGGCTTTTATGTGCCAGATGGTATCTGTGCCAGGGCTTCCGCCGGCTTGTGGTAATGCTTTCACATGGGCATAAATGTCTACACCATTGAGTTTCATTTCAACCTTATCATCAGACATTTTTATTCCTTTTACATCATAGAACTGACCTTTAGGAGAAATGGCTTTTACTCCGTACAAAGCACCATTTTTACCCAATGCTTTCAGGTTGATTATTTTACCGGGTCCACGGATTCCTTTTACATCCAGTTTGTCGCCCTCGGGAGTTAAAGCCTTAATATCATAGATGCTTCCATCATCCCCTACGGCTTTAACAGGAATGTTAGGATCTTCGCTGGTTAACATTTTAACAGGCATCTTCTTGCCATTCATCAGCGCTTTGACATTGATCAAATGCAAATTGCCTTCCTCAACAATGGCTTTGACATCATAAATTTTTCCATCTTTATCCAGTGCTTTTACATCCAGCATTTTTCCATCCGGATGAATGGCTTTGACATGCCAGATCACTTCAGCGGGCATCGCCGAAGTAGCTGCCGGTGCCGGCATTGCGGATTTGTTTTCAACTTTTTCAGAGCATGAAGAAATAGAAAACACAACAAAAAAAAGAAAGAGGGACCGCAGAATTTGCAGTCCGTACTTTAAGGGATTAGTATTTTTCATCTTATAAGATTTTTAGCAAAGTACACCATATTGGTGGCATTCGTTTGAACAATTTTGTGGAAACGTTCAATGGGTATTTGAACAAGCGGAATCACTATATAAATTTGTTAAGTTTCATCTTAGATAAGTTCTAAAGGGAAATTTAAGTTTTCAAAAGTTTAAATCTAAATCCGTTACAAAATTCAGTCTTTGCTCAATTGTACAATTTTTTCTACCAACTCTTCTGCGATGCGTAGCTGTGCATCTATTGTGGATGCACCAATGTGAGGAGTTATTGAAATTTTTGGATGGTTAATAAATGCAGGATTGAAATCGGGTTCTTTCTCGAAAACATCAAGTCCGGCACCTGCAACGACCCCTTCGTCTATGGCCTTCAAGAGTGCCCCTTCATCAATATTATCTCCCCGTGAAGTATTGATAATAAATACTCCTTTTTTCATCTTTCCAAAACTTTCCTGATTCAATATTTTATTGCCATCATATGGAGAATGCATGCTGATGTAATCGGCTCTTGCCAATCCTTCATCCAGCGAAATCAATTCAATTTCAACTTGAAATTTATGCTTCGCGATGTCCATATCAATTAAAGCGGATTTAATAAATGGATCACATGCGATCACTTTCATTTCAAATCCCAATGCCATTTTGGCCAACTCCCTTCCGATTCGTCCCAAACCAATCAGCAATAATGTTCTGCCTTTAAGTTCTCCTGCTTTGGACATGCTTTTCTTTAGTGAAATGAAACGTTCATTGTTCAATAAATTTCTATTGCTGTTTTGAAGATTTCTGGTGATGCTCAACATATGGGCCATTGCCAATTCAGCAACGGAGCGACTTGATGATGCCGGAGTATTGATGACCTGGATTCCTTTTTGCTGTGCATGAATGACATCAATATTGTCAAGGCCTACACCACCACGCGCAATAAATTTTAATTTGGGGCAGTGATCTATCAATTCCGTTCTGACTTTTGTTGCACTGCGAACAATGATTCCATCATACCCGGGCAGTTCTTCAAATAGTTCTACAGGATTTAAGCTTTTTACATCGACGGTGAATCCATGATTTCTCAATGCTGCGATTCCCGATTCTTCCAGGCCATCAGTTATCAATATGTTCCAACTCATTTGCCAAAAATAGAAAAGGGAATCCACAACGAATGGATTCCCTTCAATAGATTTTAATTTTTGATCTTATTTTCTTTTTTGAGCCCGAAGAGCAGCAATTCGCTTTTCGGTTTCAGAAGCCAATACTCTTTGCGCTTCGACATGCCCATTGTCCTTGGCAAGATCGCGGGCACATTTACCATTATTGTTTTCATTCATGGGGTTGGCACCTGCCTTTAATAAAGCTTCAATGATTTCCACATTGCCACCCATTGCGGCATACATCAGGGCATCCTGAAAATCAATTTTCAAATTGACCTGTGCACCTTTATTGAGTAAAAGGGTGACCATCTCAGGGTTTGCTTTTAATGCTGCATAGCTCAGCGGGGTAATTTTCTGGTCATTTACACTGATGTAGCTATTGATGTCATGACCGGCATCGATCCATTCTTTTATAAAACGGGTATCCGTTTTGTCGATGGCGATTTGCACGGATTGTTGGCTATATGAATTCAAATTCGCAGCCATAAATGTCAAAAAGATGTATACTATTTTTTTCATAACTCTGATATTCTGGGTTTTAATTCCACACCACTAAGATACCATTTCTATCATAAATGCTGCTTATTTAGCTTATTTTTTGAATATTAAATGGAGAAGTCCTGAAAAGGCCGCTTGAGACTCAAGAGATTTTACCCAGATTCCTCTCCATTTCACGTTGTATCATTTGGTTTTTCAGAAGGGCATTGAACGGATTCACTAAATCGGGGTCTTTTTTCAATATAGCTTCGGCCAATTTTCTGGCGGCAAATAAAATGTTCTGGTCTTGAACCAGGTCTGCAATTTTTAATTGAATCAAACCGCTTTGCTGGGTGCCTTCCAGATCGCCGGGTCCCCTGATCTTTAAATCTTCTTCTGCGATGAGAAACCCATCATTAGTCTGACACATAATGTTTATGCGAGCTTTGGCTTCCTGGCTGAGATGATCTGCTGTCATCAGGACGCAATAGGATTGATCGGCACCCCGACCTACCCGTCCCCGGAGTTGATGTAATTGGGACAATCCAAACCGTTCGGCACTTTCAATAACCATCATGGTGGCATTCGGTACATTGACTCCCACTTCAATGACCGTTGTGGCTACCATAATTTGAGTAACGCCCTTGACAAACCGCTGCATTTCGGATTCTTTGTCCCTGGGTCTCAATTTCCCATGGACAACTGAAATCTGGTATTTGGGGATTGGAAAATACTGAAGCAGTTTTTCGTAACCCAGTTCGAGGTTTTCCAAATCCAGTTTTTCGGATTCTTCAATCAAAGGGAAAACAAAATAGATCTGACGACCCAGTTTAATTTCTGCTTCCATGAACTGGAACAATTTTCCCCTTAAAGCTTCTGTGAAGTGTAAGGTCTTAATTGACTTTCTATTGGGTGGCAATTCGTCAATGACTGAAATATCCAGGTCTCCATACAAGCTCATCGCAAGAGTTCTTGGAATCGGTGTTGCCGTCATCACCAGGATGTGCGGAGGCAAATTGTTTGATTTTGACCAGAGTCGCGCACGCTGTTCCACTCCGAAACGGTGTTGTTCATCGATGACCGCAAGGCCAAGGTTTGCAAATTGAACACTGTCTTCCAAGACGGCATGAGTTCCGATCAGTATCTGAATAGAATGGTCCTGAATTCCTTCGAGAACCTGTTTGCGTTCTTTGCCTTTAATATTGGAGGTTAATAAAGCAGAGCGTAGCGATATTGGATTTAAAAGTTCGGAGATGCTTTGGAAATGTTGTTGTGCAAGTACTTCAGTCGGAGCCATCAGGCAACATTGAAATCCATTCGAATTCGCCAACAGCATGATCAGTAATGCAACTATTGTTTTCCCACTGCCTACATCACCTTGTAAAAGCCGGTTCATCTGTCTTCCTGATTTTAGATCTTCGTGAATTTCTTTGATTACCCGCTTTTGTGCATTCGTCAGTTCAAATGGTAAATGCGATTTATAGAATTGATCAAATAGTGCTCCGTGATTTTTAATCAAAAATCCTTTGCTCTTGCTCTTGCGATTCATCATCGATTGAATCAATCGCAACTGGATGAAAAAGAGTTCTTCAAACTTGAGCCTTTGTTGTGAGGCCATGAGGGACTCTTCATTCTTCGGAAAATGAATATGAAGGAGTGTGTCATATCGACCGGGGAGATGGAATTTTTTTAAAATGTAATCGGGCAAATTTTCCTGGAATTGACTTTTATCTAAATTCTGAAATACATGGAGAAGGATGCGTTTTATTCCACGGGTGTCAAGTCCCTTTGCAATTAATTTCTCATTGCTTGAATATACCGGATCCCATCTTAGTCTTGCATCTTTTTTTTCAGGCTCGTACACTTCAAGTTCAGGATGGGCCATGTTTTTTTGAAATCCCGTGATATTCACTTTGCCGAAAACAATATACTCTTTACCGGTTTTTATTTTTTCCTTAAGCCATTGATAGTTTTGAAACCATATCAATTCCATCGAGCCGCTTTTATCTTCCAGG
>JBGAWX010000092.1:0-11798 GCA_044227375.1 Saprospiraceae bacterium
AAAACAAAACAAGCTGCAGAGATCTTTGACAAGTATGCAATGCAATACCAGGAAAAATTTATGAATGTAGATCTATATTCTGAATCCCTGGATTTGTTTTGCAAACATGTGAATCAGCTTGATGCAAAAATTTTAGAGCTTGCCTGCGGCCCCGGAAACATTACCAAATACTTATTGGGCAAGCGACCGGATTTTAAAATTACCGGCCTGGACTTATCTCCCAACATGATAGCTCTTGCAAAATCGAATAATCCGGAAGCTGAATTTCTGATTATGGATTGCAGAACGATTAGCACGCTACACAAAATGTATGATGCAATAGTTTGCGGGTTTTGTCTGCCCTATCTCTCAAAAGAAGAGACCATCCAACTCATCAGGGATTGCTCCTTACTCATGCACAAGGAAGGAATCATTTACATCAGCACTATGGAAGATGATTACAATAAATCGGGATATAGAAAAAGCAGTTCGGGTGAGGAGTTGTATCTTTATTATCATCAAGCGGAAGATCTCTCAGACACACTCATTGATCATGGATTTAGCATACTGGATTTGCAACGTAAACAGTATGTGGATCATCATGGAGATGAAATAACTGATGTGATGATATTGGCTAAAAAATGGTTGAGGTAAAGGGTGACAAATGATGCATTATTATAAAATGAAGCATTATTTCTAAGATGTGGACGCTTCAATTTTTTGAATTCTCGGTTGAATAAACCATAGACCGATTGATGCAATTATAAACAGGAGAGTGGTTGTGAAAAAATCTTTGAATTCAGCTTGCCTCTTCAATTCAGCACTGACGAGGAGTTTTCCGGTGATGAAACACGATACAAAAAAGCTGAGGATTGAAATAATCGGAAGGTATATGGGGGTTACAAAATGAAACTGCATACGATTTGAATTGATAGTATGATCCACTGTTGCAAACAGGGTCAAGAGATAAAACAACAGGGTCAACAAAAAGATCCAGTTAAAAAATTTAGAAATGGGTATAAATATTCCTTGTGAGTTTAAGTTTTCATTCGATTTCATTCCAACAGCATAGATCCAGGCGAATAAAATGATGCTTCCGATGCTCGCCATACTCCGGCCTGCCAGGTCTAGACTCGGAGAGCCAGTGCCAGCGACCTTAAGAATCAGTGGAATGGTGGTTGATAAAAATAAAGTCAAAGGTTTCAATCGGATTAAAGGAGAGCATAGATTGTAAATTTGATTTTCCATAGAATAAGATTTATATGAAAACTAATAATCCTGAAGAATGGATCAAGTCTAAAAGCACTTAGTCAAATTGAATTATGGTACCTCTTTATCAAAGTTAATGATTTATTCTATTGCATAATTTATTTCCCGGAAATGGTTAATGAAATATTTATTCTTAGAGTTAAAATGCGAATCATAGCATCACACCCATTACGGTTATGATATACATGAGGAGTGTAGCTGTGATTTCATAAAATTTGTATTGCTTGAATATCTGTTTAAAATCAGAGCTTGCAGGATACCCGGGAGCTGGTGCAAATTTGGCAAGATTCGGTTCGATCACATTGTCAATAAATGGTCCAAGCAGCCAGATGAATACTACAAGAATCATTTTGATGATTAGAATTGTATTGATGGGATAACCCAGGATGATCCAAGTAATGCCTGACAAGGTAAGCAGAAGAGTACCAGAAATAATCAGTTTAGTAATGGCTTTGGATATCTGGGAATAAATTGGATAGAAATCAAGATTTGAATTGCATCGAAAGACCAGCATGAGTTTTATTGTTGCAGAACCTAGTCCTAATGCCAATCCGATGAGATGGATCAATGTCGTAAAGTTGTAAAGAGAAAACATAATTACCTCCTTGTTTTTTATTAAAAATAATTTTTCAATTTATTTTGATTAACGGTATGGATCTAATATATGGTTATTGGAAAATCTAAAAATAGTCTGAAGTATTTCCTGAAGTAGTCATTTTAATAAAATTTATTTTATGGACATCAGATCCATGTTGAAATAATTTGATAACGTGTAATCAATGGCTTGTTCATTTTCTAAAATCGTTTCTTGTATTGTTTGACCCGTTCTGATTTTCAATGAAGTTCCACTTAGGGTGATTCGACCATTGTGAAATGGTTTAGTAATCAATAAATTTTGTGTAAAATGAGATAGCGGACTTGTCTGGTGATATTGACACATTGTAGAGAATTCTTCTAACTCCTTGGCCGAAGTTGAAAAAATATATTCAGGGTTCCATACTTCATTTTCCAATTTACTCACACTGAAGTATGGCTCTTCATGATTTTGAATCATAAAGCTACCCCTTGGGTCATTCTGTATGATTCCTGTTTCGAGTTTCAATGGAGTGAAAGCAAATTCCCCAAAACCAACATCTGACAAGTATTCAATTCCATCCAGATTCACAAGAATTGCAAGATGATCATATTCCGGTCCATATCCTTTTGTCTTGTCATAGACCCTTGCAGAAATCCGTTTCGCGTTAAATCCTAAATGAATCAACAATTCATAGAACAAGCCATTGAGTTCGTAGCAGAAACCGCCTCGGTGTTTTACGATTAATTTGTTAAAGATCTTTTCAGTATCAAGTTCAATAGGAATTTTAAAGTGAATATCCAAATTCTCAAACGGAATATTGAGTAAATGAGAAATCTGTAATTTGTGAAGCAAGTCTAAGTCAGGCTTGAGGCAGCCTGAATAATGGATTCTATCGAGGTACAACTCCGGGATCATGAACTTTCATTGGATCGTTGTAGGATTCGGTAAATACAACCCCCATTAAGAGGTTTCAAAAATAGGACAAAAGTTTTATTTTGTCAAGCAAATAAATTGGAATGAAAATAAGAATTATCAGTTTTTTGGTGGGGTAATTAACTGCAGTTACCTTAAATTAATGGAATCTCTTTTTGTTATAAACTCTTCAAGTTTCTTTTTGTATTCCAGTTGAGTTGGATTGTTACTATATAAACTATTTAATTTTGAAATTTCAATATTCAATAAAGAGTTGATTGGTATGATAAGCAGAATTACACAAATTAAAGTCATAATTGCAGTTCGCTTTATCATGTTTTTGTAATACACCTTTAATTGTTCAGATGCCTTGGAATTTAGCAAGATTGAAGTTAAATAGAAGAGAAACGCAATAGCGGATGCAGTTAAAAGATAAAATTTCCAATCATACCAATACATCAATTTGAAAAGAATTCCTATTGGAACTGCAGATAACAGGATACCCGAAATGATGGAGTACCAAAGATTTTGCTGTACTATTATTTTGTCACAAAAAAGGTAAAAGGCAAATAGAAAATAAGCGAATGCCATCATAAGCAGTGCAGTAACCAAAAATAGATTGGATCCCTGGAGTTGAAAAAATTTGGAAATGACTGCAAGAATGAAAATGATCAGGAAGGAGCTTTCTATTTTCATGATTCAGGGCATTATAAAAGTTAATTGAATACCACAATTTAAGAAACATCTTTTAATTTTCCTATCCATCCGAGATGGGTGTGTTTAAAGTCATCCGGAAATTTTAGTCCATATCCCAGAATGCGATCAAAGGAAGAGTGCCCGAATAAAATCAAGCCTGCCGGGATCAGGTAAGGATTCATTTCAAAATACCCCAAGGCTAAGACTGCAATTCCAATAAAACGGTGATGTAAAAGATTGTAGCTTATGGCACCAACTTTAGGATTGACCAGATAACCCAGCATTCCCAAATCCGGTAATAAAAACAGAATAATCCAAACCCACCAGGAAAATTCTAATGCTTGAAGATTGCATCCGTATACCGCAATGGCGAATAAGGCGAGTTCTTCAAGTTGAATGATGTATTTCATAACTGCTCAATTTGAATTAAAAGTAATCAAATTATTCTTGCAATTTAAATTTGAATTTGAGAAAATACTCTAGAGCCAATTAGAATATGAGGATGAATGCTGTGAATTAAACCGGTTCAAATTCTTCATCGCGAATGGAAATCGCGACTAATATCCAGACAAACCATAACACGGCCATTAAACCAATCGCAACAAGCGGAAACCAAAAAGCCAGGATGTTGATCATCAGGTAAACTATGAATCCATAGATGCACTGCAGGCGGATTTTTAATATCATTTTTTTTTGCGGACGGATTTTTGGAAAGATCTTTCGGTTTGATCATGGATTGAAATAAAAGGGTCCATGAAATGTTCTGAAGCATGATGATGGAACAGTAGAACATGATTGCTGTCTTCGCTGAATCGGTTGTAATGTATTCAGCGAGCAATGCAGTGGGGTATGGCAGTATGGCGATGGTGAGCAGGAAAAAACCATTGGCGAAATTGAATAATGTAGATGTTTTATTGACAAGTCTGAATGAATTATGGTGATTCGCCCAGGCAATAAATATCGTGCCGAAACTCAAAAGAAATGAAAACCATGAAGGCCAATGCTCCAGTAACGCCATAAATAATGTGTGGGTAGAAGTAATCGTATCATGCGCAGGTACCTTTATTTCTATGATCAACAGGGTAATTGCAATTGCGAACACACCATCGCAAAATGCTTCGAGTCGGGAAGTTAGATTTTGCATAAATTTTTTTATTTGGAATGAAAGAACTTGCTTTTTAAAAAATTCATTGTAATACAGGTAAATTCCCGAATTCGGAATTGTTCAGTACTTTTTAGAAAGTGCATACTTTCAGCCCATTACTGCACTTTCTTTCTGGCTATTCTGAACTGGTAAATTTTTGAAGCGAGCACTTTCGGAGCTGCAAAAAGAAAAAACAAAAGGGAATATAAAATAATAGGAATCACAATGGATATAAAACAGCTAAAAAATGCCAGGATATTGTAAACTATAGCATACCTGTATATCAAATTGTAGCTATAATAAAATTCGCGATGTTCTGCTTCAATAAGATTGCGGTTATACGCATAGCTGCAGATGCCGTCTGCGGCAATGGAGATTAAAATATAGTTGAAGCCAAATATTGCCAGAGCGATATGACTATCCTTCTGTAGATATTCAGCCAAAATTGCCGTAGGAAAGGGAGTCAGGGTGACCAGGAATAGCAAGAAGCCATTAATCCACATCAGATTGGTATCAATTTTCCTGATGTATTCAAAGGCGACATGATGATTTATCCAACAGACCAGAATGGTGACAAAGCCAATAAAAAAAGCGAGAAAAGATTGCCAATGGCGCATGCAGGTTTGCAAAATGCCTTCCTCTGGTGATGCATGTAAAATTTGAATCAACTCGAGAACTAACAAAGTGATGGCGATTGCAAATACTCCATCACTAAATGTTTCAATACGGGTGGTTTCTTTCGTGTTTAACCGTTGTTCGTTTTGCTGCATACATTAGATCGTTTACCGAGGCTTATAGTATGGTAAAGATATAAATTCATTCAAATAAAATTGTTTCTTTGAATTGTAATTAATGAACCCGGCTCTATACATTTTTATAAAAAATTTGGTTCTTCTTTAGAGAGATGCATTCTGTCATTCGATTTGGTGCAGTAACCATTATTCAAATGAATGAGACGGGATGATTAAATTTATTCAGAATGAAATGGTGCTGAGTGAAAGCAAAGTGCAGTATGGAGTCTAATACATTATAGATAATGATTTCATGCAATAGTTTGCAATGTCCATTGTAAACTAAGGAGGATGTTCCAATGAATTCTGGTAAAAATTATTTTCCCGTTTCAAGGCGATATCCTACGCCATGTACAGCGGCTATACTGACCGAAGAATCAACCGCCAATTTTTTACGCAGTCTGGATACAAACATATCAATGCTGCGCCCTACCAACACGCCTTCATCTGCCCAAACCTGCTTGAGAATGAAATCGCGTTCGAGCAATTGATCTGGATTCGTAGCAAAGAGCCTCAGCAATTTGGTTTCGCGGAAAGTCAGAGATTGACGGACATCTCCGTGAATGAGAAACTGACCGGAGACATCGAGATGGGAATTCCCGAAGTCAAGAAGTTCAATTTCATCGCTTGCAGCAGTTGTTTTCGTTTTTTGTTTTCTAAAAAACCAAAACGCGGCCACACTACTTAAGAGCAGTAACAAGATACCATTGTTTGCAGACCAAAGAGATTTCTGCTTGTTCTCATTCAAAAAAGTAATTTCAATATAATGACAGGTTTCAGGTAATTCTCTTCCTGAACAGGGAACGCGACCGGTATTTAAATAATCGGATTGATGAAATCCCAGGTCAATGGTTGCATCAGCACATCTGCGTATGGTTACTTCATAAGGATGATGTACCTCATAAAGATCCAGTGATGACTGAAGCAGGAATGGAAGTTGTTCATAAAGAAACGCTTGATTCAACTGCAACCGCCATACATTAGGTTTGATTTGTTCAACTGCCGGAATGCGACTGGTGCTGTCACCGGATTGAAGTAACAAGCCATCTGCAGTTCTACGCAAAGCAAGATTGACTTTTTCCGGTGAAAGTTCCTGGGGAGTTTGCTTTTGGGCAATTGCATGAAAATGAATGAATAAATTGCAGATGAGTATTGAAATGAACCGGGGATATTTGAAAAACAAATTGCAAATCATGCCCGAAAATTAACTCCTTTTTTTAACACCCTTCTAAAACAGGAACCGCATAAATGGTTTTACCCGAAACAGCCAGCCTGTAATTATTCCTTTTCACAGGTTTGAGCACGAGTGACCAGGTCTTGCCCTGATCTGAAGAACGATAGATTCCATTGTCAAGACTGCAGATCAGGTATTCACCTAATTTTTGAATGTCGTATATGATTCGAACTGGAGAACTGTTTTGATTCATTGAATACATGAATCGTATGGTGGAAAGATTTTCATCTATACATTCCCAGGTTTTACCCCCATCTTTTGAAGCGCGAAGTTTGTTGGTCACGAGATCGGGATTTGAAATGGCGTCCTGGTAGCTTCCCCCACCGGTACTGATGGCATAAAATCGTCCTTCGAGATAAGAGGTTTTTCTTGTTGGCCGATCCTCGACGAGTACCTTTTCCCAATGTTCTCCACCATCTGTCGAGCGTAATAATCCGGAATAACTGCCTGCGACGATTACGCCTTCCGCAGCTACCAGGTCTGAAACAAAACCTTCAGCAAAAACCTGTTTCCAGGTATTGCCATTGTCAGAAGATTTGAAAATGCCGCTGTTACAACCTACAAAGAGATTTCCATCGGGGATCTCAAGAAAAGTACGTACCACACTTTCATTCAATTGGGTGAATACCGGTTTCCAGATCCCGGTACCTTTAATTTCTTTCATGAATCCTCTTAATGAGCTTCTTGCATAAAGACCGGTTTTGCCGGGAAAGATGTCAGTTATTCTTTCATCCAATAAAAGATCCGGAGTCCAGCTTGGTATTTTGGAGTTTGTATTGGCGCGGTACAATCCGTGATCATGACCCAGAATAATGTTTTCATTTTCGGCATACACACAATTGACTTGCAAATCACCCGGAAGTCCTGAACTAACATCAACCCAGGATTCACCTCCGTCGGTAGATTGCAAAATCATGTTGGTGACCGGTGTACAGGTATTATAATGATTTGAATCAATGTGAAACAGAGATTGAAAAAAAATTAAAAAAGCAGCAATGTAAGTATTCATAATTTTGACTGTTGGTGAATTAATAACACAAAGGTACCGGCAGGTGCTGTTTAATTGAATTTTTGGGTGTAAAACGATGTAACAAAATTGTAAAAGCATGTATATCTCCTTGATTCAGACAGTTAGAGGATACAGGTTTTAGAAAGGGAAGTGAAATAAATCAAATATAGTACTAGCGTATTTTATAGAATTAGAAGTTTTTCCAATGACAAATTTTATTTTAACACTTTAGAATGAATGGATGGATCGTAATAATGGCTTTTCACTGTGTTAATTTTTGAATGTTATCTTTTATCTCATCATCCGGTGATGCCGGATAGTAATAAATCCCAAAATCAAAAATGGCAGTGTGGAAAACAGAATTTTAAAATTCATGCTGATGATTCCGATGACAAACATAAGCAACAATAAAATTCCGATGCAGGCTATCGCAGTATAAGTCATGATCCTGCCCGGTTGTTTCTGAAAGAGGGTAATGATCAGAAGAATTTGTCCGAATAAAGGAAGTATGGTAAACGGGTGAAGCATGGACATAGGATCTGTAAAAAGTTTGGAAATGATTTCCGCTTCACTTTGAAATAAAAATTGATGATTGTCTTGTCCCCATTCAAGATAGCCGATAAGGGAACTGAGGAATAAGCCAAGGTTAAGAAGTTTACTTTTCATGAATTTGATATAAAATAATAAGGAGTTCGTAATGAAACTATTTTAAAAATATTCCATTTAAAAACCAAGTGTAGATACCAAGACAAATCACGTTTTGCTTTTACTCAATCATAAAAAACAGTGATCTCAATTTATTCTCTTTTTTTCTTTTTCATATTCACTCGTTTCAATGAGTCCAGTTTTTGTTGGTCATCAGAGTTGTGTTTAATCTCAACATGAGGACCGGCGTGAATGCTGGTATCATTGGGTGGTTCGTGCATGATTACAGGAGCTGTGGTATCACCTGGTTGCTTTTGGCCGGTTGTATGTCCTCCTTTGACATCGGGTTTAGAAGAATTTATGTTGGCACTCCCTACATGGTTACAACATTGAGAAAGAAGTAAACAAGACAAAGTACTAAGGCTGTATAACAAGTTTTTCATTGGCGATGATTTGATGGTTTTGTACGATGGATAAAAAATACACACCGGGAGTCAGGCCTGTTGCATTCATTGAAAAGGTATTTTCTCCTTGTTGTGCAGTACTTTTCAATATTTCTTTAACAACAGAACCATCTTCTGAGGTGCATATCACTTTGGCAATTGCAGTTTCAGGTGCCTGAAATTTAAAAGACCATGCATTGCGACTTGGATTAGGATATATTTTTTGATTGAAGTGTATGTTCAAATCCTTATTGGCCAAAGGTCCTGCATCATGGACTTCTGCTGCATGGCTCACCCATTCTCCATTAAAATTGCCATGCGCACCCGCGACTAAAACACTTGGTGTAGACACGCTGAAGTTGCGGCATATGCCAGAGTAATCACCCCAACGTTGTACATCATTATTACCAAAACATTCCACTTCCCACAATCCTTTTACATAAGTGGAGCTGGACCAATTAAAATCATCGTCAACATGCACGACGCGGGTTTCGGGATAATCATCAGAAGCAGTTCTTGTAAACATAATCATTGCTGATTTTCCAGTAGATGAACTTGCATAAGATGCAATTGACGGATAGGCATAATCATAATTTTCTAAACCAAAAGATTCTTCAGTAGCTGTTTGATTGTTCACATTTACCCGGAAGTAATGCAAGCCATTCCATTTATCACTTCTTTTTGCAGCATGGACAAAATGAATGATGCCGTTCAGGTAAAATCCACTCAATGCTCTGCAATCACCAATGTTCAAATTGCAGGTTGTGCCTCTTTGATACGCATCAGATCCAACTTCATAATGAGGAACCGTAATTTCTTTGTAGACGAGATCCGGATTTTTATTCAGATCATCGGTGATATCATAAAGTCCAATTTTTTCTCCGGATCCGGATTCGGTAGCTACAAGATATACACCTGGCCCATAGGTGTTGTTCAGTCCGTGACTGACAGGCAGTAAAGTAAAATTGACATCCTGGTCGATACCATACCAATATACGAAATTCAAATTGGCGCCAGTAAAGCCGGAACTTTTATTGATCTGCCATATCTGAGGTTCAGCAAATTTTCCATCGGATCCAAAAAGGTTTCCGGTTAAAAAAACTTCGTTGTTTGTAACTGCAATTTTTGGATAGTCAAAGTATCTTTTCAAACCAGTCTGATCCCCTTTGATGATATACCGGTACCATCCGTCGTTAGGATTTGATGTCTTGGAAAATAAAAGGGCTACATAATTATCAGATGAAGTTCCGCAATGTTGAATGTACATGAAAAATTTTTTCACAACAGGATCAAAGAGTACCACAGGATCACAATAAGATGACCAACCCGGATAATTGAGAAAGGCTTCCATAGTTTGTGTATAGGTAAGTACCCCATTTCTTGAGTAACAAATGCTGGAATTCGCTCCGGTGACAACCCATCCGGTATTGCCAATGGCGATGGTATTATCAGCAGGAGCACTTCCGGTAAACGGATGCGTATCCCATCGATCTCCAACCTCCGGAATGAGCGGAGTTAAACTTTTCGGACCATCTTCTTTTTCAGTTTTGTTTTTTACAAATGAAGAAGTTGCGTCCAGTTTTAATTTGAGATTTATTGCCTTTAATGAATCAATGAGTTCCTGGTCAGGACCCATGTGGCGAATTGTTTTTTTCTTTGGATATGCAATGATGGGTGAAATGCTTACATCGAGTGATGGAGGATTAGAAAATCCATCGCAAGCTTTGTATTGGATTTCACTGCGTTTCCCGACAGAAGTTCCTATTGGAAATCCGCTTTCAGGTTTTAATTCCTGACCATTGAGATTGAACGAATTGAAAAGAAAAAGACTGATAATACTGATTGAAAAATGTTTCATGACAATAATATTACGAATTGGAAAATACCTTTAAAATCAAATGGAAAATGAAAATACAAATCCATGTTACCTTTAGAATGCATAAGCTATTTTTTATTAAGTTGTATATCTGATATGATGGAACACCCCGGCATAGAAATTTAAGCTTACAAATTTTAGAGTGAATCCTTACGATTCAAACTGCTACAACTTTCCCGACTTTTCCGGAAAGCCAAACTTACATAAATTATGCAATATACACAAACGAGATAAAAGTCTAGTCCGCGGTTGTTTAGTCTTCTGCCCGTGCTCGCAGCACATTTTTTTTGGACTTTAGTTTTATTAAACTCTAAACAATTTTATAAGGCAACAACAACATACAAAGTATGTGGACTGGATGTGCATAAAAAGATGATTTATGCTTGTACCAAAAAAGGAAAATACACTAGTGAATTGAAAAAATTTCCTACTGACTCTGAAGGGCTGTCGGAATTGCATCATTGGTTACATGGTGAACGAGTATGAAAAGTAGCCCTGGAAGGCACCAGCATTTATTGGATGCCGATATGAAGGTCATTAGAATAAGACTTTGATTTATTACTAGTGGACCCCAATTCTATTAAGCAGATGCCTGGAAGGAAATCAGAGGTTGAAGAAGCTAAGTGGATAGCTACACTGTTGGACAAACAACTTTTAAAAGGAAGCCTAGTACCTGAAAAGACTATTCGGATTTTACGATTGTACTTAAGGCAATACTGCCAACTTCAAGGTTGCATGACAAGATGTTTGCAAGAAATAGAGAAACATTTTTCATAATGCAATATCAAGATAGGGTCATTGACATCAACCTTAGATTCGGTAACCGTTCTTTCAATATTAGAAATCATGACCAAAGGCCAGGATGAAGCAGAGCAGCTGATGCAATTTGTTCATGGCCGGGTTACATGTAGACATGGAAAGGAAAAAGTACTTCGTTCCTTACAAGGAATAATTGAGGAACATGATGTATTTATATTTAAACAGATATATGAAGACTACAATCAAATTCAAAACAATGTTACGAACTTTTGGAAGCAGCGGAAAAACTTGCTGCAGAGCATTATGAAGAACAACTAAAGTTATTAAAGACCATGCCTGGAGTAAGACAATCATCCTCGATTATGATAATGACAGAATTAGGAGGAGGCATTAAAAAATTCAAATCTGCTGAAAAACTGACAGGTTGGGCTGGCAGAGACCAAAAAATGATAAAAGTGCTGGTA
>JBGAWX010000093.1:0-11755 GCA_044227375.1 Saprospiraceae bacterium
CATGTTTGAGATTTGGGATATAAGTTTGAGCGAGACGCTCAAGTTGGTTTGGCTTTGAGAAATAAGTTTGGCTTTGGATTGAAGTTTGAGCGAGACGCTCAAACCAACGGTGACGCTTTAACCAACAGCAAACAGCGTTATTTAAATCTAATATCATTTACATCATGTTTGAGATTTGGGATATAAGTTTGAGCGAGACGCTCAAGTTGGTTTGGCTTTGAGAAATAAGTTTGGCTTTGGGTTGAAGTTTGAGCGAGACGCTCAAACCAACAGAGACGCTCTAACCAACGGTGACGCTTAAACCAACATCAGATTGCTTTATCCAGGTCTTCATTGGTCATGAAACATTTTTTTAAAAGAATTGCATTTCATTTTTAGCTTTGCAGGCCTTTTTACACATTGCCGAAATGGCGGAACTGGTAGACGCGCTGGACTCAAAATCCAGTGACCCTCAAAGTCGTGTGGGTTCGAGTCCCACTTTCGGCACAAAACACAGGAGGATTGGGGATTACACTGATGATCTAGGATAAACATTGAACCTTGCCTTAATTAGGCAAAAACCTGTGACACCATTTTTTCAATTCACTTTACTATTAATTGAAGCCTTAAGAGTAATATTAAAGGCATTGCTCTATTACCATTGACTTTAGACAATTCTTTGTTTAGTCTATGCCTAGTCCAGAATATTTATGAATGAGTCTTTTGATCGGATTTCAGCCGCATAATTTATAATTTATCCGCGTTCATCTGCAAACTTCAATATCCCTTTCACCAATTTATCCAATTCCGCTTTTGTGGTATAAACATTGGGTGTGATGCGTATGCCATGAATGTTTTCCCAATTAATGGCTACGACGTGAATTTTATAATTATCGAAAAGATAAGTCGCGAGGTCATCCGGTTTTTTGTCTTTAATTCCCATATTTCCTAATGCACCCGAAAAACTTTTATGCTGTGGATGATTGATGATGACCCGGGGATGATGTTTTACTTTATTAGTCCAATACTGTTGCAATTCATATAGTCGGTTGAATTTGCGTTCCTGGCCTATCATTTCATAAAAATCAATAGCATGTGAGATGGCATGCTCAATGGCGAATGACCTGGTCCCCAAACTTTCAAATTTCCTGATATCATCACTTTCAGGATCTGCAGCAGCGAGTAATGGGTAAATGTTTTTTATTTTATCCTTTTTAATGTAAAGCAAACCACTACCAAATGGAGCACTCATCCATTTGTGCAGGGACGCACCAAAATAATCAGCACCCAGATCCGGAATTTTAAACGGGATGTGTGCAAAACTGTGGGCACCATCCACTACAACTTCTATACCTCTTGCATGCGCAACATCTGCAATTTTTTTAGAAGGCAGTAGCTGACCATTCCAATTGATCATGTGGGTGATGTGCACCACTTTGGTTTTTTCGGTGAATGCCGCCTCGAATGCATCCACTATTTTTTTATCGTCTTCAATAGGAAAATCAAAATTGACCCATTTGAGTACGATGCCATCGCGATGGGCTCTTTGCTTATAAGCATTGATCATGTTCGGATAATCCTGTTTGGTCAATACCACTTCATCACCTGCCTTAAGTTGCAATCCAAAAATGACAGTTTCCAATGCTTCCGAACTGTTTCTATTAAATGCCAGTTCTTCAGCTGAGCAGCCTGCAACTGCAGCCATTTTCTCGCGCAATGGCTCACGACCCTGATCCAAAATCCTCCACATATAATAGGAAGGTGCTTCATTGCTCAGCCGATTATAATATTCTACAGCTTCCTGGACTACTCTTGGTTGTGGCGACACGCCACCATTATTCAAATTGATAATGCTTGGAGAAACTGAGTAGGCCTGCCTGATTTGCAGCCAAAAATCTTCTTCATCGATACCTGCAGCATGCAAATCGCTGAGATTGCTCAATGATTTTAAATAGGATTCTTCAACAGATTTTAAGATTTCCGTTGGATTAAAAAGTGAAGTAGCCGAAACGGCACCAAACCATTGTAGAGCAGATCTGCGTTGCATGTGTTTAAAAATTACTGCAATTTAAGGAGATTTGGGAAATATGTCTGATTCCTGTAAAGTTCGCGATCTGTCTAATATAGAATCAGAATAATGAAGTCATTGAATAATTCAATGAAAGCTGAATTGAAGTCCAAAGTAAAATTCACCCTTGTTGTCCTTGAAGTAAATCTAATGATTTATGATCGTTTCGAATTTTTCAATAAGTAATCGCATCATGCTGTTTTAAGCTTTCATTCGAATCCCCAAATCACCAACAAATTCAATTTATATCACCTATAAAATTTCCTCTGATTCAACTGATTACAGAATAGATTTATCAAGACTCCCGAGTTGCCAAAATTGGCGTTAAATTTGGTCTTCTTTGGTTTTATGTTCAAGCGAATTTTACTCAACCTGTTGATAATTGGATTTCTGTCTATACAGGCATTCAGCCAATGCAATTTCACTGTCAATGCAGGTCCTGATCTTAAAGTCTGCAATGCTGGAGATATGATTACCATTAATGGAAAAGTGACAGGCAATCCTACTGAAATCTTTTGGACACCAGCCACCGGATTGAGTAATTCCAAATCACCGGTTACAAAAGCTACCGTAACAGCTCCTATCGAATACATTCTCACTGCTCGCGGCTTGAGTACCATCAATATTATTACTAATGGAAATTTTGAAGCAGGCAAAACCGGCTTTTCAACGGATTATGTTGTTGGGACCGTGCCCTGCTATGGCGCAGGATATCTGGACTGCGAAGGCACCTATGATGTCATCAACAATCCACAATTGGGACATTCCGCCTGGGCTGCTTGTGGAGATCATACTTCCGGTAGTGGACTCATGATGGTAATCAATGGAGCTGCAGCATTTCAAAATGTTTGGTGTCAAAATGTTCCTGTCTTACCTGATATGGATTATGTTTTTACCGCATGGATCACATCGGTACATCCTTCATCGCCTGCAGTATTGCAATTTTCAATCAATGGAACCAACATAGGTCCGAATTTTACTTCAAGTGGAGTCACCTGTCTTTGGGAAAAATATGAAGTGATCTGGAATTCCGGATCGAATACTTCTGCAGACATCTGCATACTCAATGAAAATACAGCAACCGGCGGAAATGATTTTGCAATTGATGATATTGGTTTCAGAAAAATGTGTGAAGTCAAAGACACCATGAAAATTGACATTGAAGAAATCGTTGTCGAAATCGAAGAACCCCAAATTGCAACCTGCGATCAACCCACACAAAAACTAAATGCAAAAGCATCATCCAAAGGACCAGGATGGACTTATCAATGGACCACTGCAGATGGTAAAATAGTATCCGGTGCAAATACTCCTGAACCGGTAATCCGCGGGCCAGGCACGTATGTACTTACGGTTTGCTCTCCACTTCCCAATTGTTGTCTGTCTAAAAGCATTGAAGTTACAGGAAGAATCACACCTCCTGATTTACTCATTATATTAAATGATACTCTGGGGTGCAACAATCAAAGTGTTTCAATCACTACAAGAAGTAAAATTTTCCCCTTGGATTATTATTGGAATGGTCCAAATGGTTTTACTTCAGGGGATCCAGTGATTGCAGTTACAGAAGCCGGCAAATATGTGTTGACGATCGTTGATGAATACAATTGCAAAACCACAGACTCCGTAACGGTGCTCGAGCATTTAGACAATCCTAAAATAAGCATTACTTCCAATCCAATCAATTGCAAATTAGATACCGCCAGATTAATAGGAAGCTCAACGATTCCGGGATCAAAATTTGAATGGACAGGTCCTAATAACTCGTCTTCAAAGACTGATACATTTAATGTTGTTGATAGTGGAGTTTATTTGTTAAAAGTGACGACGCCATCAGGTTGCATCAAGTTCGATTCAGTTCGAATTAAAAAAGATCAGCTTGTACCACAACTTTCATACATTGCTGATACCCTTACATGCAGCAAAGATTCAGCGACAATTTTAGTGAATAGCAATTTGAAATTAATAAATACCAGCTGGCAAAGCCAACATGCATTCAGGCAACTGGATACATTATCTATAAAAGCCCATGAGGCAGGAAAATATTCTTTACAAGTTGAAGCTGTCAATGGATGTGTGAATACAATAAATATTGATTTAACTGCAGACACCCTTGCTCCAAAGCTTAGTCCAAATCCGGATACTTTGACTTGTACAAAAACCAATGTTAAATTGATTTCTAATATTTCTGATCCGGCCGCAGATATCAATTGGACTGGACCAAATGGATTTGTTTCTGGATTAGATTCTATTCAGACGAATCAAGGAGGAAACTACTCCGTAATCGGAACATCCAAAAACGGATGCGCAGATACAACTCAGGTATTTATTGCTATGGATACTATACATCCAAAACTTCAATCATCGGATGATACTTTGACTTGCATCAAGACTTCAGTCAACCTCCAACTGAGTGATGTGTATTCCTCTACTTATTCCTGGACAATAGTCCTGGTGTTTATGTAGTGACTGCAACATTGCCCAATGGTTGTTCTTCAAACCAACAAATTAATATTTCAGAAGATGTTGATAAACCGGTCATTCAAGTCAATAATGATACCCTCACTTGTAAAAAAGACAGTCTTGCATTGAATGCAAGTAAAGATCAATCGAGTGCATTAGTGGAATGGAAGGGACCAAATGGATTTGCATCAAATCAAATCAATCCTTTCATTACCGAACCCGGGAATTATCAACTTGTCGTCACCAATTCGAATGGATGCAAAGACAGTGCTTCATTAATCATCTACCAGGATATTGGCAAACCGGATCTCAATGCTCGCAATGACACCTTGAATTGTTTAATTCGAATGGTGGATCTCGTAGCCAATTCATCAAGAGACAGTTTGACGTATCTATGGACCGGGCCAAACGGATTTTCTGCAAACACAAAAACGATTTCGGTTAATCGGGGTGGCACGTATACCATTCGGATCAGTACACCTGAGGATTGTTTCAGTGTATTGAATATAGATGTGTTTGAAGATACTTTGAAACCCGATCTGCAATTAATTCCCGATACCCTAAATTGTTTAAAAACGCAAACCAATCTTTTATTCAACTCAAATTCTCAACTGATTTCTCAGGATTGGAGTGGGCCTTCTAATTTTAATTCTTCACAACAAAATCCACTCATCACTCAGGGTGGAATTTATACCTTAAAAGTCACTGCAACCAATCAATGTACGGAACTCAAGTCAATCAATATAGTGCAGGATACGACCAGACCAATAATTTCTGCAATTCCGGATAGCATCGATTGCAATAAAAGGGAAGTCGATCTCACTGCAAATGTCACCCCATCAAAACTTATTGGGGAATGGACATTACCCAACCAACAAAAAATCAAAGCAAACTCAATTAAAACAAAAGCCGGTGGTGATTTTTCTTTTGATGTGATTGGGGATAATTTTTGTATTAACAGCATCTTGATTAATATTCCGGTCGATACATTAAAACCAGATCTCAGTGTTGAAGATGACACCATTGATTGTCGTAATAATACAGCAATCATTTTTGCCACATCTCAAACACCTAAGCTTAAATATGAATGGAATGGACCCTTTTCGTATTTCTCAGATCTCAGAGGCAACGTGGTAGATAAGCCGGGACAATACTATGTGAAAATTACAGCTCCTAATGGATGCATTCAAACAGACAGTGCAATAGTCAAAATTGATACCGCCAAACCAAAATTGGATATCTCAACAGATAGTATTTATTGCGGACATCCTGAAGCTTCGTTATTTGCAACAACCGATATTGTAAATCCGCTCATCGCATGGATTTATCAATTTCCACAATTGCCACAGCTCGGTCCAAGCTTAAAGGTGAAAACAGGAGGTCAAGTGGATGTTGAAGTTTTAAATAATTTGAATGGCTGCAGAAAAAGGCTTAAAGTAATTATTCCTGAGGATAGTTTAATTATAACTGATGTCATTATTGATCCCGTTCATCCCATCTGCGGTGCAAAAAATGGTTCAGCGCAAATTGTTAAAGTGATTGGAGGGCATAATACGATACAATATTCTATTGATCAGAAAAAAACGTTTTCACCCAATACAAACTTTAATCCGTTACCGGCTGGACTTTATACTTTGTTTGTAAAAGATGATAAAAACTGCGAATTCCAAAAAGATTTTGAAATCGTCGAGCTTCCTTTTATTGAAACAGATTTAGTGCCTGAAATCACCCTAACACTTGGTGATTCAACCAGAATGGATCTCGATATCATACCGGATCGAAAACTGATAAAAAGCATTCACTGGAATCCATCAATATATCTTAGTTGTACAGATTGTGAAGATCCGATAGTAAAACCTTTGGTCACTACGGATTATGAAGTGACGGTAATTGATACCAACGGATGCCAATCTGTGAAACGGGTACGCGTCGTTGTAGAAACCCCAAAAGTTTGGGTACCTAATGTATTTACACCAAACGGAGATAACATCAATGACGAAGTTTGGGTTTTTGGATCAAAAGCGGAAGTAACGCGCATCAATATTTTCCAAATCTTCGATCGTTGGGGCAATCGCGTTTTTGAAAATACAAATTTTCAACCCAATGATTCTTCCAAAGGATGGGATGGAAGATATCAGGATCAAAAATGCAATCCGGGTGTGTATGTGTATTGGGCGGAAGTGGAATTAATTGATGGACAGAAGTGGATTATTAAAGGAGACATAACATTGATTCGATGAGAGAACAGGCTGTAGCACTTTAGGCTGTAGGCTAAAGTCTCAAAAAAAATAAAAAAATAAGACGGATTTAGAAATTTGTGCAATTGCAATTTTTATTCATGAAAAGAAAAATATTTTTTTTTATTTCTATAGTTTCATTTGCAGTTCATGCAATACCAGCTCAACAGGTTTTACACAAAAAAGCGACATCGTTTAATGCAATGCCTAATGGATGTGGCATTACGGTGAATGCAGGCCCTGACATCACCATATGTGCAGGAGTTGGAAAAACGCTGAATGGAGTGGTGACCAATTCAACGGATTACATGTGGGAACCACCGGATGGACTAAGCAATACCACAATACTCAAGCCCCTTGCGAATCCATCAATGACCACAACGTATACACTGACTGCAAAAGCCATGTCGGGAAATCTGATCACGAATGGAAATTTTGAAACAGGATCTATTGCACCGGCATCCACTGGATACACTCAATACACCAATGTAAATACATTGATTACGACAACTGGTGGTTATATGATTATGAGTGTACCACAAATTGCGGTTGCATTTGGTTGTAATCCAAACATCGGAGCATTTACATTAGTAATCACACCGACCGGATCAGGGACTGACATTTGGTGTCAAACAAAAACAGTAAATCCAAATACAGATTACAAAATTGAATTCAAAGTTTTTGGCATTATCTACTTTTTAGGTTCCCCACCATCAATTGGTTTAAAAGTGAATGGCAGCTTGATTGGTACAGTCGATGCCATAAGCGGATTGTGTCTTGAAGCAGATGGAAGTTTTGTATGGAACTCAGGTTCTGCAACCTCGGCAACATTTTGTCTGGCGAATTATGGAGGGACCGGTCCTTTCAGCATGTGTGCCATCGATGACATTACAGTAAAAGAATGTTGTGTTGAAAAAGATGAAGTGACAGTAACTGTTTATGATCTGGTCGCAGAAGCTGCACCGGTTCCCGATATTGACTGTTTGAACAAACCTTTGACCATTGATGCATCCGCTTCTTCACAAGGTCCAGGCATTACGTACAATTGGTCCACGAAAAACGGACATATTGTTAGTGGAGATAAAACCTTGATGCCGGTCATTGACACTCCGGGTACTTACACCTTAAAAGTAATTGGTTTGTACGGTTGCGAAAAAGAATTGATGATCACGGTGAATGGAAGTGTAACCAAACCTGATGTAAAAATAAAATCCACTGACATTACCTGTTTGAATGCTACTGCAAGTATTGAAGCATCCAGTAAATCCAGTTCTCCTCAATTTGAATGGAATGGACCCAATGGATTTTACAGTACACGGGCAATCAATAACAATTTAAAAGATCCGGGTGAATACATTGTAAAAGTCACCGATGCATTCGGATGTGAGTCCACTTCTAAAGTTGAAATCAAAGACAATCGCACAGATCTGGAAGCTGAAATCTTTGGGGACAGCATCAGCTGTGCAAAAGATTCCGCGGTATTAAAAGCCAATTCTATTGCAACAAATCCTGTTTACAATTGGTCCGGTCCAATGGGTTTCAAAAAAGACAGTGCAAATCGTGCAGTGACTAAAGATACAGGATGGTATTATTTAAGCACCACGGATAGTGCCGGTTGCAAAGAACTCGATTCGTTTTACGTCGTCGATCTTCAAAATTCAATTCCAATTTCTATACAAACTCCGGATACATTAACTTGCAAATCTTCAGATGTCATCTTGAGATTGCGTGCAGATACCTCTGTGACTATTCAATGGAACGGTCCAAAAGGATTTACTTCTGATGTGTTTCATCCAAGTGTAACTCAATCGGGTTGGTACTATGTTACCGTGACTACTAAAGCAGGATGTAAAGGAATAGACTCCGTATTTGTACCTGAAAATTTTACTTTGCCGGATGTGTTCACTTCATCCAATGATACCATCACTTGCGACAAACGAAACATTATAATATTTGGCGGAAGCAATACACCCGGATCTACTCTAGAATGGGAAACTCCTTCTGGTAATATAATCAAAAATCAGGATAGTATTTATACCAATGAAGGTGGCAGGTACACTTTACTCGTAACCGGAACAAACGGATGCCAAAATGGAAAACTGGTAAATATATTTGTCGATACGATGATAATGAGTCCGAATCAAACACATTTTTTCATCTTTGACACTCTACTTACTTGTGAAAACGATACGATAACATTAGTTACTTCATGGTCTAGAATACGAGATTACATCTGGACAGGACCCGGCATAATAGACAGTAGTGCCGTAGGAGCTTTAGTGAATAAGAAAGGTACTTATACATTTACCACAACTGGAGCATTTAATGGCTGTCTATCAACTGCAACGATTACCATTAATGAAGACAAAACAATACCTAATTTGCAATTACAGGGTGATACCATCAATTGCTTTAGAACTTCAATAACGCCTATTGTAAATACTGACAGCTCTGTTGTTTCATTTAGTTGGACTGGTCCGAATGGGTTTACTAGTTCATTGAAAAATCCAACTATACCTTCGGGTGGAAATTATTCACTAACAGTTAAAGGAAAAAACGGATGTGATTCGACGCAAACTATCAACATCGTTGAAGACAAACAAAAACCTACGGCAACTCTTGAGGCAGATACCATTCAATGTAAAACCACAGCCAACATCAGGGCATTAAATATCAGTCCGGGTGCAAGCATTCTGTGGAAAGGTCCTAAGGGATTTCAAACAAACGTAGCAAGCAGCACCATTACTGAAAGCGGAATTTATATTTTGACACTGACCGCTGCCAATGGTTGCATTTTTGAAGATTCGATTTTTGTATTCCAGAAAGATCAGCTTCCGGATATTTTTGCAACAGATGATACACTAAGATGCGATCGTCCAAAATTATTTTTGAATGGTGGATCATCTACGCCTAATGTTAGTTTTGAATGGACAGGACCCAATGGATTTATCTCTAACTTACCAAGACCTGAAATCCAGGATTCCGGAATATACATTTTAAAAATAACAGATCCCAATGGTTGCGAAGCCACACGACAAATTTATATTACTAAACAATCAGAAGCTCCAATGATCAGTATTCAAAGATCCGGAGATACCCTCACTTGCAAAGACAGTTTAATTGCAATTCAGCTTACAGCCAATCAAAATGCTAAAACTATTTTGTGGTTAGGTCCAAACGGATTTCAATCGAACCAGGATCAATTTAACATCAATCAATCCGGAACTTACTTGGTCATCTTTACAAATGACTTTGGTTGTATTGCACGGGATAGTTTCTTGATACAGGATTTCAGAAGTCTGCCAAATTATGACGTTGCCGATGACAGTATCAACTGCAAGCGATTGCTGGTAAACCTGCAATTGACCACCAATGAATCGAACCTGAAATTTGTTTGGTCTGGTCCGAATAACTTCACCAGCAATTTGCAAAATCCATCAATACAATTCGGTGGAACGTATACGGTCATTGTAAGCAATGCTGCTGATTGCCAGCTAAGCAAATCGGTTTTTATCAAAGCTGATACGGCGAAACCGGATCTTACCATTTTAGCTGATACCCTAACATGTTTGAGATCCAGCGCCCCGGTAAAAGCTGGCTCAAGCTTACAAGGATTTACAATGAAATGGTCCGGACCCAATGGATTCACCTACACGCTGCCACAGTTCGCTACTAAAATCCCGGGACGATATTATTGTACCATCACCAATCCGAGAAGCGGATGCAGTACCACAGATTCCGTGGACGTATTGGAAGACACCTCAAGAATTCGAAATGTCCTTGCACAATCCATAAATTCCAGTTGCAATATAAACAACGGAAAAATTACAATAGCCCGTGTAGATGGAGGCAAACCACCATTTCGATATTCACTGGATAATGGAATCACCTTCATGAATGACGTGAGCGTGCTAGATTTGGCTCCCGGCACCTATACGCTGATCACAGAAGATGTAAATGGTTGCAGATTCACCAGTACTCTTAAAATTGACGAAGATCAATCTGTAGATGTTCAGACACCGAATCTCATTCAATTAAAATCCGGTGAGACCGGCAAATTACAACTTAACTTCATTTCAAATCCAAATGACGTAGCAAGCATTTTTTGGTCGCCTTCTGACCAACTCAGTTGCAATGATTGCCCGGATCCTGTATTAACCGGAAAGCACGATGATGTGATCATTGTAACGGTAACAGATAAAAATGGATGTATTGATACTGCGAGCATCAGAGTTCAGATTCTCATTGAATCTAAATTTTATTTTCCAAATGCATTTTCTCCGAATGGAGATAATATCAACGACTATTTTTATCCAATAGGCTTGAGTTCAACGGCCATAGTTAATTCTTTGAAAATATTTGATCGTTGGGGAAATCAGATTTTTCAAAAAAATGATTTCCAACCTGGTATTGAAAAAGAAGGATGGGATGGAAGGAGCACTAATCAGGAAAAGCTAAATCCAGGAGTTTATGTCTTTTTAACTGAAATTACAGACGGAGGGATAACTTATACCTTTTATGGCGACGTCACTCTCATTCAATAATATTCATTGAGCCACTTTTAACCTTCCTATTATTTTCTTTGCGAACTTTGCGAAAACTTTGCGCCATTGCGGTTATCAAAAATATACCACAATCCATTTGTTGTCTTTTACTATCAAGTGAATAATAATTCAATTAAAACAAACATCAAATAATTCAAAAAAAACTTGAATGTACGCAATCGAATTAAAAGAATTATATGCATATTGTGATGCCCACAGCCATCCTGAAGATCCCGTATTGCATGAACTGGAACGACAGACTTATTTACAGACTATTGCCCCGCAAATGATTTCAGGTCGGATGCAGGGACGATTCCTGAGTATGATTGCCAAATTAAAACGAGCACAATTCATACTTGAAATAGGAACCTTCACAGGATACAGTGCATTATGCCTTGCTGAAGGACTTACAGAGAATGGCCAATTGCATACGATAGAAATTTCAAACGACTTCGATCATATCC
>JBGAWX010000094.1:0-11693 GCA_044227375.1 Saprospiraceae bacterium
AAGAACATATTTAATCTTATCAATCTTATTGAACTGTGCGAAAAAGGAATGATCTTCTCCGTCTCTGTGCTTTAGTTCCCGATCAAGGAGTATTACAAGCTGATGGAAATCGGTATTATCAGAATCTGTTCTTACAATCTTTATCTTCTGCATAAATAATTCATCTCTAATTCAATCTACATTAGCCGATTGGCTTCCGCTCTTTGTTTAATAATCTGCAAAATATTATTTTGAATGTCTTTCATGATCCAAGAAGCCCACCATCCTGCATAAAAGTTAAATGTTGTACTCAATTTGAAATGACTATACAGATGTAATCTGTAAGTTGTCGGGTTTAATTTTTCCAACTCATAAGTGCCGTCCAATACATCGAAATAGTCTCCGCCAATAACCACATGTTCATCCATGGTCGCACTTGGAATTTCATAAGGAAGTGCTTTGATAGAAAACTTCATTCTTTTTTGATTTTCATAGTCAATCACCTTTTCATGGAATGTTAGCCCTCCACTGAATATTGCTTCCCGGGTGGCGCCTACTCCGGTGTAATTCAGCTCCGCTTTTATAGGTCGAGGAAATCCTAAAAAGCGAGTAAGCCACCCTTTGTCCTGCCTGGCTTCTATTTCTTTTACACTGGTTACATTGTTCCAGATGATTTCCGGATTCGCGCGTATATCGATAACTGTGTACGCTTCGTAGTTAGCCGGGATAGCTCCGACATATTGTTCCAGGGGTGTAATAAAGAAAGGAAGGAGTATCAGGAATGAAATATAAATTTGTTCTTGTCTTTTATGTGCCTTTAATTTAAAATAACCGGCAACTAGCCCCCCTAAGGATGCGGCAACAAGAAACAATGGAAGCACCATAACCCAACAGGCAAATCCTTCAATACTTAAAATGCAGGTCAGAATAAAAAATATAAATATTGGAATCATCGGAGCCCCTAACCTGTAGGACAGGGATTTAACATTATCGATTCTCGAGAAATAAATCGTCAGGGCTCCAACGCCCGAAGGAAGTAAACAAAAAAAAGAAACTGTCATTACAGAATAAAAATCCTGAAGAGACTTTATACCAAAAATATAGCGAAGGCAGAATGCGAACAGCAATGGAATACCGATGATTCTTATTCCTTGCTTCACATTGATCATAATGATAAAAATGTTTTGAATAGAATTAATTTAAATACTTTAATAACAAAGATCTTATTCAACAATTATTTTTTTGGTTACAATGTTCTGGCTCGTTGTGATTTTTGCAAAATACAATCCGCATTGTATGCCTTCAAGATTGATTTCTATTAAAGAGTTGCCGTTGCACATCTTTTTAATTATTAATTCTCCTATGTTATTGTAGATTTCTATTTGTAAAATATTTTTCCCTTTTATCAGGCATTTTTCATTTGCAGGGTTTGGAAATGCAGTGATCACCATATCGGATTCCGCATTTGGAACGGTTGTCAGGCCCGATAAGTCATATCCATACCAGGTTCCAACATTGTAATTTCCATCTCTGGATACAAAAAGCATATCATTTACGAATGACAGGGATTGACCATTGTCGCCTGAATCAAGAACCATCGGTTGAATCAGAGTACCGAATTGATCATACATATATACTGTTTTTGATACAGCGTTCCATGTATAAAAATGAACAGAATCCACGGCAACCGTTGCTTCACCGCCGAAATTACCTGTTCCACATGCTAATCCGGTAAGTGTATTAATCACGGAACCCGTAGTGAAATCGTGAACCCTCAATGTCCCTTGATAGAAATCATAGAAAGCCTGTCCATCATCTGAAATCGCGAAAGATGCCTGACCGCTTTGCATAATTCCCGGAAATACCATTGTAAATGTAGCGGCGGCAAGATCATCTATGCGAACAATATCTCCACCGAAAGTTGAAACGTATAAATATCCATTGGATTTATTGTAAGATAATCCTCTACCATCAATCTGAATCGGGTAGGTTTGAAGCAATACACCATTCAAATCAAACTTATTCACCTGGCCGGATGATGTACCACCGCCATTTATAGTAAAATAAAATTCTCCATCCCACGCTATATGCATGTTATGATTTACAGGATGTTCATCAAAAGAGAATTGTGGCGGAATTCCCAAAGTATGAATATTTCCATAGATATTTCTTTCAGCCGGATTGCCAGTAGCTGTTTTTCCGGAGGAATCGTTGGACAATTCAGGATCTGAATATTCAGCAAATACTTTTACATTCAGGAACAATAAAATGAACAAGCCGGTTGTGATTGTTTTCATGTTGATTATGGATTAATAAATTACTGCTGCTTATTTTTATATTACAGCTTGCAGATAGGAAAGTTAACAAAATTTAATTCAAATATTTACTAACACTTTATTTTAAAAGCAACTTTGTTTATTAGAATAATCTTCTTGAATTTTCATCATCGTAAACATTACCGAACAATCAGTTTTTTTCTGCTTTTTTAAAATTCAAATTTTCCTTTTCCAACTCCATTCGCAGAATTTTCATAGCAGATGGCCCCATCCCGTGGAGTGCAGCGATTTCGGATTGGGTTTTGGAAGACAACTGTTTTAAATTCTTCACACCAATACCTTCCAGGGCCCGTCTTGCGGGAGCGGCAAGTAAAGCCAGCAGTCCGTTCCCGGGTTTCTTATCAGCTTCACATTTCGGACAGGTTCTGCAATCGCTGCTTTTATAAAATTTATGTCCTTTACTACAATAATAGATGCGCTTTTGTTGATTCACCTGAATTGGGATTTTTTACAAATTTACAATGGCTTTGCTTTTTTCAAAAATTGTTCTTATTTTAGTTCTGATATCGAACAAATCACCCCGCTTAAAATTTTATTTGCATGAACGAAGCTATCACTGTAAACACTTCACTGATCCGGCAATGGATCAGCAATAATCTGGACTTATCAAGTATTGAGAAGGAATTACAATCGCTTGGTCATGATTCCAGTTCGATAGAAGCGTATATTCTGGAGTATAAAAAGCTAAGACACAACAAAAGGTTATCAATGGGCTTTACATTGCTAGCTGTTGGTGCCATCCTTGGATTTATCAGT
This sequence comes from Saprospiraceae bacterium, assembly GCA_044227375.1. GTDB lineage: Bacteria > Bacteroidota > Bacteroidia > Chitinophagales > Saprospiraceae > Vicinibacter. Next base: position 3,072 of record JBGAWX010000094.1, read on the forward strand.
TGTGTACTTACATTAACGAACCCTGTTCCATCACTGTATTATTGGATTCTTTACGGAGTCACGTCAACGGCTGTTTTGTTGATTTCCTGGGGGTTGTATCTTGTGTTTGAATGAACACAAATTTTTTCTGCGAATTATTGAGTTTTGACAAATGAAGATTGCACCATTACTCCCTTTACCAATGTCTGATAAACTACGCAATACCTTTCTGTAAGTTTTGCCAGTGACGCGATTTGCTCTTCCGACGCATCTGTCTTCAAAGTAAATTGCATCCGGATCGCCTTGAATCCAACCGGAGCCTCCTTTGAAACACCCAAAGTTCCTCTGAAATCAAGATCACCTTCGGCCTCAATTTTTCCATCTTCAAGATCGATACCTATTGAAGTAGCAACTGCCCCGAGTGTTACTCCGGCGCAGGCGACAAGTGCTTCCAATAACAAATCACCGGAACATACAAGCATTCCATTTCCGCCGGTAGCAGGATGCAGCCCGGCTTCCACAATTGCTTTACCGGTATTTACTTTACAGGAGACTCCTTCTCCAATATTACCTGAGGCTTTCAGGGTAATTGTCGCTACTTCGGGATGCTCACGGTATTTGTCTTTTAGCGGAGCCTGTATTTTTTTTAGTTCATCGGAATTCATGAAATTATTTTTAGATCAGTATATATAATCGAAATCCTTAAGCCTGTGATGAACAAACCCGAATCAGTAATCCATCCTGAACAACATTAGCTCAACAGGATCATCCGGAAAGTTTATCATTCTGGAAAATTTCATTCCAAGTTTTTCCAATAGTCGGATCGAAGCAATGTTTCCTGTAACAGTGATCGCGCACACCGTCTGCAGTTTTAAATTTTCATTCGCGAATTTCATGGTCGCAGCAGCGATTTCCAAACCATAACCCTGTCTGATGTATTCCGGTAAGAAAGCAAATCCTATATCCGGGTTCTCAAGATTTGCTCTGTTGATGATCCCACACATTCCTATTGGGGTTTCATCCTGCTTCAAAGCTACCATTGACAACCCGTAACCATGCTCTTTGTAGCTTTTTATTGGGCCATTCTCCAGATAAAATCTGGCTTGTTCTTCGGTCCGGATCTTTCGGTCTCCAATAAATTCCAACCATCCCGGGCTATTCACCAATTTCAAAATGAAAGGAGCATCTTCAGTAGTAAATTCACGGAGTATTAATCGTTCGGTTTCAAGAATAGAGTTCATGGGGGTAAACTGTTTTCAGGTTTTTTAGTGCGTAAATATTTATTCTATGAGGAAGAAACCCCGGCCTGAAGGCCGGGGAGAATGGGGAGAATGGGGAGAATGGGGTGAACGGGGTGAACGGGGTGAACGGGGTGTGATATTCTTCACCGATTTTGACAATATGATAAGTTTTTGATTTGATATCATTCTTCTCCAATCCAGCGTTCTCATTATTGAAATAAGATTTGAAAAAAAACAAAATGTAATTTTCTATTTTAAAAATAGAAACTACAAACCGCGATGGCGGTCAGTACACAAACCAGGTCAACAAGCAACATGACACCCAGAGTATAGCGGGAATCTTTAACATTTACGGAACCAAAATACAATGCAACAACATAAAATGTTGTTTCTGCAGCTCCCTGGAACAAGCAGGAAAGTTGTCCGGTAAGGCTATCTGGACCAAATGTTTTCATAGCATCAAGCATAAATCCTCTTGAACCTCCTGCACTAAATGGACGCATGAGCGCAACCGGAATAGCATTGGTAATCTGAGGATCCACATTAAAAAGATTCATAACAGCGCTGATTCCACTCATCACGATATTCATGAGACCGGAATTTCTGAAAATACTAAGTGCAACAAGCATCGCGATCATGTATGGCAATACGCGCACACCTGTGGTAAAGCCATCTTTTGCTCCTGTTACAAAGGAATCGAAGATATTGGTTTGATTTTGTTTGAATATTTTTTCGTGAAATAGTGAATAAGCGACAATCATTAAAATAATAAACAGTAAAACAGCATTGCTTAAATTTCCCGTAAAATGAATTTTCTCAATTCCACCTAAACGTGTAATATAGAATAATAATAATCCAATCAGAGCGCTTATACCTGTGATCAGTAGAATAACCGCGAGATTTAGAAGGTTGATCCGTTGTTTGATACTCACAAAAATCAAAGCGGCAATGGTTCCTACAAAAGAAGTAATAATACAAGGCAGCATGATGTCCGCAGGGTTGCTCGCATTCTGTGCCGCACGGTAACCGATAATTGATGTAGGAATCAGAGTGAGACCGGCAGCATGCAAGCACAAGAACATGATCTGACTGTTCGAAGCCCGACTTTTGTTCTCGTTTACTTCCTGCATACTTTCCATTGCTTTTAGTCCGAATGGTGTAGCAGCGTTATCAAGTCCCAGAAAGTTCGCCGCGAAATTCATCGTCATAAAGCCATAGGCAGAATGTCCTTTGGGCAATTCAGGAAAGATTTTTACAAAAAGAGGTGTTAGAAATTTTGCAAGTCGGTTCAGGGCATGTGAATCACTGAGGAGATGTAATAATCCGCAGAAAAAAGTGAGATAACCGATCAGTGGCAACCACAGATCCAGGATTGTGTTTTTACAGGTGATGAAAACGCCATCGGAAGCCTGTTTGCCTTTCGTCAGCTGGACAATTCCGTTATCAGTCAGTTGATAATCGGTGTCCTCGTTTTGAACAGATGCGGGTTTAGCGGCAACAATCCGGTTGAATAAAGCAGAATCCTGCATCCGGAAATCATTTGCTGTATACTCAGCAACCACAATCGGGTCATTTTGTTTCCCGTTTACCACATTACTAATGGTATAGGTCCTTCCGCTGAAAAGCAATACCAGTATATATAGTATACTAGCGGCAATGATGATTGACCAGAATCTGCTGAGTACCATAGTGAATGCACAAGGAAATAAATATTTCCTGAAGAAAATGCCGGAATTCCCTTATTCAGACAAAAGCTTTCAACAGTTGACTTTTCATTTCGTGCCTGTTGGTCTCAATATAATACGCGGCTTGAAAACGATACCCCCGCAACATGTCAATAAAAATTCGATAAGTAACAGAAACGGAAACAAGCCTGCCATCACTCCCCTTTTCATCATTCAGGTCTGATATATAATAACGCTCTACAATTATTCCTTCCAGACCGGGTTTTGCAAAAGTTGCTGTAAACTGAATGATAAATAGGCATAATAATCCCGCTCGTTTCATGAGATTGCGTTTGAAGACTGCAAAATTGAAACAAGTAAGTTATAGTGACTTCAACCGGATATTATAAAAGTATTATGAATATGTGTATGAAATAAAAAGAAATAGAATGAAATCGATTTCCAATTTTTTATTCATTTGGAAGGTTTCACATATCCTTGGTGCAATTCTTTAATCATTTTTGCAAAGTGAATTATTCGCTGCTCAGAAAACAGAGGGCCAACCAGTTGAACTGAAACAGGGAGACCTTCCGCATTCAATCCAAGTGGAATCGTAAGGGCGGGATGTCCTGTCACATTAAAACACATCGGGTAATGAAAATAATCCCAATAAGGCATCTTCACGTTCTCTTCAACAATTGGATCATGATTTGGATTGTGTTTGATTGCGGGGCCAGGAGTAACCGGTAATATCAGAAAATCATATTTCATAAAGAATTTTTCCAAAGCCTGACTTAGGGTGTCTCTCCTATATCTGATTTTTTCATATTCACTTTCGCTGAGATCTCCAATTCTATCCAGGGCTTCAGATAAATCTATGGACGTTTTTACTTCACTACTTTTAAAATCCTGTTTGATCAACTGTCGAATCAACCAGGGTTGTTTGTTAAAAATCATGTATACGGCCTGCAACCAATGCAATTGACGCATCTCAGCAAAATTAGCCGGCTCTACATTGGATGTTTTAACCCCACTTTTCTCAAGACTGTCGATGAGCTGACCTATTTTTTCTTTCAGTGAAGTAGTCACTGCAATTTTATTCTGCCCATAATGCCATTCGTCAAACCAAGCAATTGAATAATCTTTTAGCTGTTTTGATGTATCAACAGGCAACCAGGTGTGTTCATTGTACCATGGTTTGATCATTGCTCTCCAGGACAAATCAATATCTTCAATAGTACTTGCGATTGGTCCGGAGACAGTCATAGTTACATATTTTCGATCGCCGCTTGTATCGGGGAATGTGCCATATATTTCGGATGAATTTTCAGTTGTTTTCAAGCCATATAGACCGCAAAAAGCTGCAGGTACCCGAATGCTTCCTCCCATATCTCCTCCGAGTGCAAGCGGGCAAAATCCAGAGGCTACTGCCGCCGCTCCGCCACCTGTGCTTCCTCCACAGGTTCTGGAAGTATCGTACGGATTGTTTCCTCTCGGATAGATTTCTCCATCCGTTTGAAGATCAATCAGCATAGCTGGAACATTCGTTGTACCCAAAATGATCGCTCCTTCCTTCAACCATGAGTCGACTATTGAAGCGTTCTGAGGTGCAATGAAATTTTGAAATTGGGCTGCATTAATTGTGGAATATTTTCCTCTAACCCACATTTGTTCCTTTATGGATACCGGAACGCCATGCAATAAACCGAGAGGTTCATTTCTGTTTACTTTTTCATCTGCCTTTTGGGCAGCTTCAATCGCCTCTTTTTCGAACAACCAGACAAATGCATTGGTTTTGTAATTATTGTTTTTAATATAATTAATAAATTCACTTGTGATTTCGACTGAGGTGGCTTGCTTTGTTCTGATTAATTCAGCCAGTTCTGATGCCGACTTAAAAATAAATTTACCATCAACAGGGTATTCCTTTACCGGTTTCGTAAAAAGTTCCGTTTGTAATACAGGAGGTTCGCCTTGAGGTCGGGGAATATGACTCCATATATAATATCCAAGACTCAATACGATCAGCAGAATTACACCAATTATACCGCCAATCCATTTCAGAATTTTCTTTGTTTTGGGTTTCATTTTTAATTCGGGTATTAAGCAAAAATTGAAGATGCCGAATTAGCAATCAGTAATTTATTTTAAAATAATTTTCAGTTTATAAATCCTGATCAGACATCGGCCTGTCTCTAAAAATAAATTTTAAGATCAAATATATAAAATTTGTAATCTGATAATGAAAATATCTGACTCCTTTTAAAAACATATCTTCCGGGATCTTGCAGTGCTTTTCGGTTCAATTCCCGGCTGTGCAATTTATTTTGCTCTCATTTTATTGTTTTTCGCTTCATGCGTAACTTCGGCTAAGCCAAGTGCTTCCATCAGGGGAGGAATGTACATTCCAAAACGTCCGCGAAATCCTTTTTTTAATCCATACCAGCCTCCGACAGGATTCTTATCTGATCTGCCCCATGCTTCAACTGTTCCCTCCTTAGCAGGTTTTTGTTCATCGGCGCTGCCAAGTTCCATCCAGTCTCCGTGCTTTTTCAGCATTTTATGGAGATCCTCAATGCAACGGATGTCATAATGCAAAATTGTCTTGCCAACAGTGCAGACCAATATTTCTTTACCATCTTTTTCATCAGTGTGCATAGTGTATTCAGAGCTCAATGGTGGCGTCTTTAATGCCATCGGTTTTTCTTTACTACCAATTTTGTATTTCATCTTTTCTGATTTAAAAGTAAATAAGTTTTATCATCTAAATTCAAACCGGTAAATCTCATTTAGACATTACCGGTTTGAATTTAATACTTTGCCGTGGATTTATTTGTTGTTGATACGTTCCAAAAATGCTTTCACTCCGGAAGTAAATCTCTTCACTTGTCCTCCAATGCCTTCTGTATTTACATATATAGTATTGTGATCCTGTGCAATTTCGTTTTCAGGTCTGGTCTTCGTGTAATAATATGTCGCTATCGATTTCCTGTTCACATCCTTGGGAGTGTTCAATGGTTTTGGATGTCCATGAAAGGAGATTTCATTAGTTTCAAAAATCACACAACGGTTAAAGCTCGGTGCAAACCTACCCATCAATACTTTATCTCCCTGTGACAAATCCCAAAGTTCGATATGTCCTTCATATTCATCTTTCCAGTCTTTATTCATGTATACCAAAACATTGAGCCGTCTGTGAAATTTAGTTTTGGGATGAATGTTATAATCTACATGTACATTCAGGTAAGCTCCGTTTGTGCTCTGGTGTAGTCCTCCGCCAAAAAGATCAGCATCACCGAGTAATTTGTCTTCGATTTCAGTGATATCCTGTAACCAGTTTAGAAATTCCTCCGAGTTCATTTCATGAAAAACTCTATCCATGATACTCCCCGGTTCAAAACTGGTTTTCTGAAATTTATTTTTCTGATCCAGATAAGTTGTTCCATCCCATTTCCCATCCTGAATAGTGGGATATGCACGATGAATAACTTCTGCCTGTTCAGGCAGGAAAAAATTTTCAAACATCACATAACGAAATGGCTTCTTTGATTGGTAATCCGCTTTAATTTCTTTCTGCTCTTGAGAAAGGCGTTTGATGTCAATGAATTCCATGTTATTTGATTTTAATATTGGGTTTGGCAATTATGAAAAGTTCTTTGCCGTCTGCTCTAGGACCCACCACCTGGCTCCTGCCATCCCATTTTAATATATCCTCCGGATTAAAATCCCAATCACCTGTTAAAATGAGGTAAGGGTTTTCTCTAAACATGTACTTCGCAAAATTTACATCCAGATAGTTTGGATGTACAGCACCCCAGTTCACATGCCAGACTTCCGGTTCACGGTTTCTGTATTCCTGATTACCATTCGGACAAAAGGCCATGAAAACTCCGGATTCTTTAAGCAGTTTTTTCGAAAGTGAAACAAGCTCGTTGATGTCACTGAGATGCTCTATGACGTGTGAACTCATGATTACATCGTTTTCCCCGGGTAGTTGATTGGTATCTGAATAGATTTGAATGTTCAGTTTGCTCATACCAAGTTGTGCCCTGGGAACAGACAACTCATAACCCACAGCCTGATAACCAGATTGAAGCAATTTGTAAACATTGTAACCCCAACTGCAGCCGTAATCAACCATCTTAATGGGTTTATTAAAGAGAGCATCAATGTATTTATCATAACTCCGAAGATTAGGGAAATTAGATTCCATCAATTTCCGGATCTCATCGTCGGAAGGGATTTTTGTCATCATGTGAGTATCTATGCTGTACTCACTCTGATAAAACTTCCGCAACCATTGTTCATCATCTTTGGGATGACGGTGACTCAATCCACAATTTTTACATTGAATCAATGTTGTAAATACGTACTTTCTATCTATGACAGAAAAATCTGTCCGCTTACAAAAAGGACATACTTTTCTCTGTCCAGCATTCATTATTTGTCTCAATAAATAACTAACTCTTTGGCTGACACTCATGTGAATTCAACAAATAAATTTGAAATAAGTTACCCTATCGAATTTTCAATCCCGTCAGTTTATCCGAAAATGATTGCTAACGAGTTTTTATTATTAACAAAAATATCGACTCAACAATTATAAAATATCTTGTGAGTCCTGTATAAATGATACCCAATAGGACCAATATAGTAAATTGTTTGATTCAAAAAATAAATATTTGGTGAAGAATCCGGACGATTCTAATTCCCCTTTCGCAGAAGGTTTAAAGTATGCTGCAGCGCAGTTGAATCTGTCCAGGCAAAATGACCGGGAATAACAAAATTTGGCCGGGGGTATTTCCGGATGATCTTTTTTATTGATTTTTTCCATTCGGATAAATTCGCATCCGACAGATTTCCAAGACTTGATGTTTCCGTACTTTTTACCAAACAACCACCATATAGTATTTTCTCATCGGCACACCAGATTACAATGTTGTCGGAAGTATGTCCGGCACCGGCATAATAGGTGCTGAATGCTTTCCCTCCAACATTGAAAGTAGTGTCATTCAAAAAATAAAACTGACTTTGATTTTCATTTCTATCATGACACAAATCAAAGGTCAGTTTGGAGGAATAAGTTTTTATCCCTTTCCTTTTATAATATTCCAGACCGGCAGTGCGGTCATCGTGAAAATGCGTGGAGATGCACAGAACAACTTCTTTACCATGTTTCACTTTAATACTATCCAGCAAGGGTTGGAATTGCAATGAATCCCATGGTGTATCAAACAGCACTGCTCCTTCAGTCGTAAGTATATACATTCCGTTAGATGGAAATGGTGTTCCCTTAAAATCTCCATAACTTGTATATATATTATAATCTCCAACAAGGTGAGAAATTTCAAGCCCTCCGCTTTTTTGCGCTAGAGCGAACTGAGACACCAAAATTATTTGGATGAAAATACAAATGCGGAGCATTATTATCATTTTCTAAATTATACGAATTAAGATCAACGTAAATTAGTCCCTATTTCAATTCATCCTTAAGTCCAACCATACAAACAACATCCGGGTCCATGTATTTTGAGTAACATTCCAGACAATATCCCTGAGGATCAATCCCGGGTTGGTGTAAGAGTTTTCCAAATGCAGCGCCAATACTCTGCGGATCATTCATGTGATTTCTAATTTCCAAAGAGTAAAACTTCCCTTTACGAATAATGAATCGATCACAGGAATATTTTTCAGCTTCCCCAATTGAAAGTTCTTCGGTACATGCTTTGTAAAGTATT
>JBGAWX010000095.1:0-11688 GCA_044227375.1 Saprospiraceae bacterium
TTATATAAATTGATATCAAAAAATATTGACATAGTTGTTAATATACTATGCAATTTCTCTTCTTCGTAAATAATACCTTCAGGTAATGCTTTGCTAAATATTAATATGTCATACAGAGGATCTAATCTTTCTATAAAAAATAAAAAACAAACAGATTCCACAAAAAATAGATGAGTCTGCAATGTTGAACACAGGTCTGAAAAATTCGAATTCCTGCCCTCCCCATATCGGTAACCAGGATGGTAAATTGGTCTTGAAGAAAGGAAAGTAAAGCATGTCAACCACCTTACCCATCAAGAATGGAGCATAGCCTCCTTCCTCAGGAAATAAAGTTGCCAGACCACCATGATAGGGTGAGTTCGAAAAAATCATTCCATAGAAAGCAGAATCGATAATATTGCCCAGTGCTCCGGCGAGGATCAGGGAGAAGGAAATGATGACACCTGTGTTTTCTGAAGTCTTGATCATTTTATATAAAAGAAAAAATAGAAAACAAACCGCCACAATCCTGAATATACTGAGGATGAGTTTGCCATAGCTTCCTCCCAAGGTTAATCCAAAGGCCATTCCTTCGTTTTCCACAAAATGAATCCGTGCCCAGGACAATCCAAAAATCAGGAACTCCTGACCTTGTTCCATATGAAGTTTAATCCAGAATTTCGAAGATTGATCAAGAATCAATACCGCGAGAATGATTACCACTGAAAGGAGAACTAGTTTGTTGAATTGCATGAGGCTGCAAAAATATGCAAAATGGGGAGAAGGAGATAATAGCGAGGAACTATGAGTTATGAGTTATGAGTTATGAACTATGAGATATGAGCTATGAGTTTTTTTGTATGAATAGTAGAAATGACATGTCTTTGCAGAATCAACATCGTGATTGCATTTAAGACAGGTCATTTCTTTACCAATTTGAAAAACGGAGTAGAGTCGAGCTGTCTTCCAATCGACCTGAACGGTAGATTCAATAATGAGCCTTGTCTGCCGGGTGTTTATGTTTATTATCTTGAATTGAAGGATGCGAAGAATGGAATTAAGATAGTGAGTGGAGAAATTACCTTAATATCATAATTGCTGCTAATTGATATCTTTTTCTTTTATTTGAGTATTAAGTATTTCAACAATCCAAATATTCAATATGAAATGAATAATCATGAGAGATTGAACATTGATCGTTGAACATTGAGCATTCCATTAATATCATTACAAATGTTCTATACTCAATTCAAGAATTCAAAACCCATTCAGATTTAATCTGTTTACACCCTATGGCCAATTTCAGAACAATAGAAAAAATCATTCCGCCTCCTGTTCCGCATATGGTAGGTGATGGATTCAGAGTGCATCATTTTCTACCGATGGATTCCGACGAAACCCTGCAGCGCATGAGTCCATTTTTCATGCTGGACTATGGTTCGAAGTTTGAATTTACGCCTTCAGACAATCCACGCGGAGTTGGTGTGCACCCCCATCGTGGTTTTGAAACCGTGACCATTGCATTCAAAGGAAAAATTGCACATCACGATAGTGCAGGTAATCACGGTATTATCGGTGAAGGGGATATCCAATGGATGACTGCAGGCTCCGGTGTATTGCACAAAGAATACCATGAAGAAGAGTTCAGCAAAAAAGGAGGGATGTTTCAAATGGTACAACTATGGATCAATCTGCCCTCAAAATATAAAATGACCCCACCCCGGTATCAGGAAATCACTGCTGATAAAAAAGGGATTGTCATGCTGAATAAAGGAGTTGTCGAAATCATTGCAGGTGAATTTCAAGGAGTCAAAGGTCCCGCCAAAACCTTCTCCCCAATGGAACTCTACGTAATTAAATTGGAACCAGGAGGAATATTTGAGTTGCCTTTTAATGCGGATTACAATGCAAGCATTCTCATGATTGAAGGAACCGCGATCTGTAATGAAAAATCACTTCTGCCACAGGATCATCTCGCACTTTTCAACAATGATGGGAATACTATAAAACTTGAAGCAAATGATCGTGCTGCAACTTTATTATTTATGGCCGGACAGCCAATAGATGAACCGATTGCAGCCTATGGACCTTTCCTGATGAATACCGCCGAAGAAATCAGACAGGCATTTGAGGACTTCAGAACTGGGAAGTTTGGATACCTTGAAGAATAAGAGGTAAGGAGTAAATAGCAATAAGAAATAGGCAAAGGGCAAGTTGGCAGTCGACAGTTAATGGTTAATGGTCAATTCTTTTTATTGATTGCTGATAACCTTTCTTATATTTTGATATTATCAGTCATAAAATTTGCTTAGAAATCCTGAACAATATGCTTAGGTTTGTAGGCTTCAAAAGGTAAAAAATTATTGTATCATATTAAAATTCAAAAAACATGAAATCAAATTTTTTCAAATTGCTCAGCTTTTCATTATTCAGCATTCTTCTTCTTAACGCAGGTCAGTCTTTTGCTCAGGGAGATATCTCCAGAGGCACAGATAAAAAAACAGCACAGGGAGTATCTGCGAAACCCAATCCATTGAAAGGTGAATACACCAAAAAAACAGATTGTGTGGATTTGTTTGTTAAAAAGGGTTGCGTAAATTACAGTGTTTGCGTTGTTGGTGACAAAGCCTGTGATAAAGCTGCTGTAGTTAAAGCATGCGTTAACCAGAAACCTGTAACTATTTGCAAGAAAGGAGCAAAAGGCATTACTGTAAAATATGAAAAACTGGATGCTACCACAGACATCGAATTCAAAGAGTTCGTGCCTAACGATAATAAGAACAATAAGAAACAATAAGCCATTTTCAGTTCAACTCTTAAAAGAGCAATCGTCCGGGATGATTGCTCTTTTTTATTTGGTGCAATCCTTAAAAAGTAAAAAAAGTAAGGATTTTTAAAATCGGGAATCACGACATTCAATTCATAAATCCTATACAAGTCTTTGAGTCGGCTAACCTGATACCTGAACATATCTTATTTTTCAAGATCTGAATATTACTTTGAAAATAGAGTTCAATCAACTTTCAGCCTACAGCCTTTAACCTAAATTGCTAACTTTAGCGTTCCAAATTCCGACCTGGATGAGACTGCTGGCTATAATATGGATGATGTGCTTTTGGTTTTCTACCGCAAAAGCGCAATTTCTGATACCTGCTGAAAGGGCTATGGGTGGGGCTTGCTGCTGCGGTCAATTTGTTGAAATCTTTTTCCCCAATCTCGATTTTGAAGCCGGTCCTTCCCCGGCTCCAGGCACTTTTTTCACGTACGGTGTCGGACAAAATTTTGGGGGCTGGACTGTAACCCGCGCAACTATTGACCATTGCGATGCACTGGTTGGCAATCTAGGCTTGGGAAATCCGAACGGACCTTCTTATTTCGTGGACCTCCATGGTTCTCCCGGCTTAGGTGCGATTTCTTACGATCTGTTCGGTCTGACTCCAGGCAATCAATACCGGGTTGAATTCTGGACAGCTCAGAATGGAAGTGGCTTCTCATCTGATGGTACATTAAAAATTGCAAATGGAGCATGGCTCAATGTAAGCTGGACCGTGTCAGTTTCCGGTGCAGTATCCTGGCGAAAGGAATCCTATGAATTTATGGCTATGGGAAGTTCTGCAACTATGGAATTCAGCAGTACAGGTCCAATGGTGTTTGCAGGAACATTGGTTGATGATATTCACATTTTTGAATGCCCCGGCGATTCTGAAAAACCGGAAATCACCAATCCACAGGATGATCTTGAAGTGGAATGCGATAAAGATGTTCCCAAAGCTCCAAAACTAATGGTTACCGATAACTGTGATCCAAATCCTATCATCAGCTTTACAGAAAAAACTCTAAACATCGATCCATGCACAAAACAAATTACCCGTGAATGGGAAATCAAAGATGCATGCGGGAACATCACCAACGAAGATCAGATCATCACCGTCATCGATAACAATCCGCCGCAATTCACAAAACTTCCGGTCAATAATGAAGTGTATTGCGATAAAGACATACTTAAAGAATTTAATGACTGGATTAAAAAGAATGGAAATGCGATTGCAAGTGATGCTTGCGGGATTGTGAATTGGCGAGCTAACTACGATCACACTCCAAAAAAACATTGTGACACCATCCTGGTAGAATTTATTGCCACCGATCATTGCGGTAATGAAAGTTCCGAGTTTGCTCAATTTACAGTTAAGGATACTACAGCACCCCGGTTTATTGTCAAAGCAGTGAACAAAAATTTTGTCTGCATACCCAACACTAAAGATTCTCTTCGCAATTGGTTGAACACATTTGGATTTTCTAAGACATCTGCAGATTGTGATACTGTAATTTTAAGTTCGAATTTCAATGGTGACTCCACGAAGAATCCTTTACAATTAATTTTTTACGCTAAAGACCGTTGTGGCAACATCGATAGTTGTAGTGCCACGTTTAGTTACCGAAACAATAGCGATACATTTAGAATTGCGAATTACTCTTGCAACTTCAACCAGAATTCAATCGACACCTTTAAAAATTCGGCGAATGGATGCGACAGCATTACCATTGTTGAAAATATTAAACGTCTTGCCGACAGCATATACATCAATAAAAATACCTGCGACCCTCAACAAAAATTGTTCGACACCTTAAGGCTCGTCAATGTCTCCGGTTGTGATTCAATTATTTTTAATAGTTTCAAATTTATTCCAGCATCAATTAGCTTATTAAAAAATCCAGATTGTTCCATAAACCAATACTATCTGGATACTGTAATCATGATGGGACAATATTGCGATTCTCTGGTAATCACCGAACACATTCCCCTGAGGAAAGATACAAGTACTGTAATTCAATATACTTGTGATATTACCAAAACGGATACCACGATATTGAACCTGACCAACACTTCAGGTTGTGATAGCCTTGTCAAGATCTACACTTTATTTGTAAAACAACAAATCACTTTTCTTACAGAAAAAATATGCGGGCTGAAGAATGCATACACAGACACGATGAAGATAATGCTTGGACAATGTGATAGCCTGGTAATTACTACCCATGTTCCATTGCCATTGGATACTTTATATGTTCAAAGCGCAAGTTGTGATCCTACAAAAACCGGAACATTTACTAAAAACTTTTTTAATCAATTCGGATGTGATAGTCTAGTTATCGAAAATATTGTCTTGAATCCTTCCGATTCCATTTTCATCTCTAAATCAACTTGCGATTTTTCACAAGCTGGAAAGTCTGTATTAAATTATAAAAATAAATTTGGCTGCGACAGTATTGTGACGACAAATACCAGCTTCATTCCATGGGATACCACGTACAATACAGTAATTACTTGTAAAATAAACCAACTAGGCAAAGACACTGTGGCATGGACCACACAAACCTGCGATAGCATTGTCATCACCAATACCATTTTTGTTCCTTCAGATACCCTCACATTTCAGGCATTTACCTGCGACATAAAAAAACAGGGAAAGGATACGCTGTTCTTGAAAAACAATTCCGGTTGCGACAGCCTGATCATTACGTCTACGCAATTTATTCCATCCGATACGCTATTGATTTCGCAAACTTCTTGTGATCCTAATTTAGCAGGATTGGATACCGTGTTTTTGAAAAATCATTCTGGTTGCGACAGTTTGATTTTTATTAATACTGCATATGTACCCTTGCGTTTACAATATGAACTGGATTCGATAACTTGTTTCAATAGCAATGATGGTGTGTTTAAACTATTAAATATTGGGGATTTTAGTAAAACTTTCGATCTGATTGTAAATAATACAACACTAGGGAATCTGCAACAATTGAACAAATTATCACCAGGCAATTATTTCATTTTTATAAAAGATCAAAATGGTTGTCTAACAGATTCTGTTCAATTTGTCCTGAATGAACCTCCGGAATTGATCATTGATTTGGGAACTGACTTCAATGTAAAAAGAGGAACACTGATCCAACTCGATTTACAATCTAATAAAACATTGACCAACATAATATGGAGTCCTGCCTCATTAACCACCTGCAGCAATTGCGCAAAGGTTCAGTTTAATGCAGAACAGGAAGGTTGGATATATGCACAGGGAATAGATGATCGTGGTTGTGCCCAGACAGATTCGGTATATATACGCATCAAAAAATCGGGTTCAGTCTATGCTCCGAATTCCTTTTCTCCAAATGGAGATAATATCAACGATTACTTTTATTTACAAGCAGCACAAGATGCCATTATAGAATCTCTGTTCATATATGACCGTTGGGGCGAGAAAGTATTCGAAACACACAATGTGCCGGTGAATGAACCCAGGGTTGGTTGGGATGGTCGTTTTCAAAATGAAAAACTGAATCCGGGAGTATTTATCTATTACGCTAAAATCATCAAAGAAGATCTCGAAGAAATAGAATTACATGGTGACCTTACTTTAATCCGCTGATGTATTCTAAAACTATAAACAAAACGAAATGCTAAAAACTGTTTGTATTGCATTTTCAATTTTGTGCTTATTGCAAACTTTATCTTTCAGTCAAAAATCCTGTTTCAATGGACCCAAATTTATTGATACTGCAGTTTCAAAATATTTAACGGATACAATAGGAATCAGAGATTCCTTATACAATTGGTTGGCAAACTTTGGATATTCTTTGGCGAACAGCGATTGTGGAAAAGTGAAGATGAGCTCAAATTTTGATGGCGATTCCACAGTCAATCCATTAGGCGTGAGCTTTTTTGCTGAAGACAGTTGCGGAAATACCACCAGTTGTTCAGCTACTTTCTCTTATCGAAATAGTGTTGACTGTTGTTGTCTGACCTATGGCGAAATACCATTTGCAGGTTTTGATTTTGAGCTTCCACCATTTCCACCTCCAATGGGAGGAATAAGATATTGTGGAGGCGCCATGGGTCCGTGGACCATAACAAAAAATTGTGTAGACATTGTTGATCCGTTACAAGCCAATATGGCTGCAGGAAATCCCAATGGACCATCGTATTACGCAGATTTAAACAATTCGAATACTTCACCCGGTGGCCCTGGCACCATGACCTATCCATTAACCGGTCTTATACCCGGCGGCCAGTACAAACTTGAATTTTATTACTGTAAATCCCAAATAAATTCAAACATCAAGGCCACGGTTAAAATTGAAAATGGCGCATGGCTCAATCAAACCTGGACAGCTACTACAGTTGGATATGTGGTTTGGCTTAAAGCCTCTTATAATTTTAAGGCGCAGGCAGCATCAACTACTTTAGAATTTAGCGATGCAGGCAGTACATCAGCCTGGGAATCCGGTATGGAAATCGATGATATCCACATATATGGATGTACCAGTGCCGATCAGGATCCGCCCGTAATTAATAATCCACCTAAGGATTATAAAGTTGCTTGTGATAAGGATATACCTAAAGTGCCAAATTTGAATGCAAGCGATCTTTGCGATGTGAATCCTAAAGTGACTTTTATAGAAACAACAATTGCTATTGACCCGTGCACGAAAACAATCTTACGCGATTTTGTTGTTGAAGACGACTGCGGAAACACCACCACCGCTCAGCAATTGATTGATGTCGTCGACCAATACCCGCCGCAATTCATCAAGCTTCCGGAAAATCAAACATTCAATTGCGATACGGATGTGATCAAGGTATTTAATGATTGGATAATTAAAAATGGAAATGCCATAGCAACGGATTCTTGCGGAACAGTAAGTTGGAAACGAAATTACACCAGGCTCCCAAAAAAATATTGCGATACCATTAATGTAGAATTCATAGCTACAGATAATTGTGGCAATGAAAATATACGAATTGCCCGCTTTATAGTTCGGGACACTTCTTCTCCAAAGTTTGTCATCAAACCTCAAAATAAGCATTACAATAATATCTCCGGAATACGCGATTCACTGCGGGAATGGCTAAGCACAAATGCATATTCAAAAATTAATACGAATTGTGATACCATATTTTTGAGTTCAAATTTCGATGGTGATTCCAGCAAAAATCCACTTGAACTCACATTTTTTGTTAAAGATAAATGCGGAAATATCGATAGTAGTCGCGCGACTTTTTCTTATCAAAACGGTGGCACCTGTTGTTGTGGTGTCACTAATGAACTCACTTTCCCAAATCTGGATTTTGAATCTCCACCTGCTGCACCACCTGGATTATGGATTGATTATTTTACAGGACAAAATTATGCCGGCTGGAATATCAATTCAGGATCCATCAGCATACATGATCCAGGGCATCTCAATCTTGGTGCAGGAAACCCTAATGGTTCAACACAACACATGGATCTGCATGGATCAACCCAGGGATCTGCTACCTACACCCTAACTGGTTTAACAGCAGGCTACCGATACACCATTTCATTTTGGTATGCAATTCATAGCGGCGGTGGATCAAACGTGACGGCTACATTGCAAGTCAATGGCGGATCTTTATTGAATGTCAGTTGGAGTGCCAGCAATCCGGGTAATGTGATCTGGTTTCAAACCATGTATGATTTTATTGCTGATGGATCTGTTGCAGATATGAAGTTTATAGGAACCGGTTCAGTACCCTGTTGCGGAATGTTGATTGATGACATACAGATTTTTGAATGTCCGGGAGACAATGAGATGCCTGTAGTCAATAATCCACCGGAAGATTTTGAAGTAGAATGTGAAGGCGACGCACCACCGCCCCCATCTCTTATTGTGAGTGACAACTGTGACAGCAATCCGAAAATTACCTTAAAAGAAAAAAAAGAAACGCTGGATCCCTGCACAAAAAAGATCACCCGAACCTGGGAAATTAAAGATGCATGCGGGAATGTGACTATGGAAGATCAGATCATAGATATTATAGACAGAACCAAACCTGTTTTTACCAAAGTTCCGGAAAATGAATTTGAAAACTGTACCGAAGATGTTGTAAAAGCATTCAATGCATGGATCAAAAAAAATGGAAATGCCATTGCAAAAGACAATTGCAGCGCAGTGTCATGGAGAACCAACTACGATCGATTGCCTAAAAATCATTGCGATACCATTTTAACTGAGTTTTTTATCACAGATGTTTGTGGAAACGAAAACACAGGATATGCTTTTTTTGTAGTTCTGGATTCAGTAGCTCCTGAATTTATCATTGAAGCACAAAATAAAAATTTTGTCTGCGCATCAAATGTCAGAGATTCATTGCGGGAATGGCTGACGAATTATGGATATTCAAAAAACTCACCGGATTGTGACACCGTTTTCTTAAGTCACAATTTTAATGGGGATTCCACCAGGAGTCCTATTGCAGTTACATTTTATGCAAGGGATTATTGTGGAAATGTCGATAGCAGCATGGCGGTATTTTCATTTAGGAATGCAAGTGATACCTTTCGCATTACAAATTATTCATGCAGTCTTTCCGGGAATTCAATCGATACCATTCCCTATTCAAATAATGGATGCGACAGCATTGTGATTCTGGAACAAATAAAAATAAATCCGGATAGCATTTATTTGAAAATGAACACCTGTGACCCATTGCACAAACCATTTGATACTCTCCGCTTGGTCAATGTCAATGGATGTGACTCGCTGGTATTTCTTGAACACATTCTTCAACCCACGCCTGTGACTTTAATGCAATTCATGGATTGCAACTATAGCGTTTATTCAAAAGATACTCTTCAATTTACCGGTCAGTTTTGTGATTCTTTTCTCATCCGCGAGTTCATTCCCCTTCGCAAAGACAGCATTTCACTTCAGCAATCGACCTGTGACAAATCCCAGGAAGGCATCACTGTACTTTATTTAAAAAATAGTTTGGGATGTGACAGTATGGTTACTGTCAATACGATTTATACAGGAGTTCAGAACACTTTTCTCACCAGCATGGAATGTGGCCTGTTAAAAAATTACACGGATACTATCATAAAATCAAATGGAAATTGCGATAGCTTATTCATAACCTCTCACATTGGTCTTCCTATTGATACCGTGTTGATTCAAAGCAGCAGTTGTGATAAAACGAAAGTTGGATCATTCTCCAGTTTGTTAAAAAATCAAAATGGATGCGACAGTCTTGTGATTGAAACCATTTCATTAAATCCATCGGACTCTATTTTTATTTCTAAATCCACTTGCATCGCATCCCAGGCCGGAATCAGTATTGAGTCTTTAAAAAACAGTTTTGGGTGCGACAGTATCATTACTACGAGTACACAGTTTATTCCTTCAGATACCAGTACAATTACGCAAACTACCTGCGATCTTTCAAAAGTAAGAAGTGATACTCTGATCAAACCCGGTCAACCTTGCGACAGCATAGTGTTGATAAACACTGTTTTTATTCCTTCCTATACCATCACCATTTCAAAAACGAGTTGCGATCCTTTGAACGTTGGAACAGATACCTTGATCATAAAAGGGCCGGAATGCGATAGCATCTATATTATCAATACTGCTTTTCTCAAATCAGACACCGTAGCGATCAGCCAAATTAGTTGCAATCCTTTGGACGCCGGTTTTACAACTTACAATTATAAAAATTCTGCAGGTTGCGATAGCCTGGTTCATGTTCAAACAAATTATGTTCCGCTGCAACTTAAATATGAATTGGATTCTATAAGCTGCTCTGATTTAAATGATGGAAAATTCACTGTATTGAACAGCGGTGATTTCAGTAACGCATTCGAACTTATTGTAAACAACAATAAATTGGGGAATCAAACCCAGTTGAATAATCTGGCTCCCGGCAATTATGAAATCTTTATTCAGGACAAAAATGGCTGTGTTACAGATTCCATACAATTTAATTTGATGAACCCATCAGTATTAATCATCGATCTCGGTAATGACTATCTTGTAAACAAAGGGACTCTCATTCAATTGAACTTACAATCAAACAAAACACTGACCAATATTTTCTGGAGTCCTACCACAATCACCAACTGCTCTAATTGCGCACAAGTACAATTCACTGCGGATCAGGAAGGATGGATTTATGCTTTTGCAGTGGATGACCGGGGATGTGAAAACCGGGATTCAATCTATATCCGGTTAAAAGCTGAAACCAGGATCTATGCTCCAACTGCTATTTCAAACAATGGTGACGACATCAATGATAATTTCTACCTGATTGGCGATGAAAGTGTAGTTATTGAACTTTTGGAAATTTATGATCGTTGGGGTGAACTTCTATTCAGCACTTCCAATATTGCACCGAATCATCCCGAATCAGGCTGGAATGGCACTTTTAAAAATGAGAAAATGAATCCAGGAGTTTATGTATTTTATGCCTTGGTCAGGCATCCCTCTGGAGAAACAGAAGTATTGAAGGGAGATTTTACTTTAATCCGTTAGTCATTATTTTGCCGGGATATTTTGCCATGCTGTCCCATAGTTTTACTTTTGCAATCCCTTCGTAAAATTTTCCTTTAATGGGATATATCCGATGGTTAATCAAAGCTCTGATTAGAACGCTAATTCGCTTATAAAATATTGAATATCAATACCAAAGCAAATGATTTTGGTAAAATTCAGCATGGCCGGAAAAATTAAAGTTCAAGAAACACAATGAAATTCACTCCCACGTTCATGCTGAATTAGTCTCGTAGCTCAGTTGGTTAGAGCACTACACTGATAATGTAGGGGTCGGCAGTTCAAGTCTGCCCGGGACTACGAATCCGGCATGGGTTTGTGTTTAGAGTGCAGGTATGTTGTACTCAATTTGGTATAAAA
>JBGAWX010000096.1:0-11671 GCA_044227375.1 Saprospiraceae bacterium
TGAAACACATAAATCATGAATTGACTTTAGTCAAAGGAAAGTGATTCCAAGGTTTAGTAAATTAAATATTTTTTACAATTGATTTCAATCAATTGTCTCAAGAATTTTTAATAGAATTTGTAATTGGAATCTGTTACCTGGGATAGCAATGATTGAGGTGCATCCAACACAATTGCAGATCCATGAGGAACCGGGTTGACCGGGGAGTTTGCTTTCAAATATTCACGCATCACTTTATGAAGCGTAAAGGGTGTGTTTTCAGGATTCATCACGCCTTTCATTCTGCACAAAACATCCGGCGGATCTCCATCGCGTTCACAGGCACTGATGGAATATACTTTGTCAGAGTCGAGAGGTTTTCCTCCAATTATTACTTGTTGAAGTCGTTTTCCTTTTTCTTCAAAGGCTTTAAAGCGAATTTCCATTCCTAGAAATTTGACAAACCATCCCCCCATTCGTTCTGAAGCATTTTTGGCAAAGACATTATTCAATTCGTGTTCGAGCCAATCTACAATTTGATGACCATACACCTGTGCTTTTCGAATAACACTATCTACAGGGAGCATATCATAAATATATCCTTGAGTAATCGGAATATTTCCGCTATGGTCAGGCGTGGTATTTGGCGGACAAAACCGGAATCCATTTGATAATACAATATCCACATCTTTCAATTTCCATTTTAATGCATCGAGAATCATGGTATCTATAGGATTTTCAATAACGAAATACCGATACAACGGCAATCTACTGTAACCTACAACTTCATAAATGTCTTTCTTAAATGGAATTTCATTCTGACTGATTAAATTCAGAACTTCTTTATCTTCTTTAAATTTGTCGGCCGTTATTTCAACGAGTTCATACTCTTCTTTAATCACTTTGTCTTGATCAATTGTAAGTTTTAATTTGCCGACAAATGAACCAAATGCACCGGGCTCAACGACTTTTGAATATTTACAGATCAAGGGTGTGCGTACGCGTTCGTGGGTATCACCTCCCAGGATATAATCTACACCTTTGCAATCAGGAAGATTGGCCAGGGCGATTTGTTGCGACAGTCCTAAATGCGCTATGATAAAAATGTAATTGCATTGTTCATAGTTTTTCAATACATCAACATAGTGAGCGAGATTCTCTTCTGGTTTGCTGTACAGTATTCCTTTGCTGTAATTAGGAGGTTGACGTGTGGGTACAAATGGATCGGTATAGCCCAGAAAACCGATTTTAAATCCATTGATATTCCAGGTGTAATACGGAAGAAAAATGAGTTCACCTCGTTTTCCGTCACCCAAGTCATGATACATATTGGCACAAACTTTCGGTGCATTCAAAGCACCTAACAGTTTTTGCATGGCTTGTTTGTAATAAATGACTTCCCAGTTTCCCGGCAAATACAAATTATAATCCAAATGATTTAAAATCGGAACGATGGCTTTACCTGTAGTTTTCACGGAAAGCTCACTGCCCTGAAACATATCACCCGTATCAATGAAGAAGGTATTCTGATTTTTCTTTCTTTCATTTTTAAAGTAAGCCGAAAGATGCGCATACCCTCCGGTCTTTCTATAAACGGGTTTATCGTTTTCAATAAACAATTCATCATGAGGATGTACCTGGCAATGAATGTCTGTGGTCTGATAGATAGTGACCGTGAATGACTTATGTTCTTCCGGAATTGTATCCTGATCTATTTCAATTAATTCTTTTGCATCACCAGGTACCGGTATTGTTGACAATAATCCAACTCCTGCGCTCAAAGCTCCAACCTGTTTGATAAATTTTCTTCTGTTCTTCTCCATAAAAGGATCAATTTACTTGACAACAAGAGTTCCACTCTTCAAATTAACATCACACATTCCAGCAACCAAAGTTGGAATTACAAAATAATATTGAAGAAACATTTTAGTTAGTAGCTCTGAGATAGCTCCAGCCCTGTTCTTGTTTAAGGACAATTTCCATAGCACCGGATTCGACAAATCCTGCTTCTTTAACAATCTCCGACTTGCTGATGTTTTTGTCCTTAAGTGTAAATTCACATCCTACGAAACGGACACCCTTCTCAGATAATTTAATGATTTTATCGTGTACGATCGTTTTTTCATTCATGAGAAACGAAATCCCGGGTCCGTGGCTGACTACTTCAATTTCTGTATCGGGTGCAATGCTCAGAATATTCGAAATGTTTTTCACCATCATTTTATGGATGCTGGTATCTGCTGTAGTCAATTGAAATACAATTCTGTGTTTTTTCTGTTCCGTGTTGGTTTGAACAGTGATCTGGCTTTTCAGATTTGTAAAAACTGAAAAGAATAAAAGCAAGCTTAGGATTGATAAATGTTTTTTCATGTGTAAAAATTTAAATTTATTTTTTGGTTTTTGACTTTTCAATTTCGTCGAGAATCGGTTTGAATGGACCGTACTTGTGTTGCATTTCTGAAAAATGATCGGCATAGGGTCCATAAGGATGATCGACCGGCTTTTTTGATATATCGGGCCAATCCATAGGAACATTTTTATGTGGCCTTGGTTGTGAATTAACAAATGCTGCTACATCCCAGGCTTCTTCATCGCTTAATTGCGGTTTGAGGTGTTGTACACCAAAAGGCATATTATACTTTACATATTTTGCAAAATTGCTGATCCGGTATAATCCTGCACCATCATTGTAACTGTGTTTTCCCCAAAGTGGCGGATAGGTATATTCATTGCCAAGAGGATTCATTTGACCCTCACCATTTGCCAGATGACAACTCATGCATTTTGAAACATAAACTTCTTTTCCTTTAACCGTATCAGCAATCCGATTCAGATAACTCAAATCCTTGAATCCGGATCCAGTTGCTTTCTCACCTTTTTTGACGTTTGAGCCAAGAAATAAAATATAGGATTTTATGGCCTGCATTTCTGCACTGAATGTATCGAGTGCTTTACCATTGAGACTTCGTTCGAAACAATCATTTACCCTTTTGTAAATGTCTTCTATTTTTCCACTTCGTGCTCTGAACTTAGGATAAGTTGAAGCTACGGATCCATAATTATTTCCAAACACTCTGGTTCCAGCAT
Organism: Saprospiraceae bacterium; assembly: GCA_044227375.1. Classification (GTDB taxonomy): domain Bacteria; phylum Bacteroidota; class Bacteroidia; order Chitinophagales; family Saprospiraceae; genus Vicinibacter. The sequence continues at coordinate 3,067 of JBGAWX010000096.1, forward strand.
CCAGGTGGCAATTCTGGCAATTCATTCCGTTGCTGATTGATTTTACTGATCCATTAGGACCAAGATATTTTGAAGTGTGTGCGATGAGATCTTTTCCGTATGCAATCTGTGCTTTCAGAATCGTATCTTGAATCAAGTCTATATCGGGTGCAATCCAATAATTTTCTTTAACCGGATTTTCTGAGATTATTTTTGAAATTTTAGGTTTCTGTTGAGGTGTAAAAAACCGGAAGATCTCTTTTTTATATGTAAATAAGACAGGAGAAAGTATTAAAAGAAAAAGCAGGATTACATTGACGACTAAAAGCTGCTGAATGGCTTTCGCCATCGAAGCAATTAATTTGTCCTGATCGGGTTTATGGTCCATTTGATTGGCGAGAAATCTCGGCCAAAGTTATATCATTTGGTATTGGTTTGAACTATTTTATACATGACATTTCTATTTCTCAATGAAGTCATGAATTGATCTGAAGAGAAATGTCAATATATCTTCCTAAAATATTAAAATAATCAAAAGAGATTCCTCGCTTTGCTCGGAATAACAAATCGCATTATTAAGAAAGTGAAGGACAGGCCATGGCCTGTCCTTCACTTTCTTTTATTTTATTTGAATGCTGTCATTCTAATCCGCCAGCCGGCGGACGAATCTTTACAGCGCGGATCTCACAAATTAGGTCATTATCTCACTACTTCAAACTTTTTGAATACTTTATATCCATTACAATGTATCTCCATGAAATAGTTTCCCGGATGCAATGCTGCAGTGCTTATCTTATTCATTTGTTGGTTTGATATGGATTTAACTAATGTACCATCCATATTCATTATCTTGATGCTGGTTAGTGTATAACCAGTTTGGTTTGATAATGTAAGATAATTGGATGCAGGATTAGGATATAAAATAATTTGGTTTGATAATTTCCCTTCTTCATTGGATGTGATCACAAAATCCACGCAAGCCGAGGTATTTTTACAACCGTTTGCGTCAGTTAGTTTTACACCATATTTGCCATTCTTAGCAGGAGCGAATGATTGTGATTGAGCGCCCGGTATATCTGAGCCGTTGTCGCAATCAAACCATTGATAATTAACACCACTCAAATTCGCGGTAAGTAGATTGTTGGTTTGGGTCACGGTATTGTTTAAAACTACAAAAGTCAATGATGCCTGAACGATACTATCGCAACCATTGGAGGATTTTAATTTTACTTCGTATTGACCTGTTTGATTAAATTTTACATTTCCAATGGTAAACTCATCTCCAGAGCATAGTGATTTAACAAGATTTGTTGTAGGAATTGGATGCACAGTAAGATTCAGTTTTACAATACTGTCGCATAAATTGCTAGCCTTAAGTTTTACTTCATATTGACCTGTTTGATTGAATTTTACATTTCCAATAGTAAACTCTTCTCCTGCACAAATTGACTTTACAAGATTGGTTGTAGCTTTTGGATTTACCGTCAGATTTAGTTTTACAGTGCTGTCGCATAGATTGCTTGCTTTAAGAAAAACATCATATTGGCCCGTTTGAGTAAATTTCTGATTGCCGACAACAATTGAATCTCCTTCACAGATTGTTCGCGTCAATTGTGTTGACTTGGCTACGCAAAGATTATTTTCATAAAATCCAATTCCGGTTGCGGTTTTTGAAAGATCCTGTAGCATAAATAAATCGAGATCACCATCCCCATCAATATCCACTAAAGCTGGAGGATAGTATCTTTCTCCGGTTTTTGTGGTAGGAATACCGGTCAACGGTTTGGATAATTTGAAATCCGCTTTTCCATCCGGACGGGCAATATTTTCAAGAAATAATAACTTAGAAACACTATTAGAATTAGTAAGAGAAATGAAATCATTGTCATTATCATTATCGATATCACCGATAGAAATCAATTGCGTTTCTCCAATACTTTTATCCAGACCATTCGTATTTTGATACCAGCCTAAGAAAACCGGATTTGATTTAGTCCCCGTGTTTTTGGCATATAAGAAAACCGGTTTTTGCATTTTATCTCCTGCGTCATTTCGCTCAAGAAAATAACCGCTCATGAAAATATCCAAATCTCCATCCTTATCCATATCTGCCAGTGAAGGTGTAAAAAAGCTACCGGAAACAAACGGATCAAGTCCCAATATGTCTCCGGAAATGATATTGAATTGGTCCTTACCACTCGTTTCCTTTCGTTGATAATACAAGGTGGTCATGTTAAAATTGGAATCCAATCCCGAAGAGACGATAAAATCCAATTTATGATCATCATTTAAATCTCCTGTAGCGGGAAAGAAATAGCCCTTTCGAAATGGAAAACTATCCATGAATGGTTTTCTTGCTGCAAATTTTGGAATCTTTCTGGTTCCAATATTTTCCTGCACGGAAATGAAATAGCTGATTTGAGAAAAGGAAGTGACATTCCCATTGATATCATATTTGATGGAGTCAATACCCGAAAGAATAAGATCCTGGTCTCCGTCATTATCAATATCATTAAATAACAGGTTCGTGCCTCGTTGTAATGAATCCTTGAGATATTCCTGCAGGCTAAATAAATTTTTACCTTTATAGGTAAATGTTTGAGTATGTATCATAGCGGTCTGCATCAACAGGAAAAGTAATAAGATGATATATTTTTTCATAATCTATGGTTTTATTATTTACTTTAATAATCTATTAGGTACATTAATAAATCAAGGGTATACTTCTTTTTTCAAGAATCCAATACTCTCCCTTACATTCAATTGATAATCATGAACAGTGAAAATAGTGCTTACCGGATAATAACTAATATTATCATTTTTGAAGAATATTCTAATAAAATCTTGATCCGAATTGTAAGTTTTATTCAGCGTAAAAGTTACTTTTCCAGAAGAACCAAAATTCAAGGTCTTGGGATAGCTATTTGCTAAATTTATTTCACAAGTTTCAATAGAACCATTATTGAAAAGATGTTTATCAAATTCTTCAATATCCAACTTAATTGTTTGGTTTCCAATAGGCAGACCTGATCCTTTATCATAAATTTCGATTGTAACAGTATGTATTCTAGATACGGGTGTTTTATAAAACTCACAATCCACAACTGGAACTTCTTCAATAGAAGCGAATCCAAAAAAAATAAATAGACCCATTGTTAAAATGGATAAAATGGATTTCAGCTTCAAATTATTTGAAAAATGGTTACCCTTTTTATTAAAACCTGTTCTATTTATCATGATCGTTTTTTTAAATTACATAATTTATCCTGCATATTTAAAAATCAAGGGTATTCTTCATTCTTTAAAAATTCAACTCTCACCGTATGATCATCATGATAATGTTTTACAATGATATATTTTGATTCAACATAATTAGTATTGATTAAATTGAATTGTATCCATGTATCATCTTCCTTAGAACCGTAAGTCCTATTCAGTGTAAGAGTTGCTTTTCCGTTAGGACCAAAATTCAAAGTCTTAGAATATGTTTTTTTTACTGAAATTGTACATGTAAAGTCGCTATTAACAACTTTCTCATATTCAATTATAGTGCATAAACCAGTTTGATTAGCTATAAGTCTTCCTTCTTTTTTATCATAAATTTGAATGGTAATAATTTGCGTTTTATTAATGGGTGGTTTAATAAATTCACAATCCACAGGAGGGTTTTCTTCAATAGAAGCGAATCCAAAAAAAATAAACAGACCCATTGTAAAAATGGATAAAATGGATTTCAGCTTTAACTTATTAAAAGGTAAATTATAATTATTAAAAGAGCCTGTATATTTTTTCATATTTTATGAAATTAATTTTTACTTTAATAATCTATTAGGTACATTAATAAATCAAGGGTATTGATTGTCCTTACGCAAATGAATAGCAAAATTAGTAGACACATATGCTTCACTAGATTTTTTAAGATGATGGGAATAGGCTTGGTTATAATAACCAGCTTGGTTAACCTCAAAATATATTTCTAACTCATCATCATTCGAAACATAGCTTTTAGACAAAGTTAAAGATGCCTGTCCGGAAGAATTAAAACTAAAAGTCCTGGTATATGCATTTTTAAGTACAAGAGTACATTGACTATTGTCATCAACTTTCTCAAAGTCTTTTATATAGACCGTCATAATTAAAAGTGGCGGAGGTTTACCTTCTTCATCCTTGGCATCAAAGTTAATCCTATGCGATATTGATACGTGAGGTTTTAAAAATTCACAATCAGGAAGTATTCTGGTGGTAGGATCTCCTTCATCAATAGAAGCAAATCCAAAAAAAATAAACAGACCCATTGTAAAAATGGAAAGAATGGATTTCAACTTTGAATAATTTCTATAAGAACTGGCATTTTTATAAAATCGCATTTTATTTATCATTATTGTTGTTTTTAAATTCTTACAAAAAACTTATTTATCTGTTTATTTTATTACCTTGAAGATGGATTTATGTTTATGTACATTTTTGAATTAGTTTTATTTGAGAAGATGGTCAAGGCAATTGCAGCGCTTACCATCATAAAAAATAAATCATTCCAGTCAAAAACTCCAACTCCCTTTACAAAGCTTTGCATAAGTTCAAATCCCAACCCAATCACTATTGCAGAGCATATCCAAATCCAAGTACTTTTATCCAGATTAAAATTCCAGATCGAAAGAACAGTTAATACAAATGAAAACATCCATAGGCCATCAGGAACTGAATAAATAAACCAATCCGGTAAATAAATACCCTGCGCCGCATTTCTAAAAAGGCTAAGCTCATGTTCAAAACCCAGATTTAAGACCCAATGGTGAATTGGCGTGTTGGTACCCCTGAATCCCAGGTATATGATGAGACCGGATAATAAGCTTGTAAAAATTAAAATATACCTCAGCATCGAATGGAATTTACGCCATAAAACAATAGCTTAAAAGTCGGTGAGATGCCGGTTTAAGAATAAAGAAAAGTAAGAAACGTAACGATTTTTAGGATGAGCGTATGGCCAACGCTAGGATTTAAACAAATTTTTCAAAAAATCAAACTGACTGCCGCTTATCAAGTGCTTGTTTTGACTATTCAATAAAAACTTATGGAAGCTTCGGCTGAAGCGATGAGAAACGGTAAGGCTTTCGTTGTTTTTTAGTTTGAGCGATTTATCCTGATGGTTGTATTGACGAAGGTGAGAAATATTTATGAGGCAACTTTTGCTGATTTGAAAGAAGTCGGGATTGCCCGTAAACAACTCGAGGTAATGTCCTAAATGTTTGGTAGAGTGAAGCACCTTGCCGTCAGATAAATGAATATTTGAAATGTTCTCATCGGCCTGGATGTAAACTATTTGTTGTAAATCTACCAGCTCGATGACCCCTTTCGGCAATGCAATTGCAATGGATTTCAGGGTTTGGAGATCACCCCTCATCAATTGGAGTAAAAACCCAATCTGTGTTTGTTGATTTTGTTCCTTTGAATTCCGTTTGTCCGAATACCGTACAATGGCTGATTCGATATCCGATTTGTCAAATGGTTTGGTAACAAAATCAAGACAGGCGTATTGAATGGCTTTGAGCGCATTTTCAAAACTTCCATGTGCTGTAACAAAAACCAGGTCAGGAAGCTTACGACCTTCCTTAAATAATTTTTCCAACACTTCAAAAATGGTGGCATCGCGCAACTGAATGTCGAGAAAGGCAAGTTCTACACCTGGATTTTGTAATGCGAGATATGCATCTTCTGTAGTTTGTGCCACTTCTAAGACGGTCACCGGAAAAGTCACCTGGGCCAATGTATATTTCAGCGTTTCTATGATTTCGCTATTGTCTTCAATGATGGCAGCATTTATATTCATTCTTCGTCTTTAATAATGATTTGAACTATAGTACCTTTTGGTTGGCGCGATTTAATTTCAATTTCAATATGATAACCCAATTCATTCAGCAACTCTATTCTCTCACGGACTATTTTTGAACCGAGAGATTCGTGCGTTTGAAAGGCGTCTTTTTGTAACTCCTGAGACCTTTCAATACCAACTCCATCATCTTCAATAACACAATACAACGAACCATTTTGCAAACTGAATTTGACCCATAAATTTCCTCTTTCTTTTTGTAATAACAAACCATGTTTGATCGCATTTTCTACAAAAGGCTGTAAAAGCATTGGGGGCAAAGTATGATTTTCGGTATTCAGATCAGGGGATACTTCAAAATGATAGTCAAAATGCCGGTCATTCTTGGTGTGTTCAAACTCAACAAACGAGCGAAGCAATTCCATCTCCGTGCTTAATGGAATTTCATATTCAATATTACCTGCTTTCAGTGAATTGCCTTTGTAAGAAGCGCTTAAAAAATTTCTCAAAAGTTTGGACAATGAAACTATACTGTGACTGGCTTCTTCTTTCTTTTCGAAAAGGATCTTGTGTTGAATGCTTGCAAGAACATTAAAAATAAAATGCGGATTCAATTGTGCAAGGAGAAGTTGTGAGCGCAAATATTTTGCTTCTTCCAATTGGGATTCGTAACGTTTGCGTTCTATGCGTTGTCTTATGAAATAAATTGCACTCAACACCAGGAGTAATGCTGTAAGGCCGATGGCTGTTGGTGGAAACCAACCCGAACGGTAAAAAGGCAAATGGATCGAAAACCCCAGGTGATCCGTTTTGCTGTGTTCGGGAAGTCTATCGGAAGGTCCTGCTCTTAGCTCGAAGGAGTAATTTCCCGTTTCTAAATCCTTTAAAATAACTTCGTTTTCCAATTGCCACGCTGACCATTTACCTCCATTTAGCCGGTACTGATATTTAGTAATTAAAGGACGTGTGAAACCAATGCCATCAAAACGGATAACAACATTTGATTCGCCATTTCGAATTTGAATCAAGTCCTTATTATGGTCAAACGGAAGTCGATGTTCATTAATGGAAGTGATATTTACAAGCATCTGTTGATCGATGGTGATCAATTTCGAAGGATCCAAACGATCGACAGAAGTGGACGAACAGATCCAAATGAAGCCTTTCGAATCCTTGTACATACCTGTAAACCCCGGATCAATGCCCAAATAACCATTTGACGCATTGTAAATCTGAAATTGAGGAATGCCTGACTTTAGAAACGATTCCGTTTCAAATGCATAAAGTCCATCTTTAGTTGCAAGCAACAGTCTATTTTCGTCCAGGTCAATCATGGATTTCACCATACTTCGCAATACATCACTTTTCCACCACCCAGCCAAAAATTTCCCTTTGAATCTAATAAGCTGCAATACACTCCCTGACAGGGTAACTTTCCATTTCCAAAAGTATAATTTTCAATAGCTCCGGATTCCGCATTGAGTTTGCTGACACCCGTATAGCTACCCAACCAAAAATACCCATTCTTATCTTGCCCGATACTTTGGATGTAATGATTTTCATGCATGCCTTCTTTAATTCCAAAATACTTCAGGCTGTCGGGCTGTCTCAATATAAATACACCTTCCAATGCACCGAATACGATGCGATCTGCTTTTGAATCGTAATGCATCGAAAAGACGGTGTTATTTTTCCAGAGCATTCGCATCTTTTTACCTTCCCTGATTTCTAATCCCTGGTCAGTACCGAAATACAATCGTCCATCTTTGTCTTTGGCAGAGCCTGCAAAGTAATGATAAGAAGGACCAAGCTGATTCAAAGTAATTTTATTAGAACCTGCCGGCAGCATAAACAATCCGTTGCCATAAGTACCAAACCATATATTGTTTTCATTATCCTCCACCACCGTCCATGCATTGGACAGTTCGCCAACCGGCAACGATCGAAATGCATTGCTATAGGTATGCCCTAAGCCATTTTCAGATCCAATCCAAAATTGATTGTACTTATCCTTTTCAACATCATTGGTTACAGGAAACTCATGAGTGAAAACAATCCTGCCATCCCCAAGATCCGGCAAATCCAGCATGTTCCTTAAAGAATTCCAGACCGAGTTTTTTTTTAGATCGTTAATTTCCGGTTTCAGTTTCTGTTTGTCCAGAATTCCAACAGGATTAATTTGTCCGTCTTCAAAATAAACCAAACTCCGGTTGTGTATTCCGGATATGGAATCCGAAATTGCAAATGGTTTATTTTCCAAATCTCCTGAACTGGGATATATAAAATATCCTCGCCTGTCAAGAAATTTCATCGAGTCATTTACAATTTGATAAATAGAGTTTTCGGCTATTAAATAACCTTGGTTTTTTATTTGTTCAAACTGAAAACGAAGGCTTCCCTTTTTATCAACAATTGTTTTATAAGAACCATTACGCAGTACATATAATGCGGGGTTAGCATACCTTTCGCAGATCCAAATGGAATTGTTATGGTCAACCGCTAAATCAAATACTACGCTGGTGAATGGTTTAGGATATGATGTAAACTTTGCCCCATCGAAAATGCAGACTCCATTATAAGTTAAAATCACGAGATTTCCAGCTGTGTCCTCAGTAATGCCGTGAATCCGATTGTGTAATAATCCATCCGATTCAGTATACACCGTGAATTTTTCACCATCAAATTTGTTCAAACCGTTTCGCGTGCCAATCCACAAATAACCTCTCTTGTCAATATGCAATGCAGAAATTTTCATTTGAGAAAGTCCATCGCGCATGGTGTACAAGCGATAAGAAGGAG
>JBGAWX010000097.1:0-11583 GCA_044227375.1 Saprospiraceae bacterium
CACCGGAGCAAACAATTTGAGGCCGTCATGGAAGAAGCCCAAAAGCTGGTGAAAGAATTGATGAATTTAGATGAAGAATACACCGTATTATTTCTTTCGGGTGGTGCCAGCAGTCAATTCTATATGGTCCCAATGAACCTCTTGAATGATCATGAAAAAGCATGTTATGTAAATACGGGGGTGTGGTCCAGCGGCGCCATCAAAGAAGCCAAATTGTTTGGAACTATTGAAACCATCGCCACTTCTGAACAGGAGCACTTTACACACATTCCTAAAAATTACAAAGTACCCACTGATGGAGTCTATTTACACATTACCTCCAACAATACCATTTATGGAACTCAATATCACTGGTGGCCACAAACTTCCATTCCTCTCGTATGTGATATGTCAAGTGATATCCTGAGCAGGACCCTCGATTTTTCAAAATTTGCATTGATCTATGCAGGTGCTCAAAAAAATATGGGAGCTGCAGGAGTTACCGTCGTGGTGGTACGGAAATCCTTATTGGGAAGGACAAACAAAAAGCTGCCTTCCATGCTTGATTATAGAAGTCATATGGACAAAGGCAGTATGTACAATACTCCTCCCGTTTTTCCAATTTATGTAACGCTCCTCACCCTTCGCTGGATAAAAGAAACCGGACTTCAAATTATTGAAAACCGAAACAAAAGAAAAGCTGAAAGTCTCTATGCGGAAATTGACCGCAACAGTTGCTTTTACGGTACTGTGAATGCAGAAGACAGAAGCTTGATGAATGTAGTATTCAGAGCCCATAAAACGGAACATGAAACCCGGTTCCTCGAACTGTGCAAAGAAGCCGGATGTGTTGGACTTGCCGGACACCGGTCTGTGGGAGGATTCAGGGCATCGCTTTACAATGCATTGCAACAGGAGAGTGTAGATGCTTTGATTGCTGTGATGCAGGAATTTGAAAAGAAGTATGCCTAGTCTAAAGATTCATTCTGATTATTCGCTGGTTCATTTTCGTGAATTTTCGCTTTATCTGCAAATTGTCCACGAACACAGGCGATCCGCAAGAATCAGTCTTGCCAAACACAAAGCCATATTGAGGTTACCCATACTCCTTAGCACTCCGCAAAAAGAAAAACATCTGGACTGGGCCAGGAATTGGTTGAGGAAAAAATTTGAAACAGATCCTGAATTATTAAACCGGTATATTCCTAAAAATTATCAGACCGGACAAAAAATACAGCTGAGGGGCCGCGAATTTGTATTGGATGTGATTGAAGATGTAAATCGCAAAACGGCCATGGGAAGCCTTCAAAACAACACCCTGTTCATTCAGTTACCGACTGGCATCGACCCGTTTCAGAAACATAAATTGTGCAGTACCATCATCAGCAGAATCATGTCTTCCTTTTTTCTCCCGGAAATCAAGAGACGTGTCCATGAAATCAATCAACAATATTTTAATAAAGAAATTAAAAGCGTCCGGTTAAAACTCAATGTCAGCAATTGGGGCAGCTGCAGTACGAATAAAATAATCAATCTTTCATCAAGATTGTTGCTAACACCCCAATTTATCACGGACTATATCATTGTACATGAACTGGCTCACCTGGTCCATATGGATCATTCCAGTAAATTTTGGTCGGTAGTTGAAAAGGTCATGCCGGAATATGAAAAAGCCGAACTTTGGCTCAATAAACATGGCGAGGGATGCAATTGGTGAGAGGAGAGCTGGTAATGATGAACGATGAGATAGGAGATGTTGATGAATTATGAATATTGGTGTGTGGGAAAGAAATGACATGTCTTATCGACAAGTTCTAATATAATGAAGACAAGACATGTCATTTCTAAGTTTAGCATCATTTCATCGCTCCTGGCCATCCGGAAGGCGGTCATCTCCCATCGTTCCTGCCCGTCCGGCAGGCGGGCATCACTCATCGTTCATCGTTCATCTCCCATCTCCCAAATCTCAGATCTCAGATCTCAGATCTCTATAAAGTAACTTACCAAAAAAATTCATTTTATGATGCAACGAAATAAAAAAACCATACTCTTGAATTCATAAATCAAACGGAAAATTAGCATGATGCATCTTGTAGACCGGGTAAAGCAAAGGGATCAGAAGGCTTATAAGGAGCTCTATGATCAATATGCCAGTCCAATGTACAATTTGTGCTACCGGTTTTTGAATCATCATGATGATGCTCATGATGTGCTCCAGGAGAGTTTTATAAAAATCTTTGAAAATATCAATCAACTCCAGAATAAGGATTTGTTGAGTGCCTGGATTAAAAAAATTTGTACGAATACTGCTATACAGGCCCTGAAAAACAAACGCAAATTGAAATTCGACGAACTGGATGATCAGCCTTCGATGATCAATTTGCATGATGAAAATGATATCATTCATGAAGAAGAATTTGAACAGAACATCCACGCTATACACCAGGCCATACAACAATTGCCGGACCGATACAGGGTGGTATTCACCATGCATGTAATTGAGGATTATAGTCATGAAGAAATTTCAAGAATGCTGGGGATCGTTTCAGGTACTTCCCGAAGCCAATACCTTAGAGCCAAACAACGGTTAATTGAATTAATAAAAAAAAATAAACACCATGTCAGACAATTTGAAAAAGTTCATTCAGGAGTCTAAATCAAAATTTGACCTGGAATCCCCCCGACCTGATCTTTTTGATAAGATCATGAAAGATATTGATTGCAAGCCAAAAGCAAATCAGGTAAACCCTTTTTCTAACACCCGATTCAAATGGCTGGCTGTAGCCGCAACCCTCGCACTGCTCATTGTAAGTACCTTTTATTTTTATCCGACAAATGATTTGGTTAAGAGTCCAACTCAACAACTGACTACGGTTCGTATTCAAGAAAACAATATTGAGGAAAAAATATCAAGCCCGGATCCTGCTATTCTTAATAACCCATTCCAAAACACGGAACATTCCACCATCAAAAATGAAATTCCTAAGCAAACAAAATTGGCAATTCAACAACAAGAAAAACCAATTAATTTAACTGAAAATGCAGAAGAAAAGAATCCACAAAAAGAACATGTTATTGCTAATATAACAGTTGACACCATTTACAACAATGAACTGCCAACGCGAAATTCTGAACCCATTGCAGTTTCACAAAATCCGGAACCCGTTTCAGAAAATATCATTCCATCTCAAGGTATTCAAAAAGCAATTTCTCATCCTGAAACATCAACTGCATCGATTTCAACTTCAGATACCCTATTGGAAAAGCCAACAACTTCTCTACAGGAGCAATCTAAAATTGTAAATTCTGAAATTTCCAACACAGAATCCATTGAAGAACAAGAGTCAGATCAAAATTCTTCCATAACTAAAACCATTAAAAAAGGATTTTTCAAATTTTTATCAAAAAAAGCAAAGAAATGGTCTGGAAATACATTGACCATCCGGAATGTTGAAACGGAAGATCAATCCATTTTAGCCTTACGATACAAAAATGAACGGGTTGAATTTTCAAAATCATTCAATCTCCGAAGTAAAGAATAATTCAATTTAAATTAATAAATTCTCAACAATGAAAAACAATATTTTAATATTCGCATTATCCGCTTTCATTAATGTTTGCGTATTGAGTGCACAGGAAACTCCAAAGCCTCAAATTCCACCTTCGCCTCCTGCTTCAATGCCAACTCAACCTGAGCGACCGGAGCAACTTGGAACTGTTGTACCTTCTGAAACTCCAGGAACAGATCAGAAACCGGATACCACCATAATTTCTGTTGGTGACCGGCAAATACTCATCATAGATAGTAAGAATACTAAAGCAAAAGGTAAAAAAGCAGAATGGGAAGAAGATTTGGATGAAAGTATGGAAGACTTGAAAGAAAGCCTGAAAGATGTCAAAGAAGAATTGGAAGAATCCAAGAGAGAATTGGAAAATTCAAAAGAAGAAATGGAGGATGAGCAAAATGAAAATCAGGCTCCTGACGGAAATCAAAAATATAAATTCAAACTAAAAAAAGATAAAAACAATAAAAAGAATAAAGGAGCTGATATCGATTTTCTCGATTTCGATTTTGGTGTCAACCTGCTCAACATGGGCAATGCCATTCCAGATCAAATGCAACAAGATCTTGGTTTGAAAACCTGGGGTTCATGGACTTATACCTTTACTTTTTTTCCGACTAAAATCTTTCTTGGTTCTCAAAATCTCATGTTGATGACAGGATTGAGCTGGCGCATTGGCCAACTGGAGTTCAAAGAAAAAATTGATTTTGAACCGAATAAAACCCTGGTCTATTTTAAAAATGAAAATCTCAAAAAAACACAATTTATGATTCACCATTTGCAGATTCCATTAAGCATTTATTGGAAGAGCAAACGAATCAAGGGATTGGGCGATCTAGGATTTGGGATAGGCACTTATGCAGGCATCCTGCTTTCAGAAGAACTTGAAACAGAAACTGTCAATCCTAACCGTGATATTGAAACCAATGAAGATTTTGGATTTGAAGATTTCCGCTATGGATTAAGTGCAAGGATCGATATCGGTGCACTCAAATTATTTGCGAACATGGATTTAAACAATCTATGGAAGGACAATGACATTAAAAATATTGAATGTGGAATCTGGATTGATTTCTAATCACCTGCGGAATTCTTGTTACACGTATGAAATTTAAGATTATTCAGAAAGCATTTTATAACTGGTTTCGGAATCAACATGGACCTTCCAACTGCTTCTAGTTAAAATAATCTTAAATAGTTTTTCAATTCACCAACGAATGCAATTGTTGAAAACCCACTCCGTTAAGTCCATATTCCCATTACAGATAAGGTATGGTTACTCCGAAGTGGCAACCCTATCTTAATTAAGTTTCGTTTGACTTTCTTCATAATGTGGTAAGCCTGCCGGTCGATGGATCTGCGGGCTCTTTTTATTTTGAGAATTGCCAGCTTAAAGCAGCTTATTTTCGAAAATTATGCTCTTATTTGTTTAAGCATTTCTAAACCCAAATTATGAACAGAGCAATTCACACGGGACTCCACTTTTTATTGATATTTCATTTTAATAATTCATATTCTCAAACCCATCCTGCTGAAATAAAATGGATCAATAACGAGAACCAGGAACACGATGCCAATTATCCATGCATCACCAAAGCACAATATGAACTGATTGAATCCAATTGCAACAACAATGTCCAATTATTAAAACTCGAAGTTCTTAAAACAGAACAAGGAATCTCCCTGGCCTGGCCTCTGAAAACTGCACCGGGATTAAACGACTGCAGCTATTACAGGATCTCTGCTTATGTCGATCAAAATACAGCCACCGGTTCATTCTTTGATTTCAATTGTGGAATGAATACCTACGATGGTCATAGAGGAACTGACATTTCGATATGGCCAAATAATTTTTATAAAATGGATAGCAACTTTGTAGAAGTCATTGCGGCTGCTCCTGGTACAATTGTCGAAAAACATGATGGTGAATTTGACAAAAATTGTTCTGGCAATACTTTAACTGCAAATTATATAGTAGTCCAACATGATGATGGATCGCGTGCCTTGTATTGGCATATGAAAAAGAATTCTCTCACTTCAAAATCAATTGGCCAAGTGGTCACAACCGGAGAATACCTGGGAAGCGTTGGAAGTTCAGGAAGTTCTTCAGGACCTCATTTGCACTTTGAAGTGTGGAGTGGCGCAACGATGGCAACACGAATTGATCCTTTTGCCGGAACCTGCAACTCATTGAATGCAACATCCTGGTGGACTTCTCAAAAACCTTATGTGGAAACGGCTATCGTCAAAGCTTCAACAAACACCACAGATATTGTAATTCCGCCATGTCCGGGCACAGAAATATTAAACGAGTCTTCAGTATTTCAAATACCATTTCAAGGAATTGGACTGCCCGCTGGTTTTGCTAAGTTTTATATTTTCATCAGAGATGAAAAAAGTGGATTAACCGGTGATATGAGCATATTGAATCCTGATGGCAGCATATTTACAAGCTGGACCTACAGCAGCAGTTCTGATACCAAGACCAGGATTCAGGGTTGGTCTAAAAAACTTCCGGTAACATCTGGAAAATATACTTTTAAAACCAATTACAATGGAACCGGTTGTTCGTCGACATTTGAAATCATGAATTCAACAACAGAAAATGAAGATTATAATCGCTCGAACATAAAACTTTATCCGAATCCAACAAATGGAATGATCAATATAGAAGCAGAAAATGAAATCAATGGCTCCATTGAAATTTATAATGTATTTAAACAATTGATGTATCAATCAAAAATAAGTGGAAGAAAAACAGAAAAAGAACTCCACATATCAAGTGGAATTTATTTTTTTAAAATAAAAGTGGGTAAGCACCTTGTCAAAATCGCGAAGCTCCAGGTTTATTAATACACTCATGTTATGATTCAATTGCAAACTTCCTGCTTTTAAAATGTTTAGATAAATTAGATCGCATGCAGCCGGTTGCTGAGAACAGAAGATCTTAAAATTTGCGAAACCGAATATATTGGTTCATTAAAATTCAGATGTTGGAGTTGACAACTTCTAAGTATTGTTCATTTTGCTCCCGCTAAATTACTTTTGCTACATTTGAACTTCCATCCCGGTGAACTTTAATGATACATGATAAAATTCCTTTAAAACAATACATCCAATCCTTGGGATTTGAATTGGTGGGATTTGCCAAATCCAAAGTGTTGGACAAAGAAGCCCGGCTCCTCGAACAATGGCTTAATAAAGATTATCATGGTGAAATGACTTACATGGAACGCTATTTCGATCTTCGCATCGATCCCTCCAAACTGTTACCCGGTACAAAAACCATTATGGTTTTGGGACTCAATTATTATCAGGAACAAAAAAAACAAACTGACGAACATCCGAATATCTCGGTCTATGCATATGGTGAGGATTATCACAAAGTCATTCGCAAAAAAACAAAAGAGATCATACGCTGGATGAAAAAGGAATACGGAGATATAACTGCAAGATCATTTGTGGATTCTGGCCCTGTGTTGGAAAGAGCTTGGGCTGAAGAATCCGGTTTGTCTTGGTCCGCCAAAAACACTTTGTCTATTCATCCAAAAATGGGATCTTATTTTTTTCTTAGTTGTATTCTAACAGATCTGGAATTTGAATACGACCATCCGATTAAAGATTATTGCGGAAGTTGTCGTAAGTGCATTGATGCCTGTCCGACAGAAGCCTTTCATAAAGAGGGTTATTTGCTCGACGCGAGTAAATGCATTTCGTATCTCACCATAGAACTCAGAAACGAAATACCGGATGAATTTCAGGGAAAAATGAACAACTGGATTTTCGGTTGCGACATTTGTCAACAGGTTTGTCCCTGGAATCGATTCTCCAGTAAAACCCGTGAATCAAAATTTGAAGACCATAAAGGACTTGGCGAACTCAAATATCCAGACTGGTTGAACATGAAAGAAGAAGAATTCAAATCATTATTTCAGGATTCCCCATTAAACAGGACGGGTTTGGAAGGAATAAAACGAAATATCCGGGTTGCAAGCCCTAAGTATGGGAATTAACCATTCAACGAATTTGTTATTTTAAATTCAACTTTATAAACATTTTTTTTGTTTATATAATTTATTTTCTGTTGGGTAAGCCTCGTCATAAAGCCTGAATACAGATCAACCCATTTTTTAATATTTGATTTTATCAATCGCAATTGACCCTGCGCTTTGATATTTAGAGAGAACTGAGTATTTTTAAACTGTTTTAAACCACTGAGATGAGACGTAGCATTTTATTTATTCTACTCCTGGTAGTTGGTCTATGCAAAGGCATGCTGACTGCACCTAAAAGTCCAAATACATTATTGGTGGACTGCCCTCCGCCGGTGACACTCACAGAAGGCATGAAGTACGACACTTCTGTTACTGGTGCTCCAAAAGTTACACAAAATAACGGAGGCGCTGTTACGATTACATGGCTGGAAGTATACCAAAAAGGTGATTGTAAAAATCATGCAGATGTTGTTACGCGGATCTTTACTGTTTCAAATGCAATGGGCGAACAGGTAAGATGCAATCAATACATCACAATAAAACATCTAAGCCCAAGTGAAATTTATTTTCCTTCGGATACAACCCTTGATTATCCGGACAGTCTTTCAACCTTAACTCAAAAGTTACTTCCCGGAATTCCAAAAACACTTGGTTCTGTTAAAATTACTTTTTTTGACACCCGCATTTCTCCAAACTGCAATCAACCTGTTAGAATACGGAGGCAATGGTCCCTGGAAGATTTATGTACAGGCCAAATCAGATCGGTGACCACTTTTATGAATCTTCATAAGTACTTTAATAATTTCAAACAATTCACCAAACAATCAGAAGCGATCTGCGTGGATGATGGATTTATTGAATTAACTCCTGTTGGTGAATTTATTCCTTATACTTATAATTGGAACACAGGAGACAGCTTACCAACCATTTATAATAAAACTCCTGGCTTGTATACGGTTACGGTAACAGACCGTTTTGGTTGTTCTGCCAATCAGGTATATAATCTATTATCCATGTCGCAACGAGCCGACATTGGAGGAAAAATCAGTACGGACATTGGAATACGGGTGGTTCCAGATTCCCTTGTTTTTGAAAATCTATCTCTGATAAGTAAGTTTTGCATTTCACAACAAAGCGGGATTCACTATGGATTTACTTTGAAAACGCGAAAAACTGGACAATACAATTACCGCTTTGTGAAAAATTCAGATCCCAAAGCGGGCATCAGCACCAAAGACATACTTCTCATTCAAAGACATATTCTCAACCTGAGCCGGTTTACAGATACTATTCAATGGATTGCTGCAGATGTAAATTACAATTTTAACATAACCGCTTCGGACATTAGTGAGATCCGAAGATTATTACTCGGAATTAAAGAGAACTTTAGCGTAGTCAAGCCGTGGTATTTTCTTCGAAATGACTGGAGGTCGATTGCAAAACCAAATAAACCAATTGCAGACATAGAATTCAAAGGCGTCAATGTTCCCAATTTTCCATTGACCAATGTGGATGTCTTTGTTTTGAAAATGGGAGATATCGATTTGAGTTATAATGGACTTCAAAATACGACCGTACAACGCGCTACCGAATCAGATGGCTTGATCCTGGAATGGAATATTTCAAATCCACCAAATACAGAACATTGGATCCCTGTTTATCTTAAATCAAAGCAACCCATACAGGGACTTCAATTCAAACTCATCGATCCGGGAAATGATGAATTGCAAATCAAACTTGGACAATTGGATGAACAATTTATTCATATAAATAAAAATTCCATAACAGTAAGTTGGAGTACAGGTAATGCTTTGGAATGGAATCCGGATTTGCCATTGTTTTATGTCAATGCATCTCATGCAAAAAATTTATCACAAGACCCGGAATTTAATTCCGAATGGTATGATGCTGGTCTGAATGCATTTGATTTAAAAATAAATAAAGGAACAACACAAATTCCACGGGATGATGTCCATTTATTTTATCCCAATCCAACAGCGCAAAACATACGATTCAGTTTTAATTTCGAAAAACTGGAGGTGAATCTTTATCAATTAGATGGAAAACTCCTTTTGAATACATTTTTATTCAACAACCAGGAATTAAAGATTCAGCATCTACCATCCGGCATGTATTTAATATCATGCACGCAGGAGAATGGAAACACCAGGAATGATTTACTTCGGATCAAGTAAGCCAGCTTTGTTATCTTGCAGCCATGAATGCTGTTATAACCGGTGCCAGCAAAGGATTAGGTAAAGCCATTGCATACGCTCTGGCTAAAAAAGGTTTTAATCTGTTCATTACTTCGCGTTCAGAAGGCGATCTTGATAAAGTGAAGCAAGAGTTGCTTTTCATTAATCCAGACATCAAGGTTTTTTATAGTCCTTGTGATGTATCCATTAAAGAACAGGTAAATTCTTTATCAGTATCTATCTTATCAGTTTTCAGAGAAGTGAACATTCTCATCAACAATGCAGGAATTTATTTATCCGGAAATATACATGATGAACCCGATGGCCATCTTGAAACCATAATGAACACCAATTTTTATAGTGCTTATCATCTCACACGGGCATTATTGCCAAATATGTTGCACAAAAAATCAGGACATATCATCAACATGTGTTCTATTGCAAGTCTGGCTGCATATCCTAATGGCAGCTCTTATGCTATCAGTAAATTCGCATTGTTGGGTTTCAGTAAATCGCTTCGCGAAGAATTAAAAGACAAAGGGATACGAGTGACTTCCATTTTACCCGGAGCAGCATGGTCTGATTCCTGGAGTGGTGCAGACCTTCCTGAAGAACGCTTGATGCAGGCTGATGACATTGCTAAAATCGTGGTTTGTGCTATTGATTTAAGTCCTTCTGCTGTTTTGGAAGAAATCATCCTTCGACCCCAACTTGGAGATCTATAATTTTTACAAATGAATAATCCCAGCTTCATTCCATATCAAGCACTTCGATACACCGATGGAAAAATGATGGTGAGAGCAGATGATTTGTACGGTTTAATGGACCACAGAAGAACTGTACGCGAATTTTCATCGAGACCCATTCCCTCTCCTATCATTGAACAAATCATTCGAATAGCAGGTACTGCTCCGTCAGGAGCCAACAAACAACCCTGGGTTTTTTGCGTAATTAGTGATCCCTCAATTAAAATGAAAATCCGTGAAGCTGCAGAAAAAGAAGAATATGAAAACTATCATGGCCGGATGCCCCAGGAATGGCTTGATGATTTAGCAGCCCTGGGTACTGATTGGAAAAAACCATTTTTAGAAACCGCACCTTGTCTCATTGCAGTCTTTAAAAAAAGTTATGATCTCGTCAATGGCAACAAACATAAAAATTATTATGTGCAGGAATCTGCTGGTATTGCTTGCGGATTTCTAATTGCAGCAATTCATTATGTTGGACTGGTCTGCCTTACCCATACTCCAAGTCCAATGAATTTTTTGCAGGAAATTCTCCAAAGACCCGAGAATGAAAAACCATTTTTGCTAATTCCTGTTGGTTATCCGGCTGATGAGGTGTCCGTACCTGCGATATATAGAAAACCACTGGAAGATATTGCTGCGTTTTATTGATGATGCCCTATTGACCTGATACATTGAGTATAAAGATTGAAGTACTCTATTTCCGTAATGCAATTTAAAAGGAATTGGATAGAACCATTGAATGCACTTTTTTGAACATTAGCTTCCTTTAAATCAAAAATTCCACGTTTTTAAATGATTCCATGCAAATCAATTTCATTAAACAAATTCATCATTTACAGGGACACCAGGGAGCGGTGTATACTTTGTGCAATGGCTTTGATAAAGGAAGTATACTGAGTGCTGGAAGTGATGGCTTGATTTGTAAGTGGAACCCGGGTGGGAGTCATCATGGAATTTCAATGGCTCAAACAGGTGAACGCATTTTCAGTTTATACTCCTTTCCGGAAAGAAAAATACTTTTTGCAGGTTCAATGCAAGGTGATTTGTTTCATTTGAATTTTCAAAAGGAGACCGTCGTAAAGCGATTTAAATTTCATGATTC
>JBGAWX010000098.1:0-11473 GCA_044227375.1 Saprospiraceae bacterium
ACTTTTTCTTACCCCTTTGTAATTTAGAATCTCATAGCTTACAGCTCCAACTTTAAGCTGCTATTTCGGAGTTGAACACACACATTGATTTTCTTTCACAAAAAATCTGAATAGCCAATCTGCTGATTCCTCCGCATAAGATACTCCGATGCGTTTGGAGCTTCCAATTCGTGATTTATTAAAACGAATATTCTCATCGTAAAGTCTTATTGAACTTTTCTTATCGTACAATTTACATGCATTGAGATTGCGGCTTATCCCCAATGCTTTTGACAAACTGCCGGGTCCCTTGGTAAGGTTTGGTTGTAATGTTGACATTTTTTTTCGTCTCAACATTTCATCAATTCCCTCGATGGGTTCAATAGCGCGGATTAAAACTGCATGAGGAATTCCATTTTGAGCGGTAACTACATTAAACATTTCATGAATGCCATAACATAAATAAATATAAGCGTGACCTCCAGGAAGGAACATCGTTTTTGTACGCTCCGTCCTGCGGTTATTGAATGCATGAGAAGCCTTATCTTCAGGGGCCTTGTAAGCTTCAGTCTCAACAATGATGCCACTTGTAATGATGCCGTTGATTTCAGTTAATAATATTTTTCCAAGAAGATCTTTTGCTATAGATACCACATCTTCTGATTGAAAGTAAGTTTTCTTAAGAAGCATATTATGCTTGTATTGATGATATTGAAAGTTAAGTTTTACCGATGGGAGCTTTGTAATGGTTCAAGTTCATTGGACTAAAACAATTACTTAGACATGATCTTTTAATTCTTTGCATTATTATAAATCGAATTGGTATTAATTTTATAAAAATAGAGTTATCAACTATCTTTGAAATAAAAATTCTTGAAGTATATTATATTTTCTTCGATTGCGGTTGTATTGTTTCTTTTTATTTTTTTCAGCAGTCATTTCTCAACATTTAAGGACGAAGAAATAAAAATAAAAGGCATTACCATGGTTGCGCCACCTGATCCGTTTCCGGAAAATCCTATGGCGGCCATCAAAAATACAAATGCAAATTGGATTGCTGTAATTCCATATGCATTTTCAAGAAAGGGAAAACCGGAAGTTCATTTTCAAATTTCAGGGGGTCAATGGTGGGGAGAACGTCCTGAAGGAATCCGTGAAAGCATACGTCTCGCAAAGGAAGCAGGTTTTCACATTATGCTCAAACCTCAAGTATGGATGCATGATGAATGGGTTGGGAATATGGACTTTGACATGGAAGAGGATTGGAAGCGATGGGAAAAAGATTACAGAAGTTATATACTTCAAAATGTGAAATTGGCTGAAGAATTAAAAGTGGATATGGTATGCATTGCTACAGAATACAATATCGCAGCAATAAAAAGAGCAAACTACTTCAGAACACTAATCAATGAAATTAAATCGATTTATTCTGGGAAACTAACCTATTGTGCGAGCTGGAATGATTATCAGAACATACCATTTTGGGAAGTGCTCGATTACATTGGCATCAGTGCTTACTTTCCTCTAATCGATGAGGCTACACCCAACATTGATAAATTACTTGAAGCATGGAAGCATCTCACTCCGGAAATGGAACACTTATCAAATAGAGTAAATAAGCCAATTCTCTTTACTGAGTTTGGTTATCTGAGTGTGGATGGCTGTGCCGGAAAAAGTTGGGAAATCGAAAAACGGGTTGACCAACTTAATATCAATCAAAAGGCGCAATCCATTGCATATGACGCCTTATTCAAATCGTTTTGGGAAAAACCTTGGTGGGTGGGTGGTTTTGTTTGGAAGTGGTTTCCGAATGGTGCTGGACATGAAGGCTATCCGGAAAAAGATTATACGCCACAGGGCAAAGAAGCTGAAAGTGTGTTGAGAACATGGTATAGTAAATAAGATGTATACTTCAGAATTCTAAATTATAATGACAATCTGGCCATGCCGGCTTTTGCTTTTTGATGAATGGATCGTTTGTATTGATCCGGATTGGTTTTTAGTACTTTTTGATAATAGCTGTATGATTCTTCTTTCTTCTTTCTGTTTTCTAGAATGATGCCTGTATGTAAAAGGGCATTGCTGCTCATAAAGGAATAGTTTTCTGAATCAAAACGCAATACATCTTGATAAAACTGTAAAGCCCGGTCTGTTTCATTTTTCATTTGACAAATTCTGCCAAGACGGTATGCACATTCCAGTCTTTTATCAGGATTTGAATAAAATTCTCCCATTTTAGGCATTAGAATGTTATAAGCCTCTTGAAAATAACCTCCGTCAAATAATAATCTTGCTTTTAGTAAATGAGAATCGGGAATTTTTCCGGATGCTGCTTCTTGCTGTGCTTGTTTATCTTCATCGGTATACGAACTTCCTTTTGTGAGGCAATTTGAAACATATAAGCGATAAAGTCCGGTTTGTCCCTTTAATAAAAAGATCCAGGCCAGTTTTTGATAAGTTTCTTTAATATAAGTTACTCCTTTATTGAATTTTAAAAAATTTTGAAAATGCTGATCTGCATTCAAATCAAGTTTTTGCAAACTGCTTAAACCAAAAAAATAATAAAGTATAGGAAGTTTTTCTTTTTCTGATTCATCCAATGATTGTATTGTTTTTATGACGGCATCATTGAATCCGGCTTTTATTGCAAGCTTGGTTTGAATCATTGCATATAATGAATTTGGTTTTTTCTTTTCTGTATTTTTTATCCAATAATGATATCCAATCTCCGGTTTATTTTCCAGATACGAGATGATAAAACCCATGGCAGCATAGGATTCATCAAGGAAGAGGTCTTGCTTTGGTTCTGCAAATTGGATATACTGTTGTAACTCCAGTTTGCCTGAAAACAAATTTCCTTTGATTCCCAGCAGCCAAACGGCCCATTGAAATCCTTCCGGAATGGTACTCATCAAAGTATGAAGGATGCCTAAAGATTTATAGGTGTATTTAAATTCAGGAAATTCAACCGAGTTTTCTTCCAGGAGATTTAAAGATTCCCGAATGCATTGGAACGCACGGAATTCTTCTTCTTGCTTGAGGTGAATCAGAGCCCATTGCAATAATATTTCGGCTTTTAAAAATCTTTTCCATTCTAATGCAAGATCAGATTTTTCAATAAGGTGAAGTCTTTTGTTCTTCTGCGATTTTTTGTTTTGATATTCTGATTTGTTTTCAGAAATGAATAAATTGAAAAAATCGATTTCATTATCCAATAAAACATAGGCCTTGTTCAATGAGGTATCTGCTTTTAGAGCAAGATTATTTCTGGCCTGGTTTAAATCAAGATTGATTATTTGAGAATATATTTTTTTTACATCAGCATCAAATAAACAATAGGCCTGTGCAGCATAACTGACACTGGTTGTAAACTGAAATATAATAATCGTGATTAACAGGGATGGATAAACCATGCCCAAAAATAAGTCTTATCCTTCGACTTCCTGAATTTGATCGTCAACTAAAACTCGGCCACATTGTTCGCAAGCGATAATTTTTTTACGCAATCCGATTTCTAATTGTACCTGAGGTGGAATCTGGTTGAAACAACCACCACATGCATTTCGCTTTACGGTAACCACTGCAAGACCATTGCGATACCTCTGACGAATATTATTGTACGCCAACAAGAGCCTTGGCTCCAGTACTTTTTTGAATTTTTCTGACTTCTTTGCTAATGTGGCCTCTTCCTTTTCTGTTTTTTCGATAATTTTGTTGAGCTCTTCTTTCTTTTCCACCAGCTCTTTTTGTTTTTGCTCAAGACGTTCTTTTACACCATCAAGGGTTACTTTCTTTTGTTTGATTTGTTCAGAAATTTCTTTCATCTTTTTCTCAGAAAGTTGAATTTCCAACCTTTGAAGGTTTATCTCTTTATTCAAAGCATCATATTCCCTGTTGTTCTTTACCCCGTTTAATTGTTTCTCATATTTCTTTATGTTCTCTTCAGCAGCTTTGATGTTGACCTTATGGTTGACCAAATCTTTGTCCATGTCCGTTGTAGAAGCTTCCAATTTAGTGATCCGGGTGGTCAGACCCACAATTTCATCCTCGAGATCACTCACGGCTACCGGCAATTCTCCTTTGACAATATGTACCTGATCGATCTCGGAATCTATTTGTTGTAACTCATATAATTGTTTGAGTTTCAATCCAATAGGCAAATCTAAATTCACAGTGGCTTTTGACATAATTTAAAAATAATGTACAGGGTTTGTACTGGTTTTTATATAATGGGTGGCAAAATTACTGAATTTTTGAGAAATGAGTCCATACAATAATTCAATTGTAAACTGCTCACTTTCATAATGGCCAACATCCGCCAGGAGAATTTTATCATTGGCATCGAAGAACTCGTGGTATTTGATATCGGCTGTGATAAAGGCATCCGCTCTGGAATGAATGGCCGTTTTGATCAAAAATGCCCCTGATCCACCCGCTAACGCAACATTAGATATTTCTTTTTTTACAAACCGGGTATGCCTGATAAGCGGAGTGTTTAATTGGGTTTTAAGGTAACCAAGGAATTCTTCGGTTTTTATGGTATAAGCTAATCTGCCGATCATTCCGGCACCGGTTTGCTGCATCCCTGGCTTTGGTAGTAAAATTCTTAGATCTTGTAATTGAAGTCGTTCAGCAATTTTCTGATTGACTCCATTATGAAAGACATTGTCCAAATTGGTGTGAATGGCATATATCGCAATGTCATTTTTAATGGCATACACAATGGCGCGATCCACATAATGATTTTCATCAAATTTTTTGATTCCTGAAAAAACAATGGGATGATGACTGACAATGACATTGCAATGTCGTTCTTTTGCCTCAATGAGAACTTCCAAAGTACAATCCAATGAACAAAGCACGGATGTTATTTCCGAATCAGGGTTTCCCAAAATCAATCCTGAATTGTCGTAGGATTCCTGCAAACTCAGATCAGCAATGGATTCAAGAAACTCGGTTAATTCTCGTAATTTCATCAGGTTTTATTTTTTATTTTTTCTTCGATCAAAGTTGTTGAATATCCTTCATGAAACGAAAGTGAAAATACTTTTCCTCCGAGTTCGATCACGATGTCGGATCCAACAATATCTTCAGTTTTCCAATCGCCACCTTTAACCAGGATGTCAGGAAGCAATAGAGAAATGAGTTTATAAGGAGTTTCCTCTTCAAACACAATGATCGCATCAACGCTCTCTAAGCCGGCCAGAACAATTGCCCTGCTTTTAGAAGTATTTATAGGTCTGGAAGGACCCTTTAGTTTAGTTACTGAAGCATCTGAATTCAATCCAACAATTAATTTGTCACCAAGAGATTTCGCTTCTGCCAGATATCTGACATGTCCCTCATGCAATATATCAAAGCAGCCATTTGTAAATACCACGCGCAATCTTTGTTTTTCCCATTGACTTCGCAGATCAATCAAATCATTTGGTAAACAAATTTTTGATTCCAAAGAATTATTCATAGATCACAGGATTATTTGTTTTTTTTTAAGATTGGTTATTTAAAAATTGAATGAACATAAAATTTTATAACCGGACATCCAAAAGGAATGTGGACTCATTTATCATCAACAGCCAATTCTCTTTTAAAGATAAAAACAATACACTATTTATTTGTCGGTTTTGTATTCTTTAGATTTATTGACAATTGATAATACGATCAATGAGATGATTCCATAAATAATTAATGCTAAAAATTGTGCAGAAGCAAATGCAATGTTGGCAAATGAAAAAGCCTCGGTTTGATGAATTCCATACAATCCCAATCCGAGAATTACCATAAAATGATAAGTACCCATACCTCCTGGGGAAGGGATAAAAACTCCAAAGCTCCCAAACACATAGACTACGAGCATTGGAATGACTCCTAATTGTGATGTTGGGGGGAACGCTTTGCAAGCAAAGACAAACATCAGGAAAAACCATACCCAAATCAAAATGGTATGCAATATAAATTTATTCCTTTCCTGCAAATTTCTGATTGAAACAATTCCGCTCCATATACCGGATAAAAAATGAATCAATTTGCTGATCAGATTCATTTTGATCAAATGATTTCTGAATCGCCATAGAAGAAAAAGGATCACAATAAACGTGAGAAAATAGATGATTTTAAATCCAGGGTTTGGAAAACTTGCATAAGTATTGAAAAACGTAAAAAACGTTTTTGAATCGAGAGCAAAAGCTAGGAGTATTAATAACAGGAATGAAATCATGTCAGCTATTCGATCGACCACTACGGTTCCGAAGACTTTATCAAATGGAAAATTTTCGTATTTAGCGAGCAATGCCGCCCTTACAAATTCACCAATTCTGGGCAAACCTAGATTTGCGAGATAAGCGATATTCACAGTGCCGTATAAATTCACAAAACGTGCATTGTAATTCACAGTATTTAATATAATTTTCCAGCGTATTGCCCTGGAATAATTTGTCATGCCGAAACCAACTAAAATCATAAAAATCCAGAAGTAATTCAAGGTCTTAAAATCCGACTTGAGTTTATCCATTAAGCTGCAATGTTCTTTTGGAATATTACTGGATTGACAATATTCCAGGTAAGCGGTTTGATTTTTTGAATATAAAAAATACATGATCCCAAGTCCAATGCTTAGGAAAACAATTAGCTGCAGTATGTTTTTTATGTAAGAATTCAAAAGATTCTTATTTAAGCATCCCAATTGCCAAAGAAGGAACTTCTGGAATGATATTCAATGACGTATAATTATATAAATTGAATTCAATGCAATACAAAACAGAATTGTCGATAAAATAGTCACTAGCTGATGATCTTGTTTTTTTCATCTACGAGTACTGATACCGGGTGATATTGTTTCGCTTCGTCAGGGCTTAAAAACGCATACGAAATGATGATGATGATGTCGCCAACCTCTGCCTTGCGTGCAGCCGCTCCATTAAGACAGATCATCCCTGAACCCGCTTCTCCTTTTATAACATAAGTTTCAAATCGTTCACCATTGTTGTTATTTACAATTTGAACTTTTTCCCCTTCATAGATATTGGCAGCAGTCATTAAATCTTCATCAATTGTGATGCTTCCAACATAATTGAGATTAGCCTCAGTTACCGTAGCCCTGTGAATTTTCGATTTAAAAAACTGCAAAAACATGGGTGCAAAATTAACAAATTTGATTACTAATAGACTTGTGTGTTTGGGCTGCTTTAATCAGAATTAACCAATAATTATTGATTTCAAACGGATTGACAAATAACACTTGTGGACAAAAGCCCTGAATTCTTGAATTTATACAGACTAAAATAGTTTTTTAAGCAAATAGTTCAATTGAAAGACCCTTTTAAAATCAGATTGTCAATTAAACGGATTTCTCCCGCCCAGGCTGCAGTGCAGGCAACTATACAATCATGGAGTTCCGGATGAATCACTTTTTTCATGGTCAATCCATCTACGATTTCTACATATTCCGGATTAAGTCCCGCCTCTTTTAAAGCAAGCATAACCTGGATTTGCAATATTTCAATATTGGATGTCGCCAGATGTTCTTTCAGATACAGTAAATTTTTATAAATTGCCAATGCCTTTTTTCTTTCTTCAGCATTCAATCGTTGATTTCGGGAACTCATAGCCAGACCATCGGATTCTCGAATGGTCGGAGCTACGATTAATTTAACGGGTAATTGAAGTTCATCGATCATGTGTTGAACCAGCCTGAATTGTTGAAAATCCTTTTGACCCATGATCAGATAATCCGGATTGATAATATCCAGCAATCGTTTTACAACCTGGAGCATGCCCATGAAATGTCCTGGTCTGAACAATCCTTCCATGGATTGATCAAGATCAGCTAAATCCAATTGAATAGAAGTATCAAGTCCATTTGGGTATATTTCTTCATCATTGGGTATAAATAAAACATCACAATGAGCCTGTTCCGCTAACCTTGCATCATGTTCAAGACTGCGGGGATATTTCTTTAAATCTTCCGGATTGTTAAATTGTCTTGGATTGATGTAGATGCTGCAAACTGTTTGCTCTGCATATTTTTTTCCGGTTTCAATTAAAGAAATATGACCCGGATGAAGTGCACCCATTGTTGGAATGAATGCAATTTTATGTGAAGTTTTTTTTTCGCCCTGAATAAACGATTTAAGATTTGAAACAAAGGAAAAGAGTTGCATTATGAAAATTGGATCGCAAAGATAAACAATAGCAATAAGTAACGATGTCCTGGAATGAGATAGAACACTTAATAAAGAATCATCTTTCAGGAGCAAAGAGTCTTCATTCTTAGTGTGAATTTTATTGAGTAAATAAAAAACCCCAGCCAAAGAACTGGCTGAGGTCTTTAATGGATTAACCATCTTCAAGGATAATCTCAATTATAGATTATCTAATTTTTAGGGTGATATCCGATGTTGATTTACTTCCTTTTAGTAAGCGTACAGGAAGATTTTGGTTTGTATGTTTTCGCAGGTACGTTTACCTGCATCAATTTATAAAGTAGTAAGTACGGAAATCAACCGGATGCGATTTCAGTTCATTCTTAACTATTTTTTGGGGGAGGCCTTAGATTAGGCCATATATAGATGTAAAGTATCGGGACAGAGTACTTCTTCGGCATTTGAGTGGATTTGGTTAAAAAGTTCATAAGAGGATTCGATATGGCAATCCTGTTTTTAAAAATCCAAAGGTCGGATTAAAAAAAGGCTTAAGTAAGAGGAAAAACCCTGTATTTCAGTCGGGGTTTTCCTTATCAATCCATTTTTGATTTTTTAATAGTTCTCAATAAAATGATCAATCTAGCCTTAGAATAGATTTGATGGGCCTTTCAAATAAATGAACTCATAAAACTCTAAAAGCGGATGTAATCGACAGGATTCACAGGCTTTCCTTTAAACCAGAGTTCAAAATGTAAATGGGGTCCATCAGTTAAAGTTCCAGTGTTTCCAATAATGGCAATGGCTTCTCCAGCGCGGACTCTGGTGCCTGCTTTTTTAAGAAGTGCAGAATTGTGTTTGTAAATACTCACCATGTTGTTCCCATGCTGAATAGCGATGGTGTGGCCGTTTTCAATAGACCAGTCGGCCTGAATGATGGAGCCATCCAAAATTGCTTTGATGGGAGTATTTGCTGCGGCAATAATATCCACACCAAGGTGTCCTTTGTCAGGACCATATAAAGCTCCAAGCGGGCCTCTGACTGGAGGAGTCAGGCTCAGGTAACGAAAACTCTCGGTTTCCGGATTCTTAAATGCCGTATTGTTCGATAGAATTGAGGAGCTGCCGGATTTTGGACGGTTTCTCAATTCCATAGATTGATTGGCTTCAAATTCCGCTCTTAAAATACTGTCCTCTTTAACCTTGGGCAAGGGCTCAGGTTTTTCCAATTTGACATGAATATTTTTTGTGACATCTGAACTGGTCTCAGGATTGCCGGTGATGATTCTCCTGATGCTTTGAATGTAAGTATCTCTGGCCATCAGTTCGTCTTCAAGTTTAAGGACTTTTTGTTCCAACTTGATAAATTCTCCCTGAGACCTGATGTCTCCGTATCCAGGGATGTATTTCTTTATTGGGCTGAAAATGATCAAAAGAAACAGAAACAGCCCGACAATGAGCAATACGGTGCAAGCAAGCAAGTAGATATTCTGAATGGTTAGTTTATAGCTTGCAGTTTCTTCAAATGTTTCTTCGTTTCTGATAATAAACAGAAACTTCTTCTCCAGGTGTTCTTTTAGCCATTTCCGGGCTCTTTTCCATTCAAAAGCCATCCGTTAATACTTTAAATTATAATAAATTTGCGGGATTTTAGTTATGATACTCATTCGTACGATTTCCATGAAAATTAAGATAAGTTTATTGTTGCTAGCCTTAATCCTTGTTTCCTTATTGGATGGATGTGTCAGCCATCGTAAAAAAGGACAAACTTCCGCATTAGGCCGGTTTTATCATAATACCACTGCAAAATACAATGGTTATTTTAATGCCAATGAATTATTGCAGGAAAGTATTCTTGCATTAGAACAATCATACAAATATAATTATAATAAAATACTTCCGGTTTTTACATATAATGCGAATGAAAATGTTGATTCGGAAAAACCAAAGTTGGATAAGACTATTGAAAAAGTTTCAACGGTCGTATCCTTACACAGAGTGAGTCATTGGACTGATGATTGTTACCTGGTATTGTGTAAAGCGCAATACTTAAAAAAAGATTTTGAAACTGCGGAAAGTTCTTTCAAATTTTTTCTTGATGAGTTTGATCCAGTTAAAAATATTCTGAAATCAAAATTTCTGAAACAGAAATCTGTAAAGGAGAAAAAGAAAGATGCCGAAGATCTAAAAAAAGAAAGGAAAAAGGAAGCTGAAAAAAAGGCCAAAGAGAGGAAAAAACTACAAAAAGAAAAAGCAGAAGCCAAGAAGAAAGGTAAATCCAATTCCTCCAAAACAAATCCGACTAAAGAGAGCAATCCTGTAGCTCCTACAGCAGAAAAAATCACTGTAGAAGTTAAAGAAAAAAAGCAGGAAAAATTACTCAATGAAGGATCATGGTTGTTTCCGCATTATACAAATTATTGGGAGGGTGTAGTTTGGGCCGGCAAAAACCTGGTGGAGAGAGGAAAGCCTTTTGAAGCTGAACAATTGTTCAGGAGAGTAGAAAACGAATCTTCAGCACCGGAAAATATCAGAGGAGAATTGTATGCTTCTTATGCCGATTTGTATTTAAAAACCGGGAAGTATGAAAAAGGGATTCAATCGTTGAAGTCGGCAATTGAATATACTAAATCAAAAAAGACAAGAGCGAGATATGCATTTATTCTAGGACAATTGTATCAAAATGCAGGCCGTATAGAATCTTCAAATCAATATTTTACTGAATGTATCAAATTGAAACCTGCATATGATTTGTCGTTTCATGCGAAGATGAATTTACTGATCAATGAAGCCACAGAAGGCGGTTCGCAGGAAAACGTAATTTCAAGAATAGAATCTTTTCTGAAAGATCCGAAGAATAAAGATTATCAGGGGGAATTGTATTATGCCCTTGCAGTCATCAGTTTGAAACAGGATAATAAGAATAAAGCAGTTGAACAATTCAATTTATCATTGCGTTCCGCGAATATCGGAAACTCACAAAAAGCAGATTCTTACAGCCAATTGGCAACTATATATTTTGAAGCACAGGATTATCTACAAGCAAAACTATATTACGACAGTACACTAAATGTCCTCACAAAAACAGATGAACGCAGAGGACCAATATCCAAGACTCTTGCCAATCTTGAAGAAATTGCAAAACATCTTCAAAATATTGCCTTACAGGATAGTTTGTTAAAAATATCAGCAATGTCCGTAAAGGACAAAAGAACGCTAGCCATTCAATTGAAGAATGCAAAAAAAACCAAAACAGCTGAACCCAATTTGAATAGAGACCTGAGAAGCCGTTTCAATGAAATGGAAGCGACTTCTATGAACCCTTTCGAGAGGGAATTTGAAGGGAAACCGGAATC
>JBGAWX010000099.1:0-11284 GCA_044227375.1 Saprospiraceae bacterium
TTCTTACCGTGATCATGATGCCATGTTTGCGTACTTCTTTGGCGAAGGTGTTGATGCGATCTTCAGTTGATTTTGTAAAGTCCAGACCTTTTACCGGATTGTATTCAATGATATTTACACGCACTGGAAATTGCGAACACATGCGGATCAAATTTTTGGCATCGGCTATGGTGTCATTGAAGTTTTCGAATGCAATGTATTCATAGCTTATGCGGTTTGCTGTTTTTTTGTAAAAATATTTCAATGCTTCCATCAACGTGGATAAATTGTTGGTTTCATTGATGGCCATCATGGTGTTGCGTTTTTTATCATCTGCAGCATGCAACGATAAAGCGAGATTCACTTTAGTTTCATCATCGGCAAGTTTGCGGATCATTTTTGCAATACCGGCAGTGGATAAGGTGATGCGTTTTGCAGAGAGATGCGGACCATTTTCAGAAGTCAATCGATCAATGCTTTCCATTACATTTCTGTAATTCAATAGGGGTTCACCCATTCCCATGTAAACAATATTGGTTAACGCTTTACCATAAACTTCAATACATCGTTTATTCACCAGGAAATATTGATCAAAAATTTCCGAAGCAGTGAGTTGACGCAACAAACCCATTTGTCCTGTTGCACAAAATTTGCAGGAAAGACTGCAACCGGATTGCGAAGAAACGCAAAGTGTGTACCGGTCTTCATCCGCAACGGGGATCAAAACCGATTCAATAAAATATCCGTCGTGGAGTTTGAATTTGAATTTTAATGTTCCGTCATTACTCTGTTGCATTTTCTCTTCCCCAAGAGCAGGAATAAAAAAGGATTCTTCTAATGATGTTCTTTGAGTTTTAGAAAGGTTGCTCATTTCATCAAAACTTCGTACCCCATGTTTCCAAAGCCAATCTTCAACTTGTTGCAGGCGGTATTTTTCCCATCCCAATGCGGAAAGGGATTCTTTCAGTTGAGCATTATTCAATGATAATATGTCCTTCTTGATATTTTCCATTACTTTGCAAAAATAATCGCTTGCATTCGATAAGTCTTAAATCAATTCGCTTAATTGTATGTTTGAAATAGGTATGCATAGATCAATGAAATTATCCCTCCAAAGTTCTGTGGTTCTGATTGTTTTTCTGAGTTCATGTTATTCTACCAGACCAAGAGAAGCTTTTGACCAGTATGTTTTGCCTCCACAACCTGATTATAGTTTGGAAAAGAATTGGGCGGCGTTGCCCTGGCGATTGGATGCTGCGGACAGTTTACCTGCGGGTTGCAAAGACATGCAGGAGCATGCTCAGGCTGATGTATTTTTTGTGCATCCAACGACTTACCTCAGTAAATGTGGTAATAATCAGTGGAATGCGGATATCAGTGATGACAAAATAAATCAACTTACAGATGGTTCCTCAATTGTGTACCAGGCGAGTATATTCAATGGAGTGGGTAAAGTCTATGCGCCCAGATACAGGCAAGCGCATTTCAATTCTTTTTTCAACAAGGATAAAGTTTCTGCTGAGAAAGCTTTGAATCTTGCTTATCAGGATGTCAAAGCAGCATTTGAATATTATCTGAAGAATTATAATAATGGTAGACCGATCATTCTTGCAGGTCATAGCCAGGGTGCTGCGCATTTGATTCGATTGCTCAAAGAATTTTTTGATAATGATTCTTTAAAGAGAAGACTTGTAGTTGCATATGCTGTAGGATTTGCAATCCCTATCAGCGAATATAACTATCTTAAACCCTGCACCAACAAATATGAAACAGGATGCATCTGCAGTTGGAGAAGTTTTAAAAAAGGTTACGATGGCGAATATTTAAATTGTGAAAAGCCAGTCGTGAATACGAACCCATTGAATTGGACCACGGAACCTGATGTTTATGTTGACAAATCGGAAAACCGTGGAGCGGTACTCGATGACATCAGCAAAGCTCCGGTACCGGGTTTGTCGGGTGCGCAACTTCACGAAAGTATATTATGGGTGGACAAACCCAAATTCAAGGGAAGCTTTCTGTATTGGGCTTCCAGTTTTCATCGTGGCGATTTTAATATTTTTTACATGAATGTTCGGGAGAACGCTATACAACGATTGGGAGCGTACTGGAGGAATTAAAAATTAAAAATTAAGAATTACGAATTAAGAATTACGAATTACGAATGTTCAATAATTTATACAACAAATTTATTTATCTACTCATATCGGAGTGATTCTACCGGATCCAAATTCGCGGCTTTGAGTGCTGGATAGATTCCGGATAAAATGCCAACGATCATGCAGACTACGAGTCCCAGTATGATCCATGCCCATGGAATCAAAAATTGACCGCCGACTAATAAACTAACAATATTGCCTACGGGGATTCCGAGAAGAATTCCCAGAATTCCGCCAAGCTGGCAAATGATAATCGCTTCGGTTAAAAATTGATAAATGATATTTTTACGGGTTGCACCAACGGCTTTTGCAATGCCGATTTCCCGGGTGCGTTCTGTCACGGAGACCAGCATAATATTCATCAAACCAATCGCTGCACCTAATAAGGTCATTAAGCCGATGGCTACAGCAGCAGCCCGCAATTTTACTGTATTGTCTCGAAGGAATTCAATGATGACATCGGATTTTGAAATTTCAAAATCATTTTCTTCATAGGGTTTTAGTTTTCTGATGACACGCAACACTCCAGTAGCTTGTGAGATGGCGTCATCGATTTCTGCCGCATTCAATACTGCAACATCAATTTCATAGTTTGCATCATTGTATCCGTAGTCCAGTTTAGCACGCTGCAAAGGAATCAATATTCTTCTATCTGCACCTTCATTCATTGACGCACCTTTGGATTTCAGAACTCCCACAATCATGTATTTCTGATTGTTGATCTGAATCATCTTATTGAGGGATTTGTTGGGTTCGCCATCAAATAACCGTTTTACCAATTCAGTGCCGATGATCGCTACCGGACTTCCGTCTTCCTGTTCATTAATAGAAAAATTTCTTCCATATTCTATTTCAGAACCTGCAACGTTAAAAAAGTTTTCATCCACACCGCGAATCCTTGTCGTTGGATTTGTTTTTTTATTTTCAAATTGGACTATTGCATTCGAAGCTGCACGAAATGAAATGTTTACAATTCCATATTGTGAAAACTGTTCTTTGAATTCCATGGCCTGAAAATAAGTAACAGGAGCTGCTAGTTTGTCTTGTTCCCTTCCATGTCTTCTGAATTCTGTGGACTTTCGATCGATGCTGAAACTGTTGGCTCCCAGATTTGAAAAGCTACTGCTCATGCTATAAATCATGCTGTCTATAGAGGTGAGGATGCCGACAAGTGCCATAATGCCGAGGGCAATGATGACCAGGGTGAGAATAGAGCGCAATAAATTAGCCCTCACATTGGCAAGTGACAATAAAAAGATCTCCCTGTATTTCATATTACGGGTCAAAGATAACTACTCAAAGGAGTCATCTTTTGATTTTGTATTGATGTCAGGTGGATTTCGACGAGAGCGGTTTATTGATCGAGCATTGCAGAACGGGTCAGTATGAGCATTTCCTCATGAATGTGACCATTGCTTGCCAGGATGTGATGAGAAGCCAGGATTTCTTCATGCTGACCAAAAAAATTCGTCACGTTTCCGCCGGCTTCGCGAATTAATAAAATACCGGCAGCCATATCCCATGCATTCAGACGCGTTTCATAATATCCGTCAAATCTTCCGCAAGCAGTATAAGCAAGATCAATAGCGGCAGATCCAAGTCTTCGCACACCTCTTGCTGTTTTCAATACTTCGATTAAAATCAGATTCAAATTTTCCATCCATTTGCGTTGATAGGGAAATCCCGTCGCAATGACTGCGTTTTCTATATTTTGAATATCACTAACGTGGATCGGTTTCCCATTGCAATAGGCACCTCCTTTTTTCCAGCAATAAAAACAATCATCCTGCATGATGTCATGTACAATGCCAAGAATGATCTCATTGCCTTTTGTCAATGCCACACTGATCGAAAATACCGGAATGCCTTTAAGAAAATTTGTGGTGCCATCAAGCGGATCTATGATCCAGCAATATTCACTTTCATTCGCAGTGAATGGAGTTCCTTCTTCTGTAATGAAATTGGATTCTGGAAGTAATTCTTTAAATGCAGATACCAGTTTTTTTTCGGTTTCAATATCTACATAAGATACCAGGCTGTGCTTTTCCTTTTCATGAATATGTTCTGCGTTGACTTTGCCAAGTTCCTGCCTGATGAACAATGCAGATTCTTTGACAATGCCTACTGCTTTACAACAGAGTTCTTCTAATTGATTTTTATCCACTTATGAATTAATTAAAAATTACGAATTACGGGAACTTAAAAATGAATTCGCGATATTCATCATTTGAACAAAGACTCATTCATTTTATTTGAAATCAAAAACTTCAGCGCGATACTAATCCTGTTGCTCCATGACAGTTCATTTGGAGATTCCTGTTGGTAATCCATGCAAAAGTAGTTGTCGCTTGTGTATTTCTTTTTCTTGAATAATTCATTCATTTTGGTTTGATATTTGATAAAATGATCTTTAGGCAGATTATCCCAGGTGTCAATATAAAATTTATGACCTGAAGGTTCTGGAATGTTCTTTTTAAGATACTTTAAAGTAGCTTTTTGAATCAGTTCATCGGGGTTATTGTAAAATAAAGATAGACTGGCAGCGGAGCTGAAAATTTCCGGAAATTCACATAACCGGAACCGGCGATAAATGTATTTTCTTTTTCAACCAGCACTGAAAAATTTTTATCGATATAAGGCTTTAGTTCCCAGACCAGAAATTTCAAATAAGCATTTGATGAAGCTATTGAGTCCTGGTGTTCTGAAATCATTTTTTTTCTGTATTTCGAAGGCAGATATTCCTTTATTTTTTCAGGAAAGTATTCGGACATTTTATAATTCTCAACACTCCAGATACCAACGACGATACAATCTTCAATTGAAGAATTCTGCATCAGGCTGTCAAGTATTTCGTCTATTCTCCAATCCAGATAATTATTGTTTGGATTTTGATTAAAAAGCATCTGGCCATCCTGCATATAGAGTACCCGGTATTTTTTATTCAGGTTGTAGTCATTGGGCAGCCAAATGTCAACATTTCGGGGTTGAACAACACGGGAAGGGAAATTTTCGATTCTTACCAATCGGCCTGAGGAGACTTGTAATGTTTGTCCTTGCAAGAATCCAATACTAAATAAGAATTGCAATAAAGTAATAAGATACTTCATGGGATAAAGCTAAGGCGAAAATCGATGGAAAGTTTATCTTCATTGAAATGTGGCGAAGGAAAAAGACTGAAGGTTTCAGGCTAAAAGAGGAGGGCATAAAAATTAAAAAATGAAAATGTCGTATCCAACAGCAATTCAATAATTAAACAGATCATACCAACTCTTTACGCAACCTCGCTACCGGAATATTCATTTGTTCGCGGTATTTGGCGATGGTCCGTCTGGCAATATTGTATCCTCTGCGGAATAATAAATTTTTAAGTTTCTCGTCACTCAGAGGTTTGCGTTTGCTTTCATTTTGAACGAGGTCGGAAAGTATTTTTTTAACTTCCAGTGTGGAAACTTCGTCGCCTTCTTCATTCTGCATCGATTCTGAAAAGAAATCTTTAAGTCGCTTGGTTCCAAATTCTGTTTGAACGAATTTACTGTTTGCTACCCTGGATACTGTGGATATATCAAGTGAAGTAATTTCTGCAATATCTTTCAAAATCATGGGTTTAATTTTTTTCTGATCTCCGGTCATAAAATAATCCCGCTGATATTGCATGATGGCGTACATGGTTTTGTATAAAGTATCCTGACGCTGCTTTATAGCATCGATAAACCATTTTGCACTTTCAATTTTCTGTTTGATGAAAAGTACCGCTTCTTTTTCCTTTTTATTTGAATTCCCGGCTTTCTTGTTATCCTTGTAATTTCTCAGCATGTCAAGGTATTGATCGTTGATGCGAAGGTCTGGAGCGTTGCGGCTATTCAAAGACAATTCAAGAACGCCATCACGGTTTTGTATTGTAAAATCCGGAACAATATAATGACCGGCAACAAGTGATGTAGGAAGCTGATCAACATAACCGGAAGATGGTTTAGGATTTAATTTGAGAATTTCATTGACCGCAACTTTGAGTTGTGCTTCTGTCAGGTTTAAGACTCTCTGTAATTTGGTATAATGTTTCTTGGTAAATTCTTCAAAATATTTTTCAAGGATGAATTCTGTCAGGCGCAAGACTTTCAGTTGAAGTTTATTAGTACTGTTTTTTATTTTCGCTCTAACCTGCAGAAGTAAACATTCCTGTAGCGATCTGGCACCAACCCCGGGTGGATCAAATGATTGAATTTTATATAATATTTCAAGGATTTCCTTTTCAGTGACCACAAGGTTTTGAGAAAATATCAAATCATCGATGATTGCGTTGGGTTCTCTTCTCAGATATCCGTCATCATCGATACTTCCAATCAATTGCAAGGCAATTTTAAACTGGTTTTCATTTTTTAACTTAAGGAGACCGATTTGTTTTTTCAGATGATCATGGAATGTACTTTCTACAGCAATGGGGACAGGTCTGTGTTCGTCTTCATGACTTCCAAATTCATCAGTCTTATATTTATATGAAGCCGTATTATCATCCATGTAATTGTTGAGATAGTCATCAAAACTATCACTATTCATCAGATCATCTTGGCTGTCATTATCATTATGATCGGATGCTTCCGCTTCATAATCTGTCTCATATTCTGTATCCTTTTCATCCTGGTCATAGGTTTCTTCCAGTTCGTTTCCTTCATCCAGTGCAGGATTCGACTCCAGTTCTTCCTGTATTCTTTGATCCAATACAGAAGTGGGAATCTGGAGCAATTTCATCAATTGAATTTGCTGCGGAGACAGCTTTTGTAAAAGACTTTGACTGAGATGTTGTTTTATCATGAATGAAAACTTGGATTGTTAAACAAATGATGGCAGATCATAGTTCGCCATTTCAGGCATGGATTTGCAGTAGAAATTGCGCTGTCCACCCGTTTCCTTCTCAGAAACTTTGTAACATTGCAAGGCAAATGTAGTTAATTTCTGAACATATTATAAAATTATTTAATATATTATTTTATGGCAAATGAAGCTTCCCAAAAAATCAAGAATCTGAGAAAAGTAATGGATGCTGCATCTGTAGATGCTTATATCATACCTTCTGCAGATCCTCATCAAAGCGAGTATCCTCCTGAGTATTGGTCAGGCCGTTCATGGATTTCAGGTTTCACAGGTTCTGCTGGTACTGTAGTTGTAACTGCCGATCATGCGGGACTTTGGACGGACTCAAGATATTTTTTGCAAGCAGAATCCCAGTTGAAGAGCAGTGGGTTAGTGCTTCATAAACTGATGGCCCAGGCGCAAGCAGAATACATGGATTGGATCTGCAGCAAATTGAAAAGTGGTCAAACCGTAGGTTGTGACTTTTGGTGTTTTTCCCTGGCACAAATTCAGGCATTTGATAAAAAACTGAACGAAAAGGGAATTCACCTTAAAAATTGTGGTGATTTATTGGAAACCATTTGGATGGACAGACCGGGATATAGTAAAGAGATGCTTTACGAACATCCTGTAAAATATGCAGGAACAAGCCGTGAAGCTAAATTAAAATCCATTCGGACAGAAATGAAAAAGACCGGAGCAGATTATTATTTGATTTCGGCCCTAGATGAAATCTCCTACCTGCTGAATCTGAGGGGGAAGGATGTACATTGCAATCCGGTGTTCATGGCCTTTTTATTAGTCAGTATGAATGGAGCAGATCTGTTTATTCCCGAAGCGAAAATTGATGATCGCCTCAGAAAAAAACTCACAGCGGCAGGTATCCGTGAAGTAAGGTATAATGAAATGGCTGATGCGCTGTCCAATCTCAAAGAAGGCGTAAAGGTGATGGTGGATCAAAGTACATTGAATGCAAAATTGGCATTAATGCTTCCTAAGCATTCCCTGGTGAATGTTGTCAGCCCGGTGATGCTTATGAAAGCTTCAAAGAACCCGGTCGAAATAGGTCATATTAGAAAGGCCATGGAAAAAGATGGTGTGGCTTTGGTAAAGTCATTCATGTGGCTTGAATCCATGTTGAAAAAAAAGAAACTCATCTCAGAGTATGAATTTGCGCAGCAACTCGGACATTTCAGGTCCCAGCAAGCTCTGTATGTTGGTGAAAGTTTTGATGCCATTGTGGGTTATGCGGCAAATGGGGCAATCATTCATTACCGTCCGGAGAAAGAGACCTCCGCAATAATAAAATCGAAAGGGATTTTACTGGTGGATTCCGGAGGACAGTACATGGATGGGACCACAGACATTACCCGGACGATAGCCTTGAGTCCTCCTGCACTTGAAATCAAAAAACAATTTACAGCAGTCTTGATGGGGAATATTGCATTGAGTGATGCCGTATTTCCTGAAAAAACTAAAGGCATTCAACTGGATGCTTTGGCGCGCCAGTATCTATGGAAATTATCATTGAATTACAGTCATGGGACAGGCCATGGAGTGGGTTATTTTATGAATGTTCATGAGCCGCCTCAGGGCTTTGTAACGGCCTGGAATCAAAGGGGACAGGCCGAAATGGTGATCGGAATGCTGACTTCCAATGAACCCGGGTTCTACAAAGAAGGCAGTCATGGTATCCGTATTGAGAATCTCGTGTTGAATACACTTCATTCGGAAACTCCGGAAGGAAGGTTTCTGAAATTCGAAACGGTGACACTGTTTCCAATTGATACTTCATTGATTCATTCACCCATGATGAACCGACAGTCAGTCGATTGGCTGAATGCATATCATAAGGAAGTGTATAAACGATTGTCGCCTTATCTGGATGCCAATGAAAAAAAATGGCTCAAAAGCAAGTGCAGGAGTTTATAGGGGTCTCAATACGTTGAAAAACCAGTATAACTGATTCGCATCTTATCAATAATTCCATAATCTATATTGACGATCGATTATTTTGATGGTAAGGGTGTTGCTAAACAGGGATTTTTGAATTTACTTTGCGTCACTAAAATCAATACATGGAAATCCAACAGTTGAAGAAAGGTAGTAAGGGAAGGTGTTTTATCTTCTTCCTTTTGTTTGTTTTCTTATTTATTAGCTTACTGGTATACGTATACAAGCAAAATTTTCACCTCAGTTTCTGAACCTTGACTTGAGCTTTTAGCTACCTGTCATTTCAGGCAGGACTCCTCTAGCCTGGATTACTGTGGTACTGCAACTGGAAGCAGAAGTTCGTCTAATCCTCTTCGTTCTCAAACAATAAAATATTGGCAATTTCATACTGGCCTTCTTTTACATAAAGGTCAGCAATGGTCCGATTGACGACTGGCTTGTTCATCACCATAGCTTCAATACCATTTTTTAATAGCTGAAGTCTTTTGATTTCGGCTTTGTATACATCCCCCAGGGACATGATTTTTTTCCATCCTTGCATGTTATCTAATTTTATATAAGAACAAATTTATATATGTTTTTTTGTTAATATGTACATTTGTTAAAGAAAATTTTTGAAAAATCGTAAATTTTCTCAATTTTTCAGGGTTTTTCCTGATATTTTCAAATGAAATTCTCGCAACTTTATGTATCAAAATTAAATTTATGGATTATTTCATGATTCCGGTTCAGTTCAATATTCAGATTATGACGGTCAATTTTGACCTCAGCCACTGAATTTCGTACAGTTATTTGGATATTTACCTTATCGAAACGCTTCAATTTCCAGACTATGAATATTAAAACCATTTGGTCTTCTTCAATTCTTTGTTTTGTATTTCTTTTTAATGGGTATTCACAACTGCATTCAGGTCGGGTGTACCAGGAATTGAATTCCGCAATGTCAAATGGTCAGTCATTTCCAAAAATTCAATTGTTCAGTTCATTGTCAACAGACGTCAACCGGAATTTTCAAAAGAATTATCCCAAAGCGAACTATTGGACCTTGGATATTAATGCATTTCATGTTCTCGCAGAAAATTTACCTACTTACTTCTCCATGGAGTTGACGGATTATCAAAACAATACCTTGACAGTCTTTCTTGAAAGGCAGGAAATATTTGGTGATGATTCCAGATTGCTGAGTTCAGAAGGCCAGATATATAAAAACGAACTTCACACAGGGCATTATTACAGAGGCATCATCAAAGAGCATCCGGGTTCTATAGCAGCGTTTAGTTTTTTTGAAGATCAAACCATAGCGGTTATCTCACTTCCTGAAAAGGGAAATCTCGTTTTCGGAAAAATGAAGTCGACATCAAATCATGCCGAAACTGATATGCCTCATGTGTTGTATTATGAAAATGAGCTGCCATCTAAATCCAATTTTGAATGCGGGGCAGATCGGCTTCCCTCTTCATTGAATAGTGAAGCGCTAATGGTTTCCCCGGATACCATTTACAATAGCCATTGCAAAACCACAAAAATCTTTCTTGAATGTGATTACAGGTTGTATACGGATTACAATAGAAATGTAACTCAGGTGAAAAATTATGTGACCGGATTGTTCAATGTGGTGAAAACCTTATACTATAATGAATCAGTAAATATTGAAATTTCAGATATCATGGTGTGGACCAGTCAGGATCCATTTCTGCATACTACATTGGCAGCTATTATATATGATTACGCAGCATACCGGAAAAATAATTTTGTCGGCAATCTTGCGCAATTGGTAACCACGTATCCTCCGCAACAGCAAGGAGGAATTGCATTTTTAGGAACACTCTGTCAGTCGTTTAATGGTCAAAGCGGCCCGCATTCATTCGCTTACATTTATAATTCATATAATCAATTGCCAACCTATTCATGGAGTGTTGAAGTGATGACTCATGAGATGGGACACAACTTTGGATCACCGCACACTCATGCATGTTTTTGGGGCCCGAATCGGGATCAGACTTTGGACAATTGTCAGAATCCGGAAAACAACGGCTGTGCACCCGGACCTGCACCATCCAATGGAGGCACGATCATGAGTTATTGTCATCTCACAGGTTATGGTATTAATTTCAGTAATGGATTTGGTAAAGAACCCGGAGATCTCATACGAACTAATGTCGAAAATAAAACATGCCTGTCCAGTCAATTTACACCAACTATAGTTCCCAATGTCAATTCCCCTTATTTTGATGGCGACAACATTATTTTAAAAGCGAGGCCAAATAAAGGAAACTATAGTTTCGACTGGTTTCATTATGATTACTTAATGCCGGTTCCAAAAGATTCCATTTTAAGGCCGACAT
>JBGAWX010000009.1:0-27550 GCA_044227375.1 Saprospiraceae bacterium
AGGTAGAATCATTGGGATTTCTTAATGCGTTCAAGTCAAATTGAAATTCGCAACTCACCACAACATTTGACGGAGCAACAACTGTCGGAACCGTTTTATCCTGAACTTGAATTAAAGAAATGCAATCACTGAAATGGTGATATAAATCTCCACCGGGTTCCATTCGAGAAGGGCTAATTGAACCTCCACCGGGATCTTTATCAAAAACTCTTAATACGGTGGATAATGTGCGTCCAACATCTTCGCAACAAAATCCTGTAAAATCATCAAAGTAAATTTGATTCCCACTTGTATTTGGATTATCATCTCCATTGAACCGGTTGCAATCAATACTACTGTTTGGTTGGTCAAGTTCGGATCCATTATTTGTTCCTTTTAAATTATCAGAGCGGAGTACTTTAAAAAATATTGGTCCGCAATTGTCAAAACTACCATCGTCAATGATATTGGCAAATAATTTTGCATAATTGTTACCAGGTGTCTGATTGCCACTTATTGTCACGGGTCGGCTTTGATTGCAAATGGCGATCGGTGGTTCATTATCGATGATCCGAATGATCAATTGTTTTTTTGCAATATTGCCGCAACAATCTTCAGCGATGACAGTGGCCGAATGATAACCTCGGTTGAGTTGAGAAATGATATATCCCATGGTTTCATTGCCAGATATTTTACCGGAATCTGATTCCACAGTATAATGGATATACCCCGAACAATCATCACTAAATCCTGATGACTGAATATCTAATCTTCCTTGACAATTTAAAGACTCAATTTGTGCGGTTACAGTATCAGGAAATAAAATTTTTGGTGGGAGAACATCCTTCAAGATAATGATCTGTGTATCCATTGCAAATTCGTTGGTGCAAAAATCCAATACATACCAAAATCTGTATAGTGTATAACAACTTGGCTTTTCCTGAGCACAGATGCTGATACTGTTGCGGACTATGCTGTCGGTATAAGTAATGCTAATCGCTGAACAACTTGAAAGAGAAGGCAATCCAGTGCCTTTCCACATCACATGTTGATCATCACCCCAGCAATGTTGATCTGCCAAATTCCAATCTTTGTGTGTTGGGTAATAAATGGTTTCAGGATTGGGATGATAATAATTGCGATTGTTAGGTTTACGAATGATATTCCAACCAAGTACTCTGGGTATTCTTCTGTTTGGATACACATCCGGTTCTGCTGAATGAGAATTCCAATAGGCAGAATCCAAAAGAAATCCTCCGATGCAATTCGGATACGTTGTCAATGCATTTGAAATATTCAAATTGGTATCGATCATTTCATGACATTTAAGGGATGGTTGATCGATGTCATTATAGTCAGGAGGAAAAACAAGGTCGGTAAGAATTGAATTGTTCACCTGAATCAACTGCAAACAGGTGGATCGATTGTTATAATTATCCATTGCAGTCCAGGTTCTTCGAATTATTTTTTCATATCCTTTATCGCATCCTC
This sequence comes from Saprospiraceae bacterium, assembly GCA_044227375.1. Taxonomy (GTDB): domain Bacteria; phylum Bacteroidota; class Bacteroidia; order Chitinophagales; family Saprospiraceae; genus Vicinibacter. The sequence continues at coordinate 1,471 of JBGAWX010000009.1, forward strand.
CAAAAAGTGTAAAGTCATTAAAGCTGAGTTGGATGTTGCCGCAATTTTCTTTCCATCCTGCAATTCCTGTACCGAGTGGCTGAGAATTTTCATTGCAACGAATTGTCAAATCAGCAGGACAGTTCAGTCCAGGCGGTGTATTATCACGAGCTATTAATGTGCCATCACAATGTCCTCCTGTCGCGGGATCCGTGACGATAAATTTAATCGTGCGCCCGATATCCTGAATGCCGATCTGACTTCCTGTTTTGTTTTTATCCCGGTCGATGATTTGGTTTGTGATCCAATCTCGAAGTTCAATAGTGTAAAAATCAAAACAATGACCTGCACCAACCAAAACGAGTTGAGCATCAATAGTTCCACTGCAATTTTCATCGAGGATTAGATTGAGATTTGAAAGACAAACAAGGTTCTTGGGAGGATCATAATTGCAATCAACAAACCAGATGGTTTGGGTATCCCTGACGCTTCCATTGTTTGGATCTGTTGCTTGGTAAATACGCAATATCGATCCTTGTCCACAATGCCTTTGATCTAGAATATGGATGACCGGATCATTAGATGATCCATTTTCAATATAGCCATCCAATCCCCAATTCAGATCAAATTGTTTATTGGGTTGCGTACTGTCAAAGAATTGATTGAAGTATTCGCAAGCAAGGAAAGGCGCTGGTTTGGGAGGAGGGACATTAGCTTTATAATCAGGGTATCCAATGTGTAAGTTCGCATTGCAATAATTCGAACAAACCAGGTCGTGTGTAATAATGGGTTTGCGGAGTGAGGTGTCGTTTACGATTTTACCAAATGTCGGATCATTAGGATCGGTCATTTTAGCAAAGTCAAACGAATAATTCCGGCTCACCACCACATCGGCAGGAGCTGCTAGAATTGTTGTCTGGGCTTTCAACTCTGTGGCCAGCGTTGAAAGGATGGTCAAAAGCGCTGTTGATGAAAATAGTGTTTTCATGTCTCGTTCAATTTCGGATTGAAGTTACGAAATTGAATCTGGAGTTCAGAATTATTTTTTGTTAAGATTAAAAATAAGTGCAAATGCTAATCTAAAAATGATCGCATTTAGAATTGTTTAATATGCGCGACTATGAAAAACTTTGCCTTTTATAATCGGGATAAACTGTCGGAATTACTGGGCATAATTAATTTTTTTGTTATCGCCAAAGAGGAGTTTTTTATGAGAAATGAATATGTCAAAGTCAGCATAAGGTGGCCGCCAAATAATTTAAGTAAAAATATTAATCATAAAGATTCGAGATAAATACAGTGTGTCCTGTTTCAAAATGGTGGTGCAGTTATTTTTGAGCGATGGTAATAGAATGAAAGACCATTATTAAATAAACTCATCTCCTTCAGAAGAAATTATTCTCAAATTTTAATTCGAATTTAAATATTATTCAATAGTGATTCGGGTATTCTGTAACTTGCTTATGAATGTAATTCCTTAATGGTAATTTTTGTGAGTATGCAATTACTTAGCTGTTAGTTTGAAAACTTTTTGAATCGATGCATTCGAAAACGATGATGGTATAGATTTTAATTTAGTAAATTGCCATTAGTTAAACCTATTTGTAATTCCGACCGATAAACCATGTCTGATTGATTTAACATTAAAAACTACATTCTTGAATTCATTTGAAAATCCCAAATAAAAACGATACTCTGGTATTAAATACCATTGATTTTTCAATTTGATGGTGAATTTAATGCGACTGATTAATCCAAAGTTAACATCATTTAGAAGATTTAGGTTTTCTTCACATAAATCGACAGGTTGTCTACCACCCGGTCCCCAATATGATTGAGTGCCTGTAAGATTGTATTTGATCAAATAATTAAACTCGCCCCCAAGGTTTACTTTTATATTTTTCACTATTTTGATATGAACCGGAAACATCGCAAGACCTATGCAATATTTTTTCACATCCGCCATGGTCATGCTGCCAGCGCCAAGCCCTCCGCCTCTCGTAAATATGCTACCACTATTTTTATGGAAATATAATTCCAATCTCAATATTGTTCTCTTCAATAGGACACTATCTAAATTTAAACCTATTGTATAGCCAGAGCCGTCAACATATCTGGAATAATAGTGAAAATCATCATTCTCCAAATCATAAAAATGATTATTGCAATAACCTACAGATAGTCCAAGGCGCTGACCAAATATGGACCATGCCAGCAGTGTCAAGGTAAACGATATGACAAAGCGTTTCATAAAATTGCACAACTGGAAGCTAATCTAAAATTGATGCTGTGATATTGATTCAATAGAATACTGGTTAATTTCAACTTTATGCTTTTTATCTCGATATTAGTCACATTTGATAAAGATTTCTATAATGGAGCGAAAGTCCATGAAATTAAAATCAGTTCTAATTTTTAAAAAATGATTTTGATAACTATACTGCCTACGGTTAGTAAAACCAACAACAACATGAGTCCTGCAAGATAACCCATACCGATTCCCGGACCTTGATTGCTATATGCACTCAAAGCTTTTTCGAGAACAAAATGTCCGCCTATCAATCCACAAATCCATACACGAAGTAATAACCAGTTTTTTTCCACAGAAGGAATCCACCACAAACTAAAAACAATTAAGGAGAGGGCTGGAATCCAAAACCATAAGTATTCAATAAAATCATCCACTGCTTTTGAAGGCGGAGTATTGGCCTTGCTTAGAAAAGAGGCTGCGATATAGAGCAGCAACCAAAACAGTTCAGGTCCTAAAATGTATCTCATCATTTATTTGAAGTATTAAAAAATGAATGATATTTATTTTTCTTTATCATATGCGCCCATGATTCGTTTGGTTTGACTAAGGATTCGCCCAAAATGTTCCTGATGTTTTCCATCCTGAAGTTCTTTATTAAACGCATCTGCAATCCGTTTCACCAGGGCTTCATATTCCGGAGTCATGTTGTCATAAAGATACTTGCTGAACGAGAGTTTTTGATCATCTTCCTGGTATCCTATGTCGAGTTTTATTTCACCGGAGCCCAGATTGATGGTATGTCCTGTGTACTCGGCTGTTTTATCTTCCAGGATATTTTCTTTTGACCATCCCATTTGTTCAAGTACAAATTCTAAAAAGACGGGCACCATGGAGGGCTTCACCGGGTAAAGCGTGTAGTAACTGTCTTTAAGATCGTATTTGCCGGTCCAGTAAGGTAGTTTTTTCAATTGTCGCAAATGAAGCCGGTCACCATCCGATTTTTTTTCCCATTCAAAATATGTTGTAAACCATGTATAATCTGCATCCTGTATATTCGTCATTCTGGTGTCTGTGTCATCATATTTAACCGCAAAGCCACGGTCTGTTTCAAAATTATACACGATAAGTGCGTGTTCAGATTCAGGTAAATCTTCTACCTGGGTATTCCAACTTTGAAATTCAGAATGAAATACAATACTTTTTTGATCCGGTGAAAATGCCAAAGCACCATGCGGAGAAGGAAATGAATAATTTTCCACTGCGTTGTTGTTCTTATTCATTTCCCAGATTTTAAAAGTTTGTACGTCGAGTACAGCATGTTCTGTAACCATCAGGTAACGTCCACCGCTAAGGCTGTCTAATTCATCCAGGTTCGCTATTTCATTTTTCATATAGACTTCTGAATAGGGGCCGGGTTGTCCATTTGCACTATCTAAAAATTGTAATGAAGCGAAATCATAACCTTGTTGAAGAATCGGCTCGACTACAGGTTCGCCATTTTTCAAATAAATCAAATACATGCTTTGACTGCCGGCAATAAGTGTAGGTTCATTTGCATCTTTTAAGGCATAAACAGCCCACAAAAATGGCAGACCTGTATTGTTTTGTAAAGCACCTGGAAAAGCAACAGGGTGTCCATTGTAAAAAATGCTATAAGCTACGGTTGTGTGTTTAACCATTCCCTTGTCCATGTCTAAATTCTTACTTGTGGAAGCAGATACCTTAATTATAAACGGTCCGTATTGAATGTCTTTGGAATAATTAGACGATGGATCATTATTGTTTTTAAACTTTGAATAGAGATAGAATGCCGCTATACAAATGGCAATCAGGATCAGTGCAAGTTTCATGTTAATTGAAATGATTTAATTTTTCTTTTTTATTCTATCTGCCAATGATGAATAGAAATCGAAAATATTCATTGCCCTGCTGTTTCACATATCTATTTATTTAAGTACTAGCAAAAACAGGAATCAAGGATATTCAAAAGTCTATTCGTCAGAACAAGATGGGCTAAAGTATGGATTAATTTCTTACCAGTCTTAATCAGAATTGTTTAAAATGATTTTTGATTTCAGGCGCAGAACCCATGTAAAATTATTTTAATGTGTTGATAATCTGATCTTTAAAACAGAAACCAGGTCGAAATACACGAGCCGGCCATAATTCATTCAAAAAATCGATATGTATAAATTTCTTTAAATCAAAGCTTTGACTTATTTTTGAGGATTAAACCAACTCGAGATGAAGACTCAATCTCCTTCTCAGTCTGAAACCGGTATTCTTAGCCGATCAAACAGACTGTATTGTACACCAAGAGTATCCAAATATTTATATAGGTATTTAATGCTTTTTGCATTTGTCATCGTGAATACGCACGCGTCATTCTGCAATACCATCGATGATTCAACATGCGATGCAAACAAAGTCACAAAAGTATCTTTCAATAAATCAAATCTTCATGGAACTTATTCTTTCCAAGTTCCATGCTTTAATCTGATTTGTACAGATCTGACCATAAACTTAAACAGTGGCGAGTGTGGAATCATCCTCGATTTTTTTCCTGAAATTGAAAACATCTGCGGAGGTACGATAACCATCATGCCATTAGATACCACGTTGTACAAGTTTGGACAAATTTTGCCCATTGGTTTTCATCAGATTTGTTTCATTGGTACAGATCAGAATGGAATCTCAGAAACATGCTGCATGAATGTTACAATCAATCCTGTGACAAATCCAATTGGAAGTCTGGTATGCAATAGTGAAGTGCAGGTAAGTTTGAATGAAAATTGTTTAGCAACTATTGGTGCAGATGAAATTTTAACTGGAGGACCGTATCGCTGTTTTAAGGAATATGTTGTAGAAATTCGCGATTGGTACACGAATGCATTAATAGACCGCGATCTGATACTTGATGGTCCGCAAGTGGGAAAAGATGATATCGGAAAGCAACTCAGAGTGACCATCAGGGATACTTTTTTTAAAAACAGTTGCTGGGGAAAACTCACTGTCGAAGATAAATTGCCTCCGGTGCTCATCTGTCCTCCCGATGTGACCTACACATGCGGGTATTCCGGTTCAACACCGGATTGCACCGGTACACCATTCGTTAGCGACAACTGTGGCAGTTACTCACTTACCTATTACGATGATGTACGGTATGGAGATTGTGCAAAAAATTATCAGGAATTAATTCATCGCGTTTGGATGGCTGTCGATGAATCCGGAAACAAATCGAGTTGTACTCAAGAAATCATTATTGAATTTGCCAGTTTAACGCAAGTGTATATGCCGTATTACTTTTATGATTTTTATAATCCTTCATTTGCCTGTGATGAAAAAATAAACACGACTCAGAATTACGCTTCACATTTTCTTCCATACCCTCATTGCGTCGATGGATATTTATTGGACTCTGCACATTGGATTGCAACCGGTGAGCGCATTCCAAGAACACTTGGATGGAATTGTCTGGATTCCGGAAAATATGCAGGAAATCCGAGCCCGATACCGGTTTTCTATCCTTCGCATCCGGAGTGGAGTGCGACGTTTCCAACATGTTGGGGTCCTGATCAGGTGGTCATGTGGATGGGTACCGGAATCCCAAATGGCAGTCAGTGTTTGAATTTAAATTTGAATTACCAGGATTTAAAAATCGATCTCGCAAAACCAAATTGTGATGCCGGAAGCATTGGTTGTTTTAAAATACTCAGGCAATGGACTGTCTTGGATTGGTGCACCGGACAAATCGGGGGAAGCAATCAGATTATAAAAGTAATTGATAAAAAAGCACCGGCAATTTTATTCATTGATTCGGTTTTGGTGAATATGGACGAATGGTCCTGTACAGGTAAATTCGAAGTGCCCAAACCCTGGTTGACGGATAATTGCAGCAACGATTTGCACTATTATGTTACTGTTGAAAACGGGTTTGTATTAGGAGATGACCAGGCGGGATATGTCATCACAAACATTCAACCGGGAATCTGGAATGCATACATTGTTGCTGAAGATTGTTGCGGCAATGTAGCAAGATGGAGATTTGTAATCAACGCTCAGGATAATGTGCCACCGAGTCCAGTATGTGACCGGGTTACCATTGTAAGCTTAGTAACCAATCCAAATACAGGAGAAAGTTTTGGGCAGATTTATGCAAAGGATCTGGATCAATCCAGTTACGACAATTGTGCGAAGCATTTGTTTTTTAAAGTGATCCGCATGGAGCAATTGAGAGGAACCAACAATGGCAGTGCAATCAATCAAACGGATAATGGAACCAATTGCACCAAAATAAATGGAGATGATCAACTCAATGCAAATGGAAATCAGATTTATTTTGATGATTATGTTCGCTTTTGTTGTAATGATGTTGGAAAAACAATTCGGGTGGTGTTACGCGTATTCGACAGAGAGACTCCTTCAGGTCCAATTAATCCGGGCCGCATGAGCAATAATAGTGAATTTGCAGGACACTATGCGGATTGCATGATTGATGTTGAAGTGCAGGATAAAACAATTCCAACTGTTCAAGCTCCTCCGGATATCGTGGTGAGTTGTTGGTTTTGGTTTGATATCGAAAAGATAGATGATCCGAATGATGCAACATTTGGAAGAGTGGTCACTGATTTTAATCAACGAAAAAAAGTAATCACCAATGATTTAGTATGTCACACGTATTGTTTGAGCAATGACATCACAGGGTATCCTGGTTACATTCCAGGAGCTTCACCATCCAATCCGCCTGCTTCAAATAAAGCCTGTAATTTTTATAATGTGTTGTTTGATACTTCGCATTATGAACGGAAGTATGATTTGACCTGGGGATTTGATGGAACAGTGCTTGCAGCCTGTGGCGCAAAATTCAGTATCAATGTCAATGACAATCGTGAATGCGGGCAAGGAAGAATCACCAGAACCATTCTGGCTACAGGTCCAAATGGAGTCAATGTATCAGCAACTCAAACCATATGGGTAGTTGATTGTGATCCATTCTACATCAATCGCGATGATCGCTGCGATCCATATGATGACATCACCTGGCCGGGCAATTGCAATGGACAGGCCACAACTATTCAATCATGTGGGGCAGACATCAGTCCTGATAATCCATTGCTGGGAAGGCCAAAAATTGAAAACAATGCTGATGATTTGTGTTCGCTCATCAGTACGGAATACGTTGATGAAATTTTTACAATTGAAGTGGATGCTTGTTTTAAAGTATTGAGAAAATGGGTTGTTATTGATTGGTGTCAGTATGATCCGTTGATAAGTCCTACCAATGGCCGCTGGGAATATTTGCAAGTCATCAAAGTACATGATATTGTAAAGCCAGTAGTTGGGATTGCACTGGGCGATTGTGAACCTGCATTCAAAAAGGCCGTTGACAATATTTGTTACGGACATTTGGAAATCAGTGCAGAAGCCAGCGACAATTGCAGTCCACAGGATTGGTTGTTTTTTGAATACAAGATTGATTTGTACAATGATGGAAAAGGAGTGTATTCAGGATTTGATTATGCAGTGGGACCTTTGGCACATAAAGAATTGATTGCAGGTAAGAAACCATATCGTCATGATAATCCTTTGGCAGAAAATGCAAATGATCCATTTGCTGCAAGCGGTTCCTATCCTATTGGAATTCATAAAATCTGTTGGTTTGTCGAGGATGGTTGTGGGAATGTCACAATGAGTTGTAAATTATTTGAAATCAAAGACTGTAAAGATCCAACGGCATATTGTTTGAACGGTATCATTACCACAGTCATGCCTTCGTCAGGTTGTATTACTATCTGGGCCCGCGATCTGGATATTGGAAGTTTTGATAATTGTACTGACCAAAAGGATTTGCATTTTTTCTTTGAATATAACAATGCCGACAGTCTTACGATTTGTTGTGATGAATTTATAAGGAATAAGGTAAACGTTGACCTGACCATTCCGGTGAAAGTTTGCGTGGAAGATGAAGAAGGCAACAAAGATTGTTGCAGAACATTTGTATTGATTCAGGATCCGCAAAATGTATGTCCAGATATCGGAAGCAATGCAAGGATTGGCGGCTCCATAAATACAATGATGAGTACGAATACTAAAAATGTGAATGTACAATTGTTGGAATCTGGAAATTTAAAGAAGGAATTTGTAACGGGAGATAATGGACAATACCTGTTCGGAGACTTGGCGTTTGGAGCCGCCAAAGAGTATGTGATCAGACCAAGCAGAATAGATGATCCCTTAAATGGAGTCAGTACTGCGGATATCGTAAAAATTCAACGCCATATATTGGGACAGGAGAATTTACCAAGTCCGTATCAATGGATTGCTGCAGATGTAAATAAATCTTTGAGCATCACTGCAGCCGATGTATCGGAAATCCGAAAACTCATATTAGGGATTACCAGTAAATTTGATAAAGTAGATTCATGGACATTTGTTCCCAAAGATTACAACATGGATTTAAAGTATCCGTGGAAAACACCGAGAGAAATTACGGTTCCGGTTCCTGCTCCTCAGGAGTTAATAAAGGATTTTGTGTCTATTAAAATGGGAGATGTAAATAATTCAGCCATTGCAAATAATGCATCCGGTGTGATTTCACGGAATCAAGGCATCTTACAATTTGAAATCGATAGTCATGTCATTGCAGCAGGTGAAGTGTATAAACTGGATTTCAGTTCTGCCAATTTTGAAAATATTTCAGGATATCAGTTCACCTTAAAATTTGATCATGAAGTCTTGAATTATGAAGGATTTGAATCCGGAGCATTGTCAATGAATGAATCGAACTTTGGATTTCAAAAAATCAATGAAGGATTACTGACTACAAGCTGGAATACAAAATCCGGACAGACCGTAGAGCGCAATACTACTTTGTTTACTTTATTATTTCGTGCAAATAAAAATGTGAATGTCAGCGATATCCTGTCTATAAACAGTCAGATCACCAAAGCCGAAGCGTATGATAAACAACTCAATATTAAGGATGTCAGTCTATCCGTCATGCATCAGGGTCAGTCCAATGAATCCAATGTATTCGAATTGTATCAAAACACACCAAATCCATTCAATAAAGAAACCGTAATTCATTTTGTATTGCCACAATCAGGAGCTGCACAGATGAGTATCTATGATGTTTCCGGAAAAATAATGTTTACCGAAGACATCAACGGCCGCAAAGGATGGAACAGCATTAAGATAACAAGAGAAAAATTGCAGACTACAGGAGTGTATTACTATCAATTGAATGCCGGGGAATACACGAGTACGAAGAGGATGGTGGTGGAGTAGGAAGTGATGAGTTATGAACGATGCTTGTCTGCAGTCTTTAGGAAGGAACTATGAGTGATGAACTATGAGTTATGAGAGTTTTATGTTTAGTATTTAATGTTAAGTGTTAGATAGTCAAACTTGATAATTGGAGAACTCAATTGATTGTTAACCATTGAACATTTTCGATTGTACATTTATCCACATCCAATAAAATATCCTAATTTACATTTGAATTTAATCATCATGTTATGCTAAGATTTCGCCTGGCAAGGGTATTATTAATGTGATGTTCATTGTTAAATTTATTGAATAGATATAATTTGCCATTTACTTAATTTATTCAATTTCATTTTTAATTCGGATATTTGTGTAACAATTACAAAAGTATCTGAGTAATATCAAATCCCAGTTTGAGGAGGATCAGGCAATTTTCCAGGCATTGCGGTCAGGTCATATGGAGGCTTTTGACCGGATTTATGATATGTACAGAGATGATTTCTTACAATCAGCAAGTTATAAATTTAAGTTAATGCCGAAGGAAGATATTATTGATGCCTGGCAGGATACGGTCATTTCTTTTTTCGAACAGATAAGATCTGAAAAGTTGAACACACTAAGTTGTAGTCTTCGGAGTTTTCTTTTTCTACTTGGCTTCAGGTATATAATCAAATATAAAAGACATTATATAAAAGAATCTTCCACGGATCAATTTGATGAACATACAGTCAAGGAAGTTTCTTTAATCACTTCAGAATGGGACGAACCCTGGAACGAAGAAAAGGAAATTCTTCAAAAAGCAGTTGAAGAATTACCGGATCAAAGCCGGAGAATTTTAATTTTGAGGTATATCGAAGGTAAATCCATCGATGAAATTATGAAACTCATGCAATACACGTCAGTAAATGCTGTGAGTGTTACGTTGTCGAGAAATTTAAAACGGCTGAAAGAAATTATAGATGAAAAACAACAGTCAAGAGCATAAATGGATCAAGAGAGCATAGAACGGTATCTCGCAAAGAACATGACTCCTGAAGAGATTCGCGGGTTCGAATTGGCTATGGATCAGGATCCTCAACTTAAGAAGGAAGTAGAGGAACTTGAAAAAGCTATTGAAGCGCTTCGAATACACGAGAGATCAGCATTGAAATCCAGATTAAAACAAAGAGATCAAAAATTATTTGAAAGCAATTCTGTAAATAAGCCAAACAGGCTTATCTGGTATCTCCTGGCCGTCCTGATCATTTTATCTCTTATATGGATCTGGACCTTAAGAACTAAAAACTCATCAGAGGATATTCAAAATGGAATACCGGCTATCACTTCTGACTCAATAGGAAAGTCAACTCCAAATTTGAATGTGCAAGACAGTTTGCAATCACGAGAGCCTGTTAGTCCTTTAGATTCTGGACTTCACAAGAAAGAGAGTATTCAAAATCCGGAAGAATTATTTGCCATGCATTTTGTCCCTTATACGGATGAATTGTTGGAATCTGAAATTCGTGGAGATGATGAAGAAAAAACTGCCTTTGAACAGTTTCAGATGTTGTATGCGCAGAAAAAGTATGATGAAGCCATTAAAGCTTTTGAATTATTAGATCCGGTGATGAAAAAGAATGATAATGTTTTATTTCTGAAAGCAAATGCCTTGATGGCAACCCATAAAATTGAAATGGCATCATCGTTATTGAAAACTATAGTTAAACATAAAGAGTCCAGATATTTAAAGGATGCCTATTGGTATCTTGCATTATGTGAAGTAAAGAATGGAAATATAGATAAAGCCAGGTTTTATCTACAGAATCCACTTATACATAGCAGTAAAAGAAGCAAGAGCCTTCTGGAAAAGATCTAGAACCTAATTTTATTTAAAATGAGTAAATATTGATTATGGTCATTAGTAATATTATTACGCGTTATAAAATACCGTTGAAATGAACTAAAAATATTTCGTTTACTTTTTATTAAAATTTAGCCTGGGATAAATTAATTATAAAATATTAGTCACTTTTTGCAAAAAGATCCACAAAAATATTATATGAATGGAGTAACGTGCTTAATTCTTAAATTGACCTTTTTTTGCTTGTTATTGAAATATTTTCCCAATTACACATTTGCGCAAAGTGTAGATTCAACAATAATAAGGCAGATTGATAGCTTAATACAGATTTCACGTAATCATACTTCAAAAAGAGATTTTGAAAAAGCACTTGAGGTTAATTCAATTGCAGAGCAAATTACAATAGATCATTTTGGAAAAGAGTCCGCTATGTATGGGAGTACTTGTTTCAATCATGGACGTATACTATATGTGAAGGCAGATTACAATGAATCGGAAAAGTGGTATGTATTATCAAAAGATATTCGGGCAAGAGTATATGGGAAAGATAATCTCGATTATGCAGCAAGTTTGAACAATCTTGCGGTATTATATGTAGAATGTTGTAAATACGAACTTGCTGAGCCCTTGCACAATGAATCAAAGAGAATAAGAGAAAAATTATTAGGAAGGGAGCACGAAAGCTATGGTATTAGTTTAAACAATTTGGCAATTTTGTATAAGGAAACTGGAGAGTATGAAAAGGCTGAAGAGTTATTTTTAGAAGCCAAGGCAATATGGGAAAAAAAATTAGGTAAAGAACATCCATCCTATGCTAATAATATTCATAATCAGGCATCATTATATGTGCAAATGGGTAACTACGATAAAGCTGAAGAAATTTATTTAGAGGCTTTAGCCATTAGAAAAAAAATTCTTGGTCCTGAACATCCAGATTATGCAAAAAATCTAATGAGTTTGGCAACTATATACCAATTAACTCACCGTTATGAAAAAGCAGAGAAATTATATTTAGAAGTAAAAGCAATTCGGCAAAAGGTGCTTGGAACTAAGCATCAGTTCAATTGGTAAGCAGCATAGTGATTATACAAGTATTCTGAATAATCTCGGCACTTTGTACATGCAGACAGGCAATCTCCAGAAGGCGGAAGAGATGTATTTAGAAGCAATAAGAATACGAAATGAAATTTACGGCAGACCAATTCTTGAAGATTCAAAAAATTTGATAAAGTTATATTGGTTATCTGGTCAAATAAATAAAACTCTTCCATTGATGTTGGAATCAAAGAAAGAAGAGAGGAAACTTCTAAGTAGGGCTGTTCATCATCTTTCAGAAAGGGAGTTGAATCCTTATATCAATAAATTTCAGGAAAGTACTGAGTTATTGTATTCATTGGCACAGACAGGAGGAAATCTACAGGCAGAATGTTATAATAATTCTTTATTTTATAAAGGGTTTCTCCTAAATACATCCTCCTCTTTAAAGAAATTAGTTTATAGTAATTCAATTGCAATTGAAGATAATATTCTTTTAAAATCTTACCAACGTCGACTGGCGATTGAATATTCGAAGCCAATTTCTCAAAGAAATGCTAATCAAGTCTTGGAATTCGAAGAAATTGTAAATACTCTTGAAAAAAAATTGGCGAAAAATGTTTCAGGACTAGGAGAAATATTCAAGGATGTAACCTATAAAGATGTTCTGTCAAAATTAAGTCCAGGTCAGATATCAATCGAATTCGTTAATTATAGATTACGAACTCCGGAACTCAAAGACTCTATAATGTATGCAGCCATTCTGCTGAAAGGTGGTAATTCAGAGCCTCAGTTTATAAGTTTATTTGAAGAACGGGCTTTAGCCAATCTACTGAATAGTAATTCAAAACGGAGAATGGAATATGTTTCAAACATCTATCGAGATGCAGGAACACAAATGGCAGTTGAAAAATCATCTAATAAAACGCTTTATGAATTAATTTGGAAGCCTATCAAGCCTTATCTTGAAGATGTTCATACAATTTTTTATAGTCCAAGCGGGTTGTTGCATCAGATCAATCAGAATGCCATCTATTCGGATCCCAAGAGAATGCTATCGGATGATTATAATTTAGTACTCCTAAGCAGCACGAGACAACTGATTTATCCTCGAGAAGAAATACACATAGATAAGTATTCGAGTGCATGTATTTTTGGTGGATTAAGTTATGAACTTGATACAACAGCAAACAACTTAATGGCTCTTGCTGAGAATGATAATAATATTACTCGTGGAGAATGGAGTGTTTTGAAGTTTGATTCAACGGATCATGCATCCAATTGGAAATATCTCAAATCAACTGAAACGGAGGCCAAAAAAATTCATTCCATTCTCATCGGTTCCGGAGTGAGAAATTCAAAACTTTATTTTGGTAGTAGCGGTAGTGAGGAAACATTTAAGGATATTGGAGATGAAAAGATGGTCTCTCCTGATATTATTCATCTTGCAACTCATGGTTATTTTTTCCAGAATCCCAAGGAGGAACTAAATGAAACCGATGACAAGGTACTAGCAGAACATTTCGTTAAAATTTCTGAAAAACCAATGGTAAGATCAGGATTGATTTTAGCGGGAGCAAATTATGCATGGCAGAATGGAAGGCCATTTAAACAAAATCAAGAAGATGGAATCCTGACTGCGTATGAGATTAGTCAGCTGAACTTGCGGAATACAAAATTGGTGATACTTTCTGCTTGTGAAACTGGTCTTGGTTTTATTGAAGGAAATGAAGGGGTCTATGGTTTGCAACGTGCATTTAAAATAGCAGGTGTAAAAAATATACTTATGTCCCTATGGCAGGTTCCGGACAAACAAACTTCTGAATTGATGCAACTCTTTTATAAAAATTGGGTGGATAAAAAATTATCTATCCGGGATTCACTCACGGCAGCACAAAATACCATGCGTAAAAAAGGTCTTGAACCCTACTACTGGGCTGGATTTGTACTGATGGAATAATTCCATTCATTGAGAATTGAGCATTGCGCATTGCGCATTGAAAATTCAATATCAATGCATTCAATTTTCATACTAAATCTATAAATTAGCCACACTCAGAATTTCTGGAACTTTAAAACAAAGGATAATTGCCAAGCGACAATTGGCTTTATGGCCGTTCGGCTATTTTCGGGTAATGACACTATTTATAGAAAATTCTACATTTTGCTTTTCACTTGCTAAGATTTTGATTCACCCTGGTATCTTCTAATTAAGTAAACTACAAGAGTCCGGTTTCCGGGTTTGTATTTTTTAAAAATGGAATGAGTTGTATGCTTCATTCAGGTAAATCTTTTTTGTAATTGTAAATTAATAAACCAACTATGAAATCAATTTTTTACAAAGCTGTTTTCACTGGATTCGTTCTAATGTTTTATTCGGTGTGCGTTTTTAATCTTCAAGCACAATGGACTTCACAAATTCCTCAACAAAATGATACCGTCTGGATTCAGGACAATCAAATTGTGGATGAAAACACAGTTTGGATGATAGGGAATCAATTTGTTTGGGATACTTCTATTAATGGCTGGAATTATGGTAATTATGCTAATTATTATAACACGATTGATGGTGGCTTAAATTGGAAATCCGGAAGGTTTCCTATTGATCCGGATCGTAATCCTTATGCAACTTGTATAACACCAACTGATGGAAAGAAAGCCTGGAGCGCTATATATACTTTTAGCGATGGTTCCAATACTGTTTTGAAAACAGAAGATGGCGGAACAAATTGGACGCAAACGGCAACTGATATTTATACAAACCCATCATCGTTTATTAATGCAATTACATTCAAGGATGGACAAAATGGGCTGATGTTTGGTGATCCTGCTCCACAAGATACTTCATCTTCTGATCTGTATTTTGAATTATATACAACGAAAGATGGTGGAAATATATGGACGAGAGTGCCACGTGCTCAGATTCCCGATCCTCTGGAAGAAGAATATGGTGTTGCTGGAAATTATTGCCGGAGTGGTGATCACATTTGGTTTGGAACCAATAAAGGAAGAATTTATTCTTCAAATGATGGAGGTGAAAACTGGAAAGCTGATGTAGTTGGTAATGGCTATGTCAGTGCAATTAATTTTTGGGATCATGTGCATGGTTTAACTTATGCAGAAGATACCGGAAAAACGGGAAGAATACTATATACAGAAGACGGAGGTCTTAACTGGAAAGATGTTACTCCGCCATTTATCAATGTGGACCAATATTATTGGACAGTTTATCTCGTTCCAATTTCGAATTATTTTTTAATAAATATTTCGGAAACCTTAGAAGGAGGGCCTTTTAAATCTTTTATCTCTAAAGATCTGGGTAACCACTGGGTTCAGTTTGGAGAAGGAGACGCTTTGTCTTATATCAAGTTTATTAACCCTCAAGTTGGATATTCCGGTGAAGGACTTGTGCGAAATCAAAATCATGCTACACGTATTTTTAAATATTCAGGGAATCCACTTACAGGATTATTGTCTAATAATCAATTGGATGCTAAACTTGAGATAAATCCAAATCCGGTCATTGATCGGATGAATTTGAATATTGTATTAAAAGAACCTTCTGCTTTAAAACTCATACTGAATAATTCAGAAGGTAAATTGATGTGGGAAACTACGATTACAGAGAACAGCCTCCATCATACGCCTGCTGTTGATGTTCGGCATTTAGCGCCCGGAACCTATTTACTGACTCTATCGAGTCCGGAAGGATCTCTAACCAAAAAAATTATCAAGGAGTAGTATTCGCAGGGCGAATATGTATTCTCCTCTCAGTATTATTCAGAGTTAAGTTAACTCGATAATCATAAATTTTTTCAAATAATAATTAATCAACTTTTATGAACAAAGGATTCACTTGTATTTTGATAGCTTGCTGTCTTAACTATTTTACTGCTGTAAATGCGCAGCTGGCACCTGGAATTTATTGTGTCGGACCATCATCGTCTTACACGCCACCATCTGGTCCTCCTTACATTAATGGCGGTGCTCCTTATCCAACATTAACAGCAGCCCTCACTGATATCCAGACCAATGGTGCTACCGGTGCTGTTATTTTTGAATTGCAAAATAATTACATCAGTACTTCCGAATCAAATCCGATTTCGATTACCTACCAGGGTAATGCTGTAAATACATTAACTATAAGACCTCGAATTGATTTATCTGGACAACTTATAATTGGACGACCCCGAACTAATGCCAATCAAATTGGTGTGCTCGACTTTAATGGAGCAGATTACGTAACCGTCGATGGCACGATTGGCAATGGACCTTGCGATGTATATGGTATCATGGTGAGAAATACTGGATTTCTTGGGAATGTAATCAGTTTTGAAAATGATGCCACACACAATACATTGAAAGGATTGCAAATCGAAATCGGATATGGCAATGGCGTATTTATAGAATACCTGAGTGGATCAACAGGTAATGATTATCTCACATTTAACTGCTGTAAATTTAAACCCCGGGTTGATTTGGAAAATACCAGTAGTAGTTTTTGGGGCATCATCACGAGAGCTCATTCTTTCTCCGTTAGTCAAAATGACAATATCGTAATTGAGAATAATTATTTCGAAGATTGTCATACAGCTATTGATGCAAACGGTCCTGGAAATATGGGATATTGGAAAATCAGTAACAATCATTTTTATAAAAAACATGCTGCTCCTAGTTTTAATAATTTTATGAGGGTGGCATGCAACGATACCGCAACAATTAGAATAGAAGGAAATTATTTCGGAGGGTCTGCCCCATTTTGTGGTGGTGCATCTATGGTCATTAACGGTTTAAGTCCTATAACTCTGGATTGTGCGCCATCGTCTGTAAACAATATGATCTTCTCAAATAATACATTGCAAAATATTTCTTCGACAAATTTTGGAGATTGGAACATATTACAGACCACAAGAAACGCGATCGATATCATTGGAAATACCTTCGGCAATCCGAATGTAACAAATGATCTGAGTTCTACTCAAGCCCTTGGTTTTACGGCGATTTCAAGTTCTACGAGTACTTCCGGTCGCACGACCAACATTCTGAATAATTCAATTAATAATGTTTATTTTCCAGCGCAGAATTCCACATTTGGCAGCTTTGGTGGAATAAGTTATGGCGCAACAGGTAATCACTACCTGAATATTAAAAATAATACGCTAAAAAACATAAGCTCTGGTTCCGGAAGTGCATTTACCTTAATCGCATCATACACACAATTTGGATTTGGTTCAAGTGAGGTAATCTCAGGAAATGTTGCTGAAGGAATAAATCAATTGAATCCATTGTGTAATAATTTATATGGTATAACAGCACAGGGTGATAATGTGATCATGACAAATAATCGAATCGGCAGCCTGACGAATCCAAATGATGTTGTCTATGCAGGTAAAACTTTATCGGGTACAGGTGGACTAATAGGAATTATCAGTACAGGGAATACAAGATTGGATAGCAATACGGTATCGAATTTGAATTTTACAAACACCGGAGACTATACCAGAAAGTTGATCTATTTTAGTCATAGCGCAAGTTTAGCATCATGTTCAGGTAATAAAGTATTGAATGTAAGTTCTTCGGGTATTCGGAATAGTAGTGAAACTGATAATTATTCTTCGCTATTATTAGTTGGTATTTTTGGAAGTGGAATTACAGAGTATAAGCAAAATACGGTAAATGGTTTATATCTTACAACCACTGCAAATGCAAGCACTGGGGTCGCGGGTATGGTCCTGCAAACAACCGGCAGTAAAGCTATAAAAAATTCAATATATAATCTTGGAAATACGGCTACAAGCACTGGGATATATCCATTTATTATCGGAATTGCGCATGATGGAAATGTAATTACAAGTCAGAATAATTTTATTTCATTGAGTAATGGTAACAATGCCAATGGCGTCCGGATATTCGGATTGCGTACTGTTCAATATTATTCTAGTCAGACTATCTATCACAACACAGTGGCCATTTCGGGTACTGGCTCTAATGCAGCCAATAGTTACGCGTTGTATAGACATAGCTCAGGCGCCAATACGGATAATATTAAAAATAACATTCTATGGAATACGCGCACAGGCGGCTCTGGAAAACATTATGCGCTTGCAAATATCGGTGCAAAAATTTCTTCAGATTACAATGATTTGTATTCAAGTAACACGACTACTTTAGCCGAATCTCCTCTGGGTACAGACAGAACATTTTCAACATGGAAATCATCGTCTAGCCAAGATGTAAACTCGAAGAACATAGATGCGAAATTTATAAATCTGCTTTCGGATTTGCATCTTGTGATCAATACAAATTGCGGATTGAATAATGCCGGGGTTTCCGGCACAGGGGTTAGTGACGATTTTGATAGTGAGACTAGAAGTACAACCACACCTGACATCGGTGCTGATGAATTCACATACAATCCGAATTGGGCTGTGGCATCAAGCAATAGCATCGTGTGTTCACCTCCTCAAGATGTAACACTTAGCGTTACTGATAATACTTATGGTGCATTTACTTACAATTGGACCGGACCAAATGGATTTGCGTCAGTAAATGCTTCGCCTTTTATCAATTCACCTACAGCAGCAGCTTCTGGTATATATACAGTGACGGTTACAGATGTTCTAGGTTGTAATTCAACACCGGCTTCAACGCTTGTAACAATTCATGAACCACCTATACTAACTTGTCCATCAAACCTGGAAATAAATGCCGATGCAGGAATGTGTGCAGCCATAGTGAATTATGATGCAGCAGAATTCACAGGAACTCCAACACCTGTTGTGAGTTATTCACAAAATTCAGGAACTTCATTTCCAATTGGAACAACTATAGTAGATGTTACAGCTTCAAATGATTGTGGAATGGAATCGTGTTCATTTAGTATTACTGTAATGGATAATGAATTACCAGGAATAAGTAACTGTCCTGATAACTTCAATGTGAGCACGTTGGCTGGAGAATGCTCCGCCATTGCATCCTGGACATTGCCATCAGCAACTGATAATTGTGAAATATTGAGTTTTACAAGCGACCACAATAGTGGAGATGTATTTCCTGTTGGGACAACTCCTGTTACGTATACAGCGACCGATATTCATAGCAATATAAAAACCTGTTCTTTTAATGTGGTTGTAATCGATACTGAATTGCCAGTAATCAGCAGTTGTCCTGCAACAATCAATTTAAATAATGATGTTGGAAATTGCTCCGCAATAGCGACATGGACTTCCCCGACAGCAAATGATAATTGTGGTGTATTAAGTTTTACAAGCAATCATAATAGTGGAGATGCATTTCAAGTTGGAACGACTCCTGTGACCTATACAGCGACCGATATTCATAGTAATGTAAAAACCTGTTCTTTTAACGTGATTGTAACAGATACTGAACTTCCAGTAATTAGCAATTGTCCTTCGACAATAAGTTTGAATAATGATGCTGGAAATTGTTCTGCAATAGCCACATGGACTTCACCAACTGCAAACGATAATTGTGGTATATTGAGTTTTACCAGCAATCACAATATGGGAGAATCGTTTCTGGTAGGAACTACATCAGTGACTTATACGGCAACAGATATTCATAGTAATGTAAAAAACTGTACATTCAATGTGATTGTAACTGATATTGAGTTGCCATTAATCAGCAATTGTCCTTCTCAAATCACTATAAATAATGAAACCGGACATTGTTCAGCAGCCGCAAGTTGGAATGAACCAACTGCAACTGATAATTGTGATGTGTTTTCTCTTTCGGGTAATCACAACAGTGGAGATGTATTTCCAGTAGGAAACACATTAGTAACTTATACGGTGACAGATATTCATAACAATATCAATACCTGTTCATTTGAAATAACCATCAGCGATATTGAAATTCCTGAGATCAGCAATTGTCCTGAAGCCATTAATTTGAATACGGATGTAGGGCAATGTTCTGCTGTAGCAACCTGGATACCACCAACCGCAGTTGATAATTGTGGTATCTTAACGTTCACGGTCAATCACAATAGTGGAGAAACATTTCCAGTAGGATCAACAACAGTGACTTATACAGCTACTGATATTCATAGCAATATAGTGACATGTGGGTTTGATGTGAACATCACGGAAAATGAGAATCCGGAAATTACCTGTCCAGTCAATATGGTAGTTACTGGAGATCCAAATGAATGCAATGCAGTTGTAAATTATGCAGCAACTGCCACAGATAATTGTCCGGGAACAACAATCAGTTATTCACCAGAAAATGGATCTAGGTTGAATGCAGGTGTAACTACAGTTACGGCAACTGCGACTGATGCAAGTGGAAATCATGATGTTTGTACATTTAATGTCTTTGTAAGTTTTCCTTTTACGTTCGATTATAATATTGAGACCCTTGAAGAATGTTCTGAAGTTACAATCACCTGGCATGGGGGATGTCCGGATTGGAATGTGAATATCGTTTTAGGCAATCTTGATCTTTATGTTGTGCAAGAATATGTGGCTGTCAATGTTCCGAATTCCGGTTCAATTACCTGGACACTACCTCCTGATGTTCCTGCCGGTAATTATCTATTTTATATCGAAGAAGTTTCACGCACTACGAATTATTTGTATGGTCCTGCATTTATTATCCACAACACACCACCAAATGTGAGCACTCAGGATATTACGGTAAGCCTGGATGCAACCGGAAATGCAACGATTACAGCAGATCAAATCGACAATGGGTCAAATGATATATGTGGAATAGACCACATGACCGTTACACCAAATACATTTAATTGCGGTAATGTTGGAGAGAATACAGTTACGCTGAGTGTAACAGATTTAAATGGAAATATTGTGGATGGAACTGCAACAGTAACCGTCATTGATGATATAAACCCTGTGATCACCTGTCCATCAAATAGTTCTCAATCGGCGGATGCCGGTATGTGTAGTAAAGTGGTAACATACTCGGCTATTGCTTCGGATAATTGTTCAGGGACTTCCATTTCATATTCACCTGCAAGCGGTTCTGTATTTAATGTTGGAACAAGTACTGTTACAGTCATTGCAACCGATGCCAGTTTTAATACAAATCAATGCGTATTTCAAGTTACGATAACTGATGATGAAAATCCAATAATAAGCTGCCCTTCAAATATCACACAATCAGCAAATGCCGGAATGTGCAGTAAAGTGGTAACATACTCAGCAACTGCGACAGATAATTGTTCCGGAACAATGATCAGCTATACCCCTGCAAGTGGATCTGGTTTTAATGTTGGGGCAAGTACGGTAACGGCTACTGCAACAGATGCAAGTGGAAATACAAAACAATGCACATTTACAGTGACAATTACCGACAATCAAAATCCAGTAATAAGTTGTCCTTCGAATATTGTTGATAGTACCGGAATAAACATTTGCACTAAGTCTGTGAATTATACGGCAACTGCTACCGACAATTGTGGTGTTTCAGGGATCAGCTATATTCCAACAAGCGGTTCTAATTTTAACATTGGAATTACAACTGTTACGGCAACTGCCACAGATGTAAATGGAAAAACATCTAGCTGTAATTTTACAGTAACGATAAATCCAAGAACAGAAAAATGTAACGGATTGGATGATGATTGCGATGGAACTGTCGATGAAGGATGTGGTGGTTCGGATATAGATGGCGATGGCATATTGGATCAAAACGATAATTGTCCGACAATTTCAAATGCAAATCAATTGGATACTGATAATGATGGAATTGGTGATGTTTGTGATAATTGTAAGTATAAATCAAATCAGAATCAAGTGGATAGCGATTGCGATGGAGTGGGTGATGTTTGTGATGTTTGTCCTGGTGGAGATGATAAGATAGATAATAATAATGATGGATTACCCGATTGCAAGTATCTTCCTTCATATAATGATATCATTCCAGCCTGGAAGTGTGGAAGTAATAAAGTGTATGTTTGCCATATACCTCCAGGAAACCCAGCTAATAAGCAAACGCTTTGTGTTAGTTACAATGCTGTTCAGGCACACATTTCACAACATGGAGATTATATAGGTCAGTGTGGAAATGCAAATTGTGGCTCATCAATTGAGGGAAATCATACCTCAGAAGCAATTGGTGGAGAGGAGATAAATCAATACCATTCGAATGAAGGTGGGGTTAATATTTATCCTAATCCGGCTCAAAATATTTTGTATATTAAATTGAATCAACATACACATGCTCCTGTGGTGATTCAATTATACAATGGTGTTGGCCAGGAATTATTTAATGAAAAATACGTAACGAATGAACAGCTTGAAACAGTAATTCCTTTGAGTACAGAGAACTATGCTTCTGGATTATATTTTATTAAAGTAACTGTTGATGGAAATGAGCAGTTAAAGACATTTTCGATTCTCAAATGATGATTTGAAATGAAATTCAAATCTATAGGTTAGATTCATAAGTTTTAATATAAAGAGGAAAGATGTTTTATCTTTCCTCTTTATATTTTTATCAAATTCAATTTGAATGAATTATTAAAAATGTGTTCATTGATGAATTAAATGAAAATATTCTGAATAGAAATTACTTTTCACTTTTCACTTATTCCATAACCACCAATTTCCCTGAAGCAACTGACGCTCCTTTAAAGTATGCTTGCACAAAATAGACTCCTGATGAAATGTTATTGAGTTCAATAGAATGTTGATTTCTAATTTCGAATCGGAGTTGTATTTTGCCCAGACATGAAATCAATTGAATCTGATCCATTTCATTTGTAGATTGAATAAATACATATCCTTGTGATGGATTCGGCATGATGATAAACTCATTTTTAATTTTTCGATTATCTTCGGTACCGACTATTTTCAACACATTTATTTCCTGAGTAAAAGTCCACTTCCCTAAATTGGGATCATAAGAGGGATCATACTGACAATCATCTGTGACGGTCCAGGTGCGCAAGATCCTGTAACAAGTATCAGTGGTAGTATTTAAGATTAAGTCAGTGTATTCAACATTAACGGTGGTACAATGATCAATTGCTGACAAGACCACTTCGGGTTTTCCTAAAAGTGGATTGTCAGGACTGGTATCCGTGCTGCAATCATTTATTAATATAGCTTGTCCATTGCAGTGGTCCGGCCAAATGATATCATCATTCGGATCGCAGGCATCATTTCGATTAATGTAAAACGGATCGCAATCTACAATCCAGATGGTTTGTGTTGCGGTGACTTTTACGCCGTTTGAACCAAATGTTGTTATTTTACGATATATCCTCCCTTGTCCGCAAATGCGATTTTCACTTACTTCGATTGTTGGTATATTTTCGCAGGCACTCAGCGAATATCCATCGAAACCCCACACCATATCATACTTTCGGTCAGCATGATTGGTATCAAATAAAATTTTATAATAATCACAGGCTCTGCCGGGTGCAGGAGGATTTGAAGGGGGAGATCCAGGTTCATTTCCCGGATAACCAGTCCTTGGATTTTTGATACAGTAATTGTAGCAAACGATGTCATGCGTATATACTTTTCGACGGTTGCTAAGATCGGTAACGACTCTTCCGAAGGTAGAATCATTTGGGTCTGAGAGTTTGTCGATATCGATCGGAAATGAACAGCTTACAACAATGTTTGGAGGAGCAACTAAAGTAGGCACAGTTTTGTCCTGTACTTCAACCCGGGTTATACAATCAGAAAAACGGTTGTGCAATTTTCCACCCAGTGCCATCTCCGAGGGAAGTACTGGTCCTGCTCCAGGATTCCGATCGAAAACACGTATAACTACTGATATTGTTTTGCCAACATCCGAACAACAAAAGACAGCCACATCATCAAAGTAAATCTGATTACCATCTATGATTGAATTATCGTCGCCATTAATTCCATTGCATGTCGAATTATTGTCTTGTTGATCGTCATTGCTGCCATTATTAGATCCCTTAAGTTTATCTAAGCGGATAATTTTAGCGACTATGGTATCACAATTTTCACTGCTTCCAATGCCCAGATCATGAGCAAAAATTTTTGCATAATTCTTTCCTGGCGATTGATTGCCCGTGATAGAAACCACCACTTCTGTATCACAAACTGCATTCGGTGGAGTATTGTCTTCGACGATTAACATCACTGTTTTCTCAGTGATGTTGCCACAACAATCCTCTGCAATGATTTTTGCTACTTGCATCCCGAGCGGCATATTCACGACAACATATCCGCTTGTCTCATTTCCTAAAATGGTACCATGTTCAACTTCAACTGTATAGTGCAATTCATTACTGCAATTATCAATCAACCATGCGGGAGAAACTTCCCATCTGCCGAGACAGGCATTTGCTTCCGTATTTACTTTTATTGAATCTGCATACAATAGGATTGGGCCTTCATTGTCTACAACTTTAATAATCTGCGTTTTTACATTCATGCTTGAATTACATGAATCATAAATAGTCCATAGCCTTAAAATTTTATAGCATCCTACAGGTCCTGCATCACAATTTGAAGCAGAGGATCTTATCAATTCATCGGAGAACAGGATTTCAAGGTGTTCACAATCCGAACTAAATGGCCTGCCTGTACCTTGAGCCATGATATGTTGATTGGAGTACCAGCATAAAGAATCATTATGTTTTGGATAGAATAATGTATCCGGATTTGGATGCATAAAATTCAAACTTGATGTATCTTCTATAAAATTCCAACCCAGGATTTTAGGCAATCTGCGGGCAGGATACTCATCCGGTTCATTTGGATTGGCCAACCAATACACAGAATCCAAGAGTTCTCCGTTAACGCAAATTGGGCTGCTGACAAGTTTTGAATTGAGATCAAAATTTTTATCAAACTTCCCAGAGCAGGTAAAGAAGGGCTTGTCAATACCATCAAAATCCGGAGGCATGATGATGGTGTCCTTGGACATGGCCATGCTGCTGATGCTAAATGCCATCATGCATACTGCAATAAAAAATAAATAGATGTTCGTCTTTTTCATATGGTTAGGTTTTAAATACAGGCTAAAGGCTTTAGGCTGAAGGCTAGAGTCTAAAATAGCTTGGATGTATTGATAATAATTGATATTAAGTTTTAAAAGTAATTTGTTGATTACTTTGAATATAACCTACAGCCTATAGTCTAAAGCCTAATCTTGGTTTTGGTAATAAATTGTGACGAGATTGATCAGAGATCCAGTTCAAATATACAAAAAGAATACTAGCTTGATTATTTTCTGGCAACTATTTGATGGGGAGTAGTTATTTTATTTGATTGATGGATAGAAAATCCCGGCTTAATTCGAATTGGCAACGTACAAATGAATAGTTGATTTTTGATGAACTATAGGATTTTTGTATGATAAATCAATAGCTTAAATCCCGATTCTCTGTCCTAAATTTGCGGGATTCCTCAATAAACTTTTAACAAAAAAACTAATCTGACCATGTTTCAACTTAAACCCATAACCAAAGAAGGAATTCCCCAGGCTATAATCAAAGCTGAGCGATATCGCATGCTGAATGAACCGGATTTATCAGAAAGTATATGCCACGATATATTGGCCATTGAACCGAATAACCAGAAAGCGATTGCTATATTATTGCTTTCCATTTCAGATCAATTGGGAATCTACCGGCTGGATTATAGCGCAAAAGTCAAGGACTTGATATCCAGGCTGGATGATGAATATGAAAGACAGTATTACCATGGAATTATTTGTGAGCGACAAGCCATTTCTTT